>JASLCG010000006.1 GCA_030151885.1 Bacteroides sp.
TAATTAACTACCCAATAAAATAAATGATAAAGGCTACAAGAAAATATTCTTGTAGCCTTTATTTATAAAGAGCTTTCACGATATGAAATTTAATATTATGTTTGTTATTTAACCTTTTAAATAAACTAACTAATACTAACACATGAGAAAAATTTTAGCCTTTACATTGAGCTTATTTCTCCTTTTTCCAATTTTCGCCAAGGACAATAAGCTATTGACAAACAAATACTCAATAGTTGATGTAGAATCTTCCATTCAAACTGAAACCCAATGGGTCTCTTTTCCGAGCTATGCAGATAGAGAAGAGTGGGATAAACTGTTCGGAGAGTATAGGGATGATCTTATACGAGCAGGAGAAAGACTGTTGGATTATAAGTGGCAAGTTACAACATTTACCTCTTATCTTGAATTTAGGAGAAGTGGTTCTAGAACCCCTATGGAGGCTACATTTAATGCAAATATTCGTACATTATCGCAATTGCTATTAGCAGAACTTGCAGAAGGTAAGGGTAGGTTCTTAGACCAAATTATAGATGGAAGTATGATGTTGTGCGAAATGACTAGTTGGTCTTTATCAGCACATCTTGTAGTACAACCTTCTAGAAGTCCAATGCCAAATCATAAATACGACATTATTGATTTAGTATCAGGGGAGTTAAGTTCACTATTGGCTTGGACTAACTTTTTTTTGAAAACAGAGTTTGATAAAGTAGAGCCTGAAATAAGCCAAAGAATTTTGTATGAGCTGAATAAGAAAACCATCGAACCGTATATGGATGGTGAAAAATTTTGGTGGATTGGCTTTGGGAAAGGTGCAAATGGGTTAGTAAATAACTGGAATCCATGGTGTAATAGCAATGTTTTAACCACAGCATTATTAACAATTACAGATAAAGAGAAATTATCGGAAGTAGTTTATAAAACTATGAAATCTGTTGATCAGTTCTTTAACTATATTAAGTCAGATGGAGCTTGCGAAGAAGGTCCATCCTATTGGCAACATGCAGCAGGTAAGGCTTTTGACTACCTTTACTTATTAGATTTAGCTACGGATGGTAAAATCTCTATATTTGACAATACTCAAATAAAAGATATGGGAGAGTACATAGCGAAAACCTATATTGGAGATGGATGGATGGTTAATTTTGCCGATGCAGAAGCTAAAGCTAACTTAAATTACTATCATATTTATAGATACGGGAAAGCTGTAGAAAGTCAAATAATGATGGAGTTTGCCTCATATTTAAATCAAAAACAATACTTTAAGTATAAAGTTTCAAGAGATTTTTTTGATACATTATCTTCTTTCACTGTTAGAGAGGATATTAAACGTACTCCTGCAAAATTGAAGCATGAAAAGGCTGTATGGTATCCAGAAACTCAATTCTTTTATTTAACCAATTCGCGTGCCTTTTTTGCAACAAAAGGTGGACACAATGATGAGAGCCATAACCATAATGATGTAGGCACTTTCCTTTTATATGTGGACGGAAGCCCTCTATTAGTAGATGTTGGTGTAGGTACATATACTGCAAAAACTTTTAGCAGCAGGAGATATGAGCTTTGGAATCTGCAAAGTAAAAATCACAACTTGCCAGTAGTTAATGGAGTAGATCAGAAAAATGGTAAAAAATATAAAGCACAGCAAGTGGTTGCCAATTCTAAGCAACAAAAATTCTCTTTAGATATTGCAAATGCATATCCAGAAGATGCAGCTGTGAAATATTGGAATAGATCGTACGATTTTAAAACTAAAGAGTTGGTTGTAAAAGATCAATTTGAGTTATTAGAACTTAAAGCTAATAATATCATTAATTTTATAGCAGTAGGAGAGTTTTTTAAAGGAAAAGATGGTGAGTTACTATACGAGTTAAATGGTAATAGAATCTCTTTATTATATAATCACAATCAGTTTAATGTAGAAATAGTTCCATTGATATTAGATGATCCTAGATTTATTAAATTCTGGGGAGAAAAACTTTATAAAATATCTTTTAAAGCAAAGGAGCAAAAAATGAAAGATACATATACATTTAAAATTAAATACTAATCTATGACTAATGCAAAGAGCCCTTTGGCTATCTTATTAATGTTATTTGCCTTTTGTTTAGGCGCATGTGATAACTCTAAAGAAAGAGAGCTAGAATTTATTAAAGAAAATATAGAATTCTCGGAAGCTCAAACAAAATTGATGTTGGATAATGTAGGTAAACCAGCTAAAAATAATTATCCAAGAACAATGAACGATGCTGGTAAGCTAGTTGTAACAAGCATATACGACTGGACCCCAGGATTCTTTCCAGGTTCACTTTGGTATCTTTATGAGCTGAGTGGAGATCAATTTTGGCTGAAAAATGCAGAAGAGTGGACAAACCAATTGGAAGTGTTAAAGCATTTTACTGGTCATCATGATTTAGGATTTATGATGTATTGTAGCTATGGAAATGCTAAAAGATTAGCACCGAAAGATGGACAAGATTCTATTTTAATTACTAGTGCCTCTTCTTTAGCTTCTAGGTATAGCCCCATCACAGAAACTATTAAGTCATGGAATTATCGTAAAGCATGGAATGATACTGTAGAGTGGTTTTATCCAGTTATCATTGATAATATGATGAACTTAGAACTACTAACACAAGGTTCTAAATTAGCTAAAGATGATAAATACAAGAACATTGCAATAACACATGCGAAGACCACACTTAAAAATCAGTTTAGAGACGATTATACAAACTATCATGTTGTAAACTACGACCCCAAAACGGGAGAGGTATTAAACCAAGCAACTTGCCAGGGATATAGCGATAACTCGGTTTGGGCTAGAGGACAGGCATGGGCTATTTACGGTTATGCAATGATGTATAGAGAAACTGGTGAAAAAGATTTTTTAGTAGCTTCAGAGAGAATGGCTGATTGGTATCTTCAAAACTTACCTGAAGATTTAGTACCTCTATGGGATTTTAATGTTGGGCAAGAAGGTTACAATCCTGAGGAAAAATCGTATGCTGTAAAGTTTAAAGGAGAGAACCTTAGAGATGTATCGGCTGCAGCTATTACATGTTCGGGTTTGTTTGAGTTAGGAGAATTAACAAAAAACAAACTATATACTGAGAAAGCAATTCAAATGTTGCATGTATTAGGTTCTGATAAGTATAGAGCACAGCTAGGTAAAAATGCTAACTTTATACTAATGCATAGTGTTGGTAGTATTCCACACATTAATGAAATTGATAAACCATTGGTTTATGCCGATTACTATTTTTTAGAATCTTTGGTTAGATATAGAAATTTATTAGAATCAGGTTCTATATATGGAGTGAAAAACTAAAATAAAGCTATAATAAATAAAGAGGGCACCTTAAGGTGCCCTCTTTATTTAATTGATTATCAAAAGAAAAATAAATTTCATTTTATGAATTCTCTTTTCATATAAGCAGAACAAAAAGAACAGTAAAGGTGTTTATTAATAAGAAATAGAAATAAGCTGATAACGATAATAATTTATGGAAAAGAATAAAGGTTTTGTTTGCGATCCTGAAAGTGGATTTTGTAGTATCCCTAGTAGTGGGACAACAGATGTTAACTACAATGCTTTAAATACACCTAAAGAGAAACCTCTACACATTGTATATTTCTCAGATCCTATATGTTCTTACTGTTGGAACTTAGACGGGTATCTCCGTAAGTTAGAATTAGAGTATGGAGATTATTTTACATTAGAGGAGCGAATGGGAGGCCTGATGCCCGAATTTGGTGTGGAATCTTACGAGGGTGAGGTTACTGATCCTAGTAAAATGGCTCATATGTGGAATAAAGTGAGCGAAGATTTAAGAGTTCCAGTGAATGGTAATGTATGGTTGAAAAATCCATTAAAATCTTCTTTTCCAGCTTCGATAGCTTTTAAGGCAGCAGAAATGCAGAGCAAAGAGAAGGGTATGAAGTTATTAAGACGATTAAGAGAAGCTCTTTTTGTTGAAGCTAAAGATATTTCTAATTGGGCTGTTATTGAAACTGAAGCAAAAGCAGTAGGTTTAGATCTAGAAAAATTTAAGACTGCTTTTAATGATGGTTCTGCTAAAGCAGAATTTGATAAGGACTTGAAGTTGACTAGAGAGGCGGGAGTGGATTTATTTCCTACACTCTTCGTTATAAATAAACGAGATATGCATTCAGAACTAAGTGCTCCAACAATGTATATTCAGCTGGAAGAGGCAATTAAAAAACTAAACGAAGGGGCTAAACTAAAAACTTACGATAAAGAAAATGTGTTGGCTCTTGTAGAAAAGTTTGGAAGTACCAATTTAAAAGAGATGTCTATTCTTACAGGAAAGACTTTTCCTGTATGCGAAGATTTATTAGATAAATTAGTTCAAGAAGACAAATTAGTTGAAATAAAATCGGCTAAAGGCAGTCTTTGGAGAATTAAATAGTTTAAGATTAATTAGAAAAAGACGGGTTGTATATACTACATACAATCCGTCTTTTTATTTTCAGTAGTTTAAGCATAAACTCCCAAGTATATAAATAGTATAGTCTATCATTATATTCAAATTTAAAGGTGTATGCAGAAAATATATACTATATTTCGGTAGGTAAAAAACATGAGAAGTTTGATGCAGAATATACATAAAGTGGTAGAGAAGCTTCTAAATAGATTAGATGATGAAAAAGTAGCACTCTCTACAGATGAACAGCTATTGTTTCAAAAATATACAGGGTTAGCAACTGATAGAGTTACTCATTTACTCTCTAGATTGAACTTGAAACAACATTTACTATCGGATTTGCCAATGGTACCTCTAGGAAACAGTCTTATTGAAGTGATGACATTTAATTCATTTGATTCGCTAAGTGAAGCCCATGCAGTTGTATACAGCTTTATGCCTAGTAAGCTTGGTAAAATCTTTCTAGCAGAAAATAGCTACGGTTTGGTAGCTCTAGAGTTCTGTGACGTTTCGGAACAAGCATTTCTTGAGTCTTATATATTTAATAATAAACATCAGCTACCTTTGCAAAGAAGAGATGATATAGTGCATAAGTATAAAAAAATATTGGATGGTAATATTTTGTCCATCAACAATTTATCATTAAAACTATGTCTGTATGGAACGGAATTTCAAGTTAATGTGTGGAGAGCTTTATTAACTTTACAAATGGGAGTATTAACATCGTATTCCGAAATAGCTAAAATGATAGATAGACCTAATGCTATTCGTGCAGTAGGTACTGCTGTAGGTAAAAATCCAATAAGTATAATTATTCCGTGTCATCGAATAGTACGAAAAGATGGGGTAGTAGGAGAGTATAGATGGGGGCGTGCGCGCAAGGGGCTATTGTTATCTTGGGAACTTGATACGGCTTTCATCTAAATAAGATTACGTAAGTTATAAAAGAAAAAATGAAAGATGTTATAATAAAAACCCTAGAGAAATTGGCTCCTGAACTAAAGCAACTGGAGGGTGGGTATTATGTTATAGGTGGTGCAGCTCTACTCTTACAGGGTGTTCCAATAGGTAAAACGCACGATATTGATATAATTACCACAACTAGCAATGCCATATATTTAGAGCAGATTTGGGCCGAAAAATTGGTAGTTAATCCTACAATGAAAGATAATGGACTTTTTCACTCACATTTTGGACAGTATAAATTTCCTGATATTGAGGTAGAAGTTCAAGGAGATTTACAAGTTTTCTCTAATGGAAAATGGAAACTTGTAACAGTTCAGGAATTTGATGTTATTCAGCTTACTGGTCTTGATGTGAAAGTACCAACCTTAGGCGAAATAAAACGTATTTTATCTCTGTTTGGACGAGATAAAGACAACAAAAGAATAGCTCAAATTAATACTTTTCTTACTGCTGATAAACTTTAATACCCAAGGCTGTGACTGTTCGTGATACATTGATGAAATTATTTTCTTTTAGTAAAGACTCTTTAGAAGCTTTAGAACCTTTATTTGAATTGAAGTGCTTCCCTAAGAAAAGTATTATACTTCAGGAAAATGCCCCAGACTATTACCTTTATATTGTTGAAAAAGGAATAGTTCGTAGCTACATTCAACGTGCTGGAAAAGAATCAACGCTCTATTTTGCACAGGAGAATGATGTAGCACTCTCTTCCCCATCTTTAGATAGGGTACAGAATGCTTCATTCGCTCTTGAAGCATCTGAAGAAGTTTTGCTTTGGTCTATAAAACGTACAGAATTGGCAGAACTATTTAAAAACTCGTTAGAATTAGCTAATTGGGGTAGAATTGTTTCGGAGCGTTTCTTTACATTTTCTTGTTTTTATTATACCGATATTTTTTGGATGAGTAAACGAGAACAGTATTTACACCTTTTAAAATATGCACCACATCTAATACAAAGATTACCTCAAAAAGACTTAGCCTCTTGGTTAGATATCACTCCACAATCTTTAAGTAGGATTCGTGCTAATTTGGATTAATTACCCTAGGGTAATTTTTTCTATCTTTTAAATATCTACCTTTGCAGCCGTTTTAAATATAAAAGGTAATTATTAGCAAAAAAATGAAGAGTTTAAAAGGTATTAAGGGTATTCTGTTGGCGATGATATCATCGGGTACATTTGGATTAATTCCATTATTTACTATTCCATTGGTCAATGAGATGGGAATGAGTGAAGCAGGAATCTTATTTTATCGTTTTTTTCTATCTGCGTTAATGATGATTCCTATTTGTTTAATCAGAGGGAATAGTATGCGTATATCCTTAAAACATCTTTTTCCAATCTTAGGGCTGGGGGCATTATACGCTTTAACAGCTCTTTTCTTAGTTTACTCTTACAATTATATTTCTAGTGGAATAGCCACTACAATTCATTTTCTTTATCCGCTGTGTGTAAGTTTTCTGATGATTGCTTTTTTCAAAGAGCAAAAATCTAAGGCTTTACTTATAGCTGCATTACTCTCTCTACTAGGCGTAGCACTGATGTGTTGGACAGGTAGTTCTTCAATCAGTTGGCTAGGTATAGGATTATCAGCTTTAACTATACTTACCTATGGAGTTTATATAGTTGGTATCAATCAGTCGGAGGTAGGTAAGCTGCCAGGAGATGTATTGACTTTCTATGTAATCTTGGCAGGAGCAATTATTTTTTATTTTTACTCTATATTTACAGATGGTTATGTAAGTGGTATTCCAAGTTTAGAAGCTGGGATATATCTCTCATTATTGGCTTTTTTAGCCACTGTAATATCAGATTTTGCTTTAATAATGGCTGTAAAATATGCAGGCTCTACAGTTACAGCTATTTTAGGATCCATGGAACCACTTGTAGCTGTATCTGTTGGAGTTGTTGTTTTTTCAGAATATTTTGGATACCAAACATTCATAGGATTAGTATTAATATTGGCATCTGTAGCCTTAGTAATCTTGTCCGATCAACAGAAAAAGAAGAAACTAGTAACCCAAAAAGTCAAAGCTGAAGAGTAAGGAGATTTTTCTTACTTGCTAACACGACATATAGTTTGCATTTTGATAGCTCTAGGGAATAGAATATTATTCTCTACATGAATATGTATGTGTAGGTTTTGTTGGAAGTCTCTTAGACGCTTCATTACTAATTTGTAAGAATCACAACCAGAGCTTGGTGTGGTATAACCATCGGTAAGTTTTTCTATAGCTCTAAATCGTTCCCCCTCTCCACTATGCTCTTCTTCCATAACACGAATCGGATTTTCAATACTTCCACAGTGAAATTCTGGTAAAATTACACCAGTAGCATATGCTTGTTCTATTTCGTAAATGAAAGGAAATAGTATTTGCTCTTCTTTTACAAGGTGATTAAACAAGTCGTTAATACTTGCGGTAAAAAGCTCTTTTACCTTTAGTAAATTACTATGTGTTGTAGCATGAACACTGCATACCGTTTGTAGAAGTTCTAATGTTTTAGGTCCTTCTGTGCGGATATAATAGTGGTGAAACTTTAGAATATAATCAATTAAAAGCTCTGTACTCCAAGCTTTGAATTGGAGAGCAGTCGATACTTTTTCATTTTCAGTTTCGTGCAGAACAGTTAGTAACTCTTCTAACTCTACTTTAGCATTTTTGCAAGCTTCACCTAAAGATCGAGTTCCACCACAACAAAAATCTAAGTTATACTGATATAAAGTTTCTGCATAACTCATATTTTGTGCAACAATATCGCCTAGCTTTGTGTCTTTTGTAAATTTCATCATTGATTCTTTTAATAATTTAGTACAAATGAAACATCTTTTATACCATCTAACTGTCGCATAGGTGACATTGATGGTATTAAAGAATAATATTCATAATTTTATTTATATCTTATTCTCTTGAAATATAAAGAAATGGTATAATGAAAAAGAATTGTTTTAAATCGGTAGCCACTCTTTTATTATGTATGGGAGTGTATGGTTGCTCAAGCTCATCGGATGGAGCTAAATATCATGGTGGTTCTATTGAAGTGGCCGAAGCTCAAAATGGGATAATTAAGGTTGAATCGGGCAAAAGAGTTGTTTTGAATTTAGAGATTGAACCTCACAATGGTTTTACAAAAGGTGATTATACAAAGACCGAGTTGAATATGAAAGGGTCTGATGCTCAAAATCCTGAGAAAAGAGATGTTTTTGCTACAGACAATCCTGCTACTGTGATAGGTAAAGTTAATGGTACTGCAGAACTTGAAATATTTGCTCTATCTAAGAACAAAGAGAACTACATTTATGGAAAGTATATAGTAGAAGTATTAGGACAGAAATTTGTAGAAGAGTTAATATTAAGCCCAGATATTGAGACTATTAGATTGGTAAGATCTACTAAGCCACAAGGTGGTGAAGGAGTAGATTTGTCTTATAAAATAACTGAAGATATGTATAAAGTACTTCCAGAAGAGGCTACGGTAAAGACTATATTTATGCGTGAATTGCCTGGAGAAGATGGAAGAATACTGGGTATAAACAATACTAATAGCTCAATTATAGGTTTAGAGCAAGGAAAAACAGATGTATTAGTTGAGGCTGTAGGCAAGGGGCCAGACTCTATAACCGAAAAGGTTACTAAAAAGATAAGAGTTATTGTTCAATAACTATATATAAAAAGTATAGGGGAAACAATCTGCTTCCCCTATACTTCACTAAAAACTAAAAAACGAATGAACTACTAATCTTGAATACCCTTTATTATTGATTTTTCTTTTTATCTTTTATTTTTTGATACTTGCTATCAGTCAATTTTATTTGGCTAAAATAGGATAGCTTATCTTCAAAATTCATCTCTTTCTTTGCTTGAGCAGCTTTACATACTTTCGGAGGCTGATAAGAGGGCGGTGATTTCCTTTTTCCACGTCCATCATACCATGTGTTGTTACTCATTAAGCTTTTATCCTCAGCTGTATTTGCTTGATCTAATACTTCTAAAAAATGCTGTATTCTATATAACTTACCTTGATTATCTGCAATAAATGCAGTTCCATCATTAAGCAGTGTTATATCATGTATAGTTGAATTATCTAACATGCCGTATTTAATACGGAGCCATTGATTCGTTTTGTGATTCCAAAGCTGAGCCAAATCACTGTCATGCTCTGCATATGCTTCATTATTAAAGAAGATTATCCAGTCGTTGTTTAACTCTTTTACACAAGTTAATGATGGCGCATCAACAAAGTCTAAGAACCTTATTAGCCCAGTATCGGTTTGTGTGTCAACTGCAATTCTACCCCTACGTGTTGTAGTAATGAATCCAGCTTTTCCAAGTTTTGCTGTTGAGAATCTTTTACCATACAATTTTGTTATGGTTATACCTGTATTTGTTAGTTGATCATCTTTCCATTCCCAAATCTTTTTGTTTGACGGAATGAATGTACCTCCGTTATTAGTTTTAATAACAGTAGGAGAGCAGTTTAGAGAACAACCACACGAGTTGATATCACTAATCATCTTGAATGTTCGTCCTCCAATAGCTGCATCCTCAACACACCAAAGGTGATTTTCATCTAACAATAATAAATCATTTCCTACCCATGCTAATTCGACCCAGCGGAAAAAGTGAGTTCCACCAATTTCCTCGTCTAAATCAATATAGTCCCATGAGCAAAGATCATCCATATCATGTCCTATTCTAATCTTTTTAATATAGAAATGATTTTCGGACTCTAATTCTAGAGCTGCATAAAGTTTGTGTAATGAACTATAAGTGATATTAATAATGGGTTTTGTAAAATAGGTCTTCTTGGGTGGCCAGACGCTTAGATCGAGATGATAATAACTATACTCGCGTGGTTGGCTACCTGGCGATTTAGTAAACATCTGTTTGCCTACAAAATCAATGTAATAACTATCCTTGCTCTCTAATAAGTAGGTTTCACAAGGCAAACGGTCTGCAATTGCATCAAATCTATACGCTGGTTCACCGAAGGTTTTTCCTTCTTGAAGACATAAACTATAGGATTTTCCACTTGTAGTGGAACTGTTTTCGAAATCCTTCATCTCTTTTTTATTAATGGGCACGATTGAAATATTACCATTTTCTTTTTGAACGGCATACAGAGCTGTATCATGTGTGCTTAACTCTTGTCCAAAAGCAAATAGATTTTGCTTTAAATCCAGGTTTGAATAATGAGCCATAAGATGGTCCCACTTTACGTCTTGCAGAAATGTGTTTTCTTCAGGGTCTAACACTATACGTAGTTTATTCAAAAGGTCGTTGTTATTACTAACTCCTTCTAAAAGAACTGTGTTGCCCGTAGATAAAGCAGAGTGCTTCATACGTTGTTCCATAGATGATAAATTTTCTAATATCGTGTTTTTAAGATTAACTGTGTACTTTCAAAAGTATAGTCGCAAATATAACTTTCGATTTCGATATATTCAAAGAAATAATGATAAAATTTTAAATTAAACTTTCGAATTAATACTTAGCGTTTATTTTTATTTATGTAAATAACCTTTTATGAGCCATATAATAGCTATTTTTATATATTGGTGGTTGTTTCGAATAATTTCGATTAGTTGCGTTAGTTGTGAGTATTTATGACTATATCGTAGATAATAGTGGCAATCTGCTTAAATTATAAAAGATACATATTGTAATATTTATCATAAAGGTTTTCTAAAGTAGATCAGTATTAATAATTGACAATAGGTTTGTATTTTTCATAGAGTAGATTGTTATGTAGATAAGAAATGAGATAAAAGTGTATTTTGGATTGTTAAATTTTAAATAGTATATATTTTTAAAAGCAAAAACACTCATCGAATATGGAGTATTTTTATCAAAAATAATCTTCTAAAAAACAGCCAATTCACCCTAGCTGCAAAGCATAGAATCGGTGTATCTATTGTCTTACTTTAATAAACTGGCTATACATTATATGAAATCTGTATAAAACAGTATTATAGCATGTTATAGCTTCTTATTGTTTAGTCAATTGTCTGATAATCATTGTTTTATTGCTATTTCTAGGCATTTGGTAGATGTGTCTTCTTTGGTCAAATGTTACTATCTCCTTACTCGAATTGGAAAAAAGTATAGCTTGTTTTTTGCTAAACAAAACTTAGCCTTTTTCTGTTTTATTTCTATCTTTGTCTAACATGTATTTTGGTGACCTTATTTGTATTCGCAGGTAAGATTGAAAAGGGAACTTGGTGCAAAACCAAGACAGAACCGGCTGCTGTAATCCGATAAACATTTGTGATAGAAAGTTCCAAAAGCCACTGTAATTACGGGAAGGTTATCTATTTCAACTAAGGAGAGTCAGAAGACCTGCCAAAATATTAAGTTTTTATGTTTTCCGAGTTAAGACATTATGCACTAATTTTTTTGCTATAACTACATATGAATATAATAAAACGTAATCGTAAAGTTGAACCATTCACTTTCGATAAGATTAAAAAAGCTATTACTGCAGCTTTTAGAAGTTTAGAAACGACGGTAACCAATGAGGAACTAGATGCTGTGTGTAAACTTATAGGTAAGCAGATAGAGGGAAAAGAGTGTGTTGAAGTTGAAACTATACAAGATTTAGTAGAGACCTCTTTAATGGAAAGAGGACATTATAAAGAGGCTAAAGCGTATATCTTGTATCGTGATAAAAGAGCCGCTTCTAGAGTGGTAATTGCTCAGTTTTCAGAAACTGTATCGGATCCAAAAGTTATAGCTATTCTTGAATTGATTCAAGAACACTTTACAACTAAACCGTATGCATTAGATTTCTTATATGCTAAGTACAGATCTTTTTACAAACAAGATGCAGATGCACTTCAAACCCTTATAAAGGCTGCTGTTGAGCTAATAACTCCCGATGCTCCAAATTGGGAATTTATAGCTGCTAGACTTCTTATGATACGTTTAGAAGATAAAATACACGATACTGAAAAGGTACTTTGTTTGAATTCTTTCTATGAAAAACTGCGCTATTTAACAGATCAAAACCTATATGGTGCTTATATGCTCGAAAACTATACGAAAGAGGAGGTTGATGAGTTGGCTAAGCACTTAAATGCTGAAAGAAATAATCTGTTAACATATAGTAGCTTACATCTATTAATAAAACGATACTTAATAAAAGATTTTTCGCATAATATTTTAGAGCGCCCGCAAGAGATGTTCATGGGTATTGCTATGCATTTAGCTATTCCTGAAGGTGAAAATAAAGTGAAGTGGGCAAAAGAAATTTACGATATCTTGAGCCAATTACAAGTTACAATGGCTACCCCAACTATGAGCAATGCTCGTAAACCTTTAAGTCAGCTATCAAGCTGTTTTGAAGATGTAATGCCAGATAGTCTTGTAGGTATCTACCGTACGATAACGAACTTTGCCGAGGTCTCAAAATTTGGTGGAGGTATGGGTATCTATATGGGAAAAGTTAGAGCAGTAGGCTCTGATATCCGAGGCTTTAAGGGCGTTGCTGGTGGAGTTTTAAAATGGATAAAGCTTTGTAACGATACAGCTATTGCTGTTGATCAGCTAGGAGTTAGACAAGGTTCTGTAGCTATATACTTAGATATTTGGCATAGAGACATGCCTGAATTCTTGCAAATCAGAACCAATAATGGAGATGATCGAATGAAAGCTCACGATGTGTTTCCTGGCATCTGTGTTCCCGACTACTTTTGGGAGCAAGTACGCGATAACATAGACGGAAATTGGTATTTTATGTGTCCTCATGAAATAAAAACCACTATGGGTTATAGTTTAGAAGACTCGTATGGTGATGAGTGGGTTGAGCGTTATAAAGCTTGTGTCTCTGACGACAGAATTCCGAAACGCGCCATTGCTATTAAAGAACTGGTACGTCTTATTATTAAATCGGCTGTAGAGACAGGTACTCCATTTATCTTTAATAGAGATTTAGTAAATCGTACGAATCCTAATAAACATCAAGGTATAATTTACTGTTCAAACTTATGTACTGAGATAGCTCAAAATCAACGAGCTATAGAACAAGTAGATCGTACAATAAAAATAGTAAATGGAGAAGAAATTGTTATTGAGGAGTCTAAAGCTGGAGATTTTGTTGTATGTAACTTAGCTTCGTTAGTACTTGGTAACATTGATGTAGAGAATAAAGTCGAATTGCAAAAGGTAATACACACTGTTGTACGTGCGTTAGATAATGTGATTGACTTGAACTTCTATCCAATTCCATATGCTAGAATAACAAATCAGAAGATGCGTCCTATTGGCCTAGGTACAAGTGGTTATCACCATTTATTAGCTAAGAAACACATCAAGTGGGAGAGTGATGAGCATCTAGAGTATATGGATAAAGTATATGAAGATATCAATTACTTTACCATTGAAGCGTCTAGTATATTGGCAGAGGAAAAAGGCATCTATAGTCACTTTGAAGGTAGCGACTGGCAAAATGGAGATTATTTCTCATTGAGAAATTACGACTCAGAAAGATGGAGCAAACTAGCGAAAGAGGTGAAACAAAAAGGTATGCGAAATGGTTACCTACTTGCAATTGCACCTACTAGTTCGACATCTATTATTGCTGGAACAACAGCAGGGACAGATCCTGTTATGAATCGTTACTTCCTGGAAGAGAAGAAAGGAAGTATCATTCCACGTGTAGCACCAGAATTGACAGATAGAACGTATTGGTTGTATAAAACAGCACATCAAATAGATCAAAACTGGGTGATAGATGCTGCTGGTGTTCGTCAACGACATCTTGATCAATCACAATCTGTAAACCTATATATTACACAAGAGTTTACCTTTAGAAAGCTATTGTCACTTTATGTTAGAGCTTGGGAAAAAGGAGTCAAAACTCTGTACTATGTACGTAGTAAATCTTTAGAGGTAGAAGAGTGCGAAACATGCTCGGCATAACACATCAAACAGATTAAATTTAGTAAACAATAATAAGAAATACACAAGCTAGATGGCTAGATTGAAGAAGAAAGCGCTCTTTAATGAGCATGGAGATATTGAAGTAACCCAAAGAAGAATGATTAATGGGAATACGACAAACTTGAATGACTTTAATAATATGAAATACCCTTGGGTGTCGTATTGGTATCGTCAGGCAATGAATAACTTTTGGATTCCCGAGGAGATTAATATGTCGCAAGATGTAAAAGACTATAGACGTTTATCTCGTTACGAGAAAAAAGCATATGATAAAATTCTATCTTTTTTAATCTTCTTAGATAGTATTCAGACAGCAAATTTACCTTATGTAGGCGAGTATGTTACGGCAAATGAAGTAAACCTTTGTCTTACAATACAGGCTTTTCAAGAGGCAGTACACTCGCAGTCGTATAGCTATATGTTAGATACAATTTGTTCGCCAGAAGAGCGTGAACATATTTTATATCAGTGGAAAAGTGATGAGCATCTATTAAAGCGAAATAAGTTTATTGGAGATATTTACAACGAGTTTCAAGAGAATAAAAGTTCGCACCAATTACTAAAGACTATGGTAGCAAACTATATCTTGGAGGGTATTTATTTCTACTCGGGTTTTATGTTTTTCTATAATTTAGGACGTAATGGAAAGATGCCAGGCTCTGTGCAGGAAATTCGTTACATTAATCGAGACGAGAATACACACCTTTGGTTATTCCAGTCTATTATTTTAGAGCTTAAAAAAGAACAACCAGAATTATTCACTCCAGAAGCTATAGAACAGTTCCGAGGAATGATTAAAGAGGGAGCTTTACAAGAGATAGAGTGGGGAGAGTATGTAATAGGCGATAATATCGAAGGACTTACAAAAGAGATGATTAGCGACTATATCATGTATCTAGCGAATTTACGTTGCGAAAACCTTGGATTTGAAATGCTATTCCCTGGACATGAAGCAGAACCAGAGAGTATGAAATGGGTTGCACAATACAGTAATCCAAATTTAATTAAAACAGATTTCTTTGAGGCGAAGCCTAGTGCTTATGCTAAATCAACTTCAATAGTTGACGATTTATAATACAAAAAATAGAATATTCTATTATAATAAATAAGAGGTTAATGCATGCTATATAAGCATGTTATTAGCCTCTTTTTTATTGAATAACATAGAGAAAGAGCAGATATTAAAAATAAAGATAGAATAGGTGTGTATAATTGATAATATAGTTCTAGAAGACCACTTTATTTTATATTTTTGTAATTCAATTAACTAAATACATATTATGAAGAAGAGAATTTTAGTTACAGGTGGAACTGGATATATTGGTTCGCACACTGTAGTAGAGTTACAGAATAGTGGTTATGAGGTTATTATTGTAGATAACCTATCTAACTCTAATGCTGATGTTGTTGACAATATCGAAAAGGTATCTGGAACGCGTCCTGTTTTTGTTGAGTTAGATTGTTTAGACTACAATGGCCTAGATGCTTTGTTTACAAAATACAAAGGTATTGAGGCAATTATCCACTTTGCAGCAAGTAAAGCAGTGGGTGAGTCTGTACAAAAACCGCTATTATACTACCGTAACAACCTAGTATCTCTTATTAACCTACTAGATCTAATGCCTAAACACCAAGTTAAGGGAATTGTATTCTCTTCTTCTTGTACTGTTTATGGACAGCCAGATATATTGCCAGTAACAGAAGAGGCTCCAATTAAGAAAGCAGAGTCTCCTTATGGTAATACAAAACAAATTAACGAAGAGATAATTCAAGATACAATTGCTTCAGGATCGCCAATCAATGCGATTATGTTGCGTTACTTTAATCCTATTGGAGCACACCCAACAGCACTGCTTGGTGAGTTACCAAATGGAGTTCCACAAAACTTAGTACCATATATTACACAGACTGCAATAGGTATTCGTGAGCAATTAAGTGTATTTGGAGATGACTACGATACTCCTGATGGATCTTGTATTAGAGATTTTATTAATGTGGTGGACTTAGCTAAAGCTCACGTCGTTGCAATTGATAGAATCTTAAACAATAAACAAAAAGCAAAAGCAGAAGTGTTTAATATTGGTACAGGTACAGGACTTTCTGTTCTTGAACTGATTGAGGCTTTTGAGAAAGCTTCTGGCGTAAAATTGAATTACAAAATTGTAGGACGCCGTGCTGGTGATATTGAAAAAGTATGGGCTAATCCAGATTATGCTAACAATGAGTTAGGTTGGAAAGCCGATACAAGTATCGAAGATACAATTCTTTCTGCTTGGAACTGGCAACTTAAATTAAGAGAAAGAGGTATTCAATAAAATGAATGTTAAAAAGCAAAATATTTCATTCTTATTTGAACTATTATAAAGACTCATTGTTATATTAATGAAGTCAATCTGAAAGAGTTATGTTTACACAAAAAGGCATAACATTATGATTTTCATAAGCGATTGTACTTTATAGTAGTTTTGTCGTGTTTTATTTTGTGTTTGTGTTGGGTAGTACTGCGATGAGAATCGTGGTACTACTTTTTTTTGTGCCCAAAAATAATTGATACGAATTTTATACAGCTAGAGTAGGATTTGATACCGACGATAAGCCCCACTTTAGTCGGCAACGTACCTTGCACTTGTCGGCAACATACCTCAAGCATGTCGGCGACTTACCTTAGGTATGTCGGCAATGAACATTAAGTTGGTCTGTGATATAGCTTTACTTAGCTAGGTATAGAGTAGAATATAACAGTTATTTACATTAGAATAGTCTATCTATGTCAGAATAGTTCTATTTCTCTGTTCTGTACTATATAAGAGCAGAGAAAAAAATGGTACATTGTTTATATAGTACTAACTCTTAGAAAGAGAGAGAGAAAAGGCGAAACCTAGTGCTTCTATTACCAGTTAGGGCCATAAGGGTTACCTCTGCCATGTTCTACATCTACACGGAATCCAAACTTACCATTATTAGATTTTAGTTCAAAACCTCCTCTAAAGTTGTTGTTTTTCCAAGGATATGCAGAGGGTATTCTTCGTTTATAGCCATCGGCATCGTAGTCTCCGTAAGTCGAAATATTTAACCCACTTTTTAGTTTGAAAGTAGCAGAGTTTATCGGTCCATCAATGTTGTTGAACCTTCCCCATGGTGTTAAACTATAACGGTTGTAGCTAAAATCGGTCTGTCCAAAGGTTGTAGAGTTAGCACCAGATAAATTGTATAAGTATGCTGCTGGAGATACATTAAACTGTGGCATAAGCTCAAACTTAGGCAACTCCCATTGTGGTGTTTTTATAAGCTCTTTATCTAGGTTTAAAATGTAACCTCCATAATTTTTATTTATCTCTGTAGGTTCTTCGTCAATAACAATTTGAACCTGTTCTTGAGCCCAAGTTGTTGCTATAGATGCTATTACTAAAAAGAGAAATACTGTACACTTTTTCATACTATTTACTGTCTAACTATTTTATCCTAAATAGGAGATGCATCTAAAATAATAAATCTATTGTTTAAATGCCCCTTTTTGAATATTAATTATCTATTTTTTAGAATAGGTGCATATATATTGAGTAGAAACCTCTTGCCATATGACAATATTATTTAGTGAATATACCTGTATCTATAGTTTTTACATTTTAGAATATTTGCTGTATCAATAGTTTTATCAGATTAGTAAAAGCTGATATTTAAGGGAAACTATTTGTCTATTTATCGTAAATACTTGCTTTAAAACAGTTTATATAAACAATATAGTTTATCCCAAAATGTAAGTAAATAAGGTCCAAAAGTGCTTTATTGTTGTTATATTTGTTTGGTATTAGTAATATTTATAAAATAAATCTGCTCTACGTATGAAAACGGATATTGAAATTGCTCGTAGCATAAATCTTCAAGAGATTACACAAGTGGCTAAAAATGCTGGAATCCCTGAAGAACAAATAGAAAACTATGGCAAGTACATTGCTAAATTACCCATCAGTTTAATTGACGAGTCTAAAGTTAAAAAGAGTAACTTAATTTTGGTTACTGCTATAACTGCTACAAAAGCAGGTATAGGTAAGACGACTGTCTCTATTGGTTTAGCTTTAGGACTTCAAAAACTAGGTAAAAATGCTTTTGTAGCATTAAGAGAGCCGTCATTAGGACCATGCTTTGGTATGAAAGGTGGTGCTGCTGGTGGTGGGTATGCACAGGTGCTTCCTATGGAGAAAATTAATCTACACTTTACAGGAGATTTTCATGCCATTACTTCGGCACACAATATGATTTCTGCTCTGCTTGATAATTATATTTATCAGAATAAAGCGAATGGTTTTGGCTTAAAAGAGTTTTTATGGCGTAGAGTACTAGATGTAAACGATCGTTCACTAAGAAATATTGTAGTTGGCTTAGGAGTTCCTACTGATGGAATTACGCAACAAGCTGGTTTCGATATTACTGCCGCTTCCGAAATAATGGCTATTTTATGTTTAGCTACTGATGAGGCTGACTTACGTCGTCGTATAGAGAATATTCTACTAGGTTATACCTACGATAATAAACCATTTACTGTAAAAGATTTAGGTATTGCCGGAGCAATAACTGTATTGCTAAAAGATGCAATGTATCCTAACTTAGTACAGACTACAGAGGGAAGCCCTGCACTTGTGCATGGAGGACCATTTGCCAACATAGCACATGGATGTAACTCTATATTGGCTACAAAAATGGCGATGACTTATGGAGATTATACTATTACAGAGGCTGGTTTTGGTGCTGATTTAGGTGCAGAGAAGTTTTACGATATAAAGTGTCGTAAGAGTGGCTTACAACCTAAACTAACTATTATTGTTGCAACTGCACAAGGACTAAAAATGCACGGAGGAGTATCCTTAGATGCAATTAAAGAGCCTAATATTGAAGGTATAAAAGCTGGATTTGCAAACTTAGATAAGCACGTACGTAACTTACAGTCTTTTGGTCAGACTATTGTAGTAACATTTAATAGATTTGCTACCGATACAGACGAAGAGATGGCTGTAATTAAAGCTCACTGTGATGAGTTAGGCGTTGGTTTTGCTATCAATAATGCATTTGCTCAAGGTGGCGAAGGTGCTTTAGAATTGGCTCAACTTGTTGTAGATACTATTGAAAAGAACCCTTCAAAACCATTGAAGTTTGCTTACGAAGAGAACGATAGTGTTGAGACTAAAGTTGAAAAAATAGCTAAAAATCTATATGGAGCTGCTTCGGTAACTTATGCAGCAAAAGCTAAGAAGATGATTAAGCTTATAAATGAAATGGGTGTATCTCATTTCCCTATTTGTATTGCAAAAACACAATACTCTTTCTCTGCCGATCAAAATGCTTATGGTGCGGCAGATGGTTTTGACTTTGAAATAAGAGATTTTGTTATCAATACTGGTGCAGAGATGATTGTGGCTATTGCTGGTAATATGTTACGTATGCCAGGATTGCCAAAGTCGCCTCAGGCTTTAAGAATTGATATGATTAATGGAGAAATTGAAGGGTTAAGTTAAAACATAATTCCCAATTTTAATACTCCACTATGCATAGGTTTGAATTGAGCTATACTTTGGGTATTCCAAATAGCTTCAGTAAAAAACTGCATAGAAGATACAATGAATGGCAGGTCCCAACGTATAGTTGCGTGGCCTGTCATTTTATTTTTACCCAAATAACGCTGCATTTGATCGGTTAGGGGCTTAATAGGGTTATCAGCAGCTATGTCTAGGTTAAATGTTTTGGATAAATTGGCTTGGTATCCTATTTTTTGATTAAGTGTAAAAGCTCCATAGTGGGCTGTGGAAATGCGTAGTGTAGAGGTTAAGTTTAAGTAGCCACTATTTAAATCTATGGATTGATAAGGGTCATCGTAAACCTCTTTTTCATGAATATATCCAGCCTCGGGTGTTAAGTACCAAATCACATGGTTTAGGTTGATTTTCCAAACACCTTTTGCTCCGATGTGTTGCACCTGATGCCTGTAAGGTTGTGTCGTAGCGATGATTGAATAGATGCCGTTTGTAGGACTTCCATACAGGTTTTCGTACCCTTTACGCTCTTTTATAGAGCCAATTAACAGAGCAGACCAATTGTTGCTGTTATAACCTAAATTGAAGGTGTAGTTATATGCTTTAATCTTTTGTAGAGGTAGGTCATTTAATGAGGCCATAATCTTCTTTATTTGGAGGTTATTGTAGCCTATGCTGACTAGCCATCCATTATTTTGAAGTTGATTAAGACCAATATTTAGGCCGTAGCTATAGCCGTCGTGACGTGTGCTTGTAAAGGTTCCATCAAATCTAGGAATACGTTCTCCTAATCCAGATAAATGATAAATAGGCTCTCGTTTAGTGCTAGACATAAAGGCTACAGAACTATTTTGCTTGTACTTTTGTAGGTTTATTGTTGCACCAAATAGGTAGTTGGTCTTGAAGTGATGACCTAATCCTAACTTTATATTTAAATCTGATACCGTGTTTTTAGGCCTTGGATCTAATTGTCGGTAGGCCGAAACAGCTCTATAATCAAGCTCTGCAGTAAGTATTAAGTTTGAATTAAGCTTTCTTAAATACCCTCCGTTAAAAGCGTATTGCTCGCTTTTTACTTCTCCACCTTTAGCATCTGCCATTACATAAGGATATATCAGTTCTATATTTGTATTGTCGTTAAATAAAACATGTTCTGTACGCTTGTTTTCATAAGAAGCACCTCCCCATACAAGGGTGTTGTGTGGTAATAGTACTTGCGATAGAGCATCTACACCAAAATAACGATACCTATCTCCTTCTTGATAATTCTGTGTTGAATGTTGCTTCATTATAGCACCATTAAGGCTAATTGAAGATACCTGGGCATGGTTTGTGGTCCATCTTAAAACAGGGTTAGCATTGGCAATAGGGGCCACAAGTTTTTGCTGAGGTTTAGTTAAACTCCACAACTTGTCTGAAAGACTTTCGCTCAACAATAAGCTATCTTTACTTTGGGCTGTTATTGTACCTAAAGTAAAAAGAAAAATTAAAAGAGATAGATATCGTAATTTCATGTGTAAATTCTTACTTTATTTTTTTAGAGAAGGAATAGAGTTCGGAATAAAATCGTCCGAAGAATTATTTGTCTTTTGAAGGACAGCTCTGCCTTGATCGTTTGTGTAGGCTACTTTTCTACGTACCGATTTACCATTTCGCTCAGGGTCTTTACTATTTTCTCCACAATAGGTATAACCAGCATCGAGGGTTAAATCTGTAACATTCCACTGGTATTTGTCTGTCGAGGAGATGTTTACTGCATCAATAACCCAACTATTAGGAACGAAGTAGCTTTTACTGTTAATTGTTTTGTCTGCTGCAGGTTGGTAGTAACTGTAGTTTAGTTCATTTTCAACTAAGAACTTATCGGTCTCTTTACCCATACGAAGTAATAAGTATGCTTTATTTCCTTGCTGATTTAAAATCCACACAGAGCGTGTATAGCTATATATTTTATTTAAATTAGGAACATCTGGGTTGTCAGAGTCTTGAAAGTTTGGTACTTGTGACTCGTCAAACCATTCAAAATCAGCTTTACTTAAGTCAAAAGATTCTGGTATTCCTGCCTCTGTAATGTGGTCGTTAGCTTTGTCGCAAATAATGATTGATTTGCCAGGCTCAACTGGGTAAGTTTTTCCTTCGCCAGGAACTTGATACAGAGCTTGTACTGCAACATCAGTAGGCATTCGATTTGGGGTATATTCAAATTTTTGAGTTGTACTAAAAGTAGATTCAGCAATTGTAAGCCCATCAGCATACAATACTTCATCACTATTATTTGTTATTTTGAAGTATTGATCTCCTATAAATACCTTTTTAGAGTTGGGATATCTTGTACCAGTATAGTATATCTCTTCGATAACGAAATTGGCATCGACAGTAATGGTATTAAGTTTTACACTTGTAGCTGTAAGCCCATTAACAGTAAGGTCTTTTATGTATCCTTTTAGTTCAATGGTTTTTCCTGCTTGTTCACCCTTAGCAACAACATCTAGGTTGTATAATCCTGGTTTTAAGTCTGTAATAATGGTATTATGCTCTAGCTTGTCAATAGTTTTTTCTACTTTTTTATTAGAGTTCTTTTCTTCACCATTTAGGTTTGCAGTATTTAAAACAAGTGTTTTGTACTCTTCCGGAAGTTCTAATTTGATGGTAACATTACCTTTACCTTCGTTAGGAAGTTGAGAGTCTTTATTAGAGTCGCTACAAGCTGAAACTCCAAAAAGTATAGCCATAAAGGCAATTAGTAAAAATGATTTTTGTTTCATAATATAGTTGATGTTTGTTTATATTTTAATGTTTAGCTCCATGCCGAAGTAGGGCGATACAGAGCGATATATTGTTATGCTGTTTCTTTTATAACTAGGTGTATAGCTTAAAAGCTTATTTACAAATAGGGCGATGTTAAGTCGTTTGCCAAAAGCTTTGTTTGCTTTGAAATTTATGATGCTTTCAAAAGGAATTCTGCTATTCATAGTGCTGTTTTCGCGCAGCATAAGTTGTTTAAGAATAGGATCATTCGCCTCTGCTTCTGTATAAGGATGCACCACTCCGTCTATGCCAATGTAGCTTGTAGGCATTGTGTTTTTAGGGTATAAAAGAGATCTGTTGTACCATTTAGCTTGAATAGTTGTAGAGAATATAAGTCCTAACATAGGGATATGTGTATCGAACATCAGTGAGGTATTTAGACTTTGATAACTTTTTTTCTCATTATAATCGTATAGCCCTAGGTATGGTATATCTTTACCATTAATGGTAACATTGGGTTTATACCACTCTGGTAAGCTATTATTATAGGTTGTTTTAAACCATGCTCCAGAGAGTGTAATTCTAGTATTAATGGATTTATACCTTGGTGTTGATGCGTGGAACTCAATACCTTCTTTGTTTAATTCACTTCCATTACCCGAATATCCACCCACTGTAAGGTAGTGCTCATTGGTGTATGGCAACTCTTCTAAGCTGGGTGGTGCAGTAATGGTTTGGCTATTTAACTCTGATGTGTTGTATTTGCGGTAGGGTAGTACTCTATAGTCAGACATTGTTCTGAAGCCCGATGTTGTTCGCTCTTTAAAATAGGTTACTGATAGGTTATAGTTATTCCATGTAACGTCTGTTCTAACTTCCCATTTCATATTTCTATTTGCCTTTAGCTTGTAGTTTGTAGGGTCGTATATATGTGTGTTTAACACCAACCTTCTATACTCGGGATTATTATGAAAGTAGTTTAGCTCCTCCAAATCAGTATAAACAAGGTTAGGGTAGAGTTGGTCTATAGTGGGTAGTTTAGTCAAAATACCCCATCCACCACCTATCCTCCAACGTAGATTTTTACCAGCCACCTCTTGATTCATAGCATCTACCATAAAATTGATTCGTGGGTCTAAATGTAATTTTCCATTTAACAGGTAATTTCTATTCATATTGAGGAGTGCAATACCTCTTAATCCAGCCTGTAGGTCTATTATTCTGGCTCCTATAAAGGGAATGGTAATATTATCTTCAATGTAGAAAGAGGCTTTTTGAAGCCCTGGTATATCGTTGTATTTTCTAGGCCTGCTACTCATGTTTGGAGATGGTGGCCTTGTAACATCATAAACCTGTCCTTCTCCAAGGTTTTTTTCATATCTAAAATCTCCTCCTAAACGTATTAAATGTTTACCACTCCAGGTTTTAGTAGCCCAAACGGAGTTTAGTCTTAAAAAGGCATTGATGGGTTTACCATCTACCTTAGCTTTTGATATGTAGTGATAAGGAAGGTATATGGCATCGTGCGACCCTTCTGTAGTGCTGCTAGGTACGGCAGAAGGTAGGTTTAAGAACACCTCTTTCGTCTGCTTTATTTGGTTAAACTGTCCGCTTATGGCAGGGGTAAAAGATATGTTTCTTAATCCTTTATCGTATGTAGTGGTGTATCGAAGCTCGTTATTAAAAGATAGACGCATTTCTTGAGTTTTATATCTATCTAGTTTTTCGTCTACTTCTGGATCCGATTTCCAGTTATCAAAAGTACTACCTAAATCTAGTGAGCTACTCCAGCGTATGCGTCCACCGTTATTAAGTAGGAAGTTTTGGTTGTATCTAACAGATGTCGTTAATCTTTTAAAGTTTTCAAATTTGTTTCTAGGATCTACTTTAGAGTCTAGGTAATCTACATTAATATTGAGTACTTTATCGGTAGTTAATGCGATACCTTTGCCTATATAAAAAAGCTTACTGTATTGGTCGGCTTTAAACCTCAGCTCTAAAGGAGATGCTTTGGCTTTGCGTTTAATTTTAACTACTCCTGTAGATACATCTCCATATTGTACAGAAGGAATACCACGTATAATCTCTATCGATTCAATATTGTCTGTAGATATGCTTCTCATATCTACTCCTTTAGATGTATTCTCTCTGCCTTGCATTTTATTACCTGCAATGCTTTGTAAATTGGCATCGTTTGATAAAGGCACATCGTCAACCACAAATGCTGTACCCAAAGAACTGAAGTCGTAATTGGCTCCTAGTGAATTAGCTTCACGAAGTCGAATAGCATTCATACTTCCCATATTGGGGTCGGATGCTATACCTCCAGGAAGAAGAGACAATACGTCTGTAAAACTTGAGGGCTGAAGGTGAGCCATGGCCTTGGTATCGATTTTAGAGGCTGTAACCACTCCTTTAGATTCTGTGGCTGTTACAATAACTTCATCTAAGAGTTTACTATCGGGTTGTAGTGAAATAAGCAGGCATCTATCTTTTTGAATATTAATAACATACTCTTGCGATAGATAGCCTATATAGCTAATCTTTATGGTTGTGTTACCTTCGGGTAACTTTAAAGAAACCTCACCATTGGTATCGGTAATCGTTCCTTTTTGCTCCAAATTAACCTGATATAGTACTGTCGCACCTATCAGCCTTTCATTAGTCTCTTTATCAGTAGTTTGAATGCTTAAATTATAGTACCTTGTATCTTGAGCTACTAGTAAATTTAAGCTGAATAAGAAGAGTGTAATGAGCGATAAAACGATTCTCTTGTTCATCTTAATAATCACGCTTTTTTTACTTTGGTTGCAAAGTTATCGTGATATCAGAAGGTACACAATGCCTACATTTAGGTATTTTGTAATGATAAATCGCTAAAAGTGGGTATAGCTAGAAAAACATGGAATATGTAAATTTGCATAATCAATCAAATACAAATTTAAACGTGTTATTATGAATAATATTAAAAAACTAAGTAAAGTAGCATTTGTACTTTTAGTACTTGTAGCTACATCTTGCGCTGGTAATAGTAGTAAGAAAGAGAATAACAACCAAACTACTACAGAACAACAAGCAAGTGCATTAAAAGTTCTTGAAGTAGATGAATTATTAAGAGATGCAGAACAATATGCAGGTAAAGAGGTATCTGTTGAGGCTGTGTGTACTCATATTTGCCAGCATGGTGGAAGAAAAATATTTCTAATGGGTAGTGACGATACTAAGACTATCCGTGTAGAGAGTGGTTTTGATAAAGCGTTCAGTACCGACTGTGTTAATAGTATGGTAGTTGTTAAAGGTATTCTTAAAGAGCAAAGAATGAATGAAGCTTCTCTACAAAAATGGGAAGATCAGCTGAAAGCAGCAGCTGCCGAAGCTAAATCAAACTCACACGAAAGTTGCGATTCTGAGAAAAAAGCACGTGGCGAAACAGCTAATACTGCAGAAGGTCGTATTAAAGACTTTAGAGAAAGGTTAGCTAAGCGTCAAGCTGAAGAAGGTAAAGATTACTTATCATTCTATTTCTTGGAGGCAGATAGTTATGAAATTCAATCTTAAATCTATCCGGAAATGGTCTCGTGTTTTGCACCGAGACCTTTCTTTTCTGTTTGCAGGTATGCTTATTATTTATGCTATCTCTGGCATTGTTATGAATCATAGAGATACTATAAATCCTAATTATAGCTTAACAAGACACCTGTATAAGGTAAATAAAGCTATTCCTAGTCAAACAGAAATAGATAAAGCGTATGTGTTAACTTTATTAGAGCCAATAGGCGAGGTAGAAAACTATACTAAGCACTACTTTCCTAAAGAGCATACAATGAAGGTGTTTTTAAAAGGAGGTTCTAACTTCATATTGAATACTGTAACAGGAGATGTGGAGTACGAGCAGATTAGGAAACGCCCTATTATTGGCGCCATGTCAAGGTTACATTATAATCCTGGTAGCTGGTGGACACTCTTTGCCGATGTGTTTGCTGTTGCATTAATCATAATAACCTGTACTGGTTTAGTGTTGATTAAAGGTAAAAAAGGATTGGCTGGTCGAGGAGGTATTGAATTGGCAATTGGCATAATCATTCCCCTTATATTCCTTCTTTTCTTCTAGTATAAAATAAATAATTAATGAGTAATATTATTGAGTGTAAAAATCTTACGCATTACTATGGTAAGCGTATGATTTACAAAGACCTCTCTTTTGAGGTGCCAAAGGGTAGAATCTTAGGTTTATTGGGCAAAAATGGCACAGGAAAAACTACTACTATTAATATATTGAGTGGCTATTTAAAACCTCGTGAAGGAGAGTGTTTTATCTTTGGTCAGAATATCCAGCAAATGGATCCCATATTGAAGCAGCAAATTGGGCTACTGATAGAAGGGCATGTCCAGTATCAATTTATGACTATTGATGAGATAGAGCGTTTTTATAGCGTGTTTTATCCTCAGTGGAAAAAAGAGGCCTATTACGACCTGATGAAAAAATTAAAGGTTGCCCCAAAACAGCGTATTTCTAAAATGTCTTGTGGGCAGCGCTCTCAAGTAGCATTAGGACTGATTCTTGCTCAAAATCCTGAACTTCTTATTTTAGATGATTTTTCATTGGGGCTTGATCCTGGCTATCGCCGTCTATTTGTAGAATATTTAAAGGATTATGCAGAAGCAGAGGGTAAAACTATATTCCTTACTTCGCACATAATTCAGGATATGGAACGTCTTATAGACGACTGTATCATTATGGATTATGGTAAAATATTAATTCAGAAACCGATAGATTATCTGTTGAATAATTTTAAAAGATACACCTTTACTACGAATAATGATAATGGTATAAAGGGGCTTTATGGTGAAGATTTTTATCATCCATCGGTATTGAGAAATAGGGTTGAAACCTACTCTTTCTTAGGAGAGGATGAGGTTAAGCAGAAGTTAACAGGCGTAGGCATTGATGTTGCCGATTTGAAATCGGAATTTCTAGGTCTAGAGGATGCCTTTATAGGTTTAACAGGTAAATACGAATAAGAATTATGTTTAAAGCAATATTTTATAAAGAGTGGATTAAAACAAGATGGTATTTCTTATTGAGTATGCTTGTTACGTTAGGATTTACCTCTTTTCAACTGTTACAGATATACCGTTCTATGACTCTAAAAGGTGGCCCGTCTCACTTTTGGAGCACTATCATCTTGAAAGATGTCA
Source organism: Bacteroides sp. (assembly GCA_030151885.1). Classification (GTDB taxonomy): domain Bacteria; phylum Bacteroidota; class Bacteroidia; order Bacteroidales; family Bacteroidaceae; genus Bacteroides_E. The sequence goes on from JASLCG010000006.1 coordinate 27,824, forward strand.
TTTTTATAGATAAGTTACAATTTATTCCGTTGGGTATTGGAATAATATGGGCTATAGTACAGTTTGTACCCGAAATGAATCATAAATGCTTGAAGTTAAGTTTGCACTTGCCTTATAGTCAGTTGAAAATGACATTTAGCATGTTATTAAGTGGATTTGCTATGTTGTTTTTCTGCTTTTCAGTGAACTATATACTTCTTTACGGATTTTTTAATACCTACTTTGCTTCAGAATTGGTGTGGCATGTGTTACTAACCTCTATCCCCTGGTTCATAGCAGGTTTGGCAGGCTATTTATTATTCTCTTGGATATGCTTAGAACCGACTTGGAAAATGCGTGTCATAAACCTGCTAATGTCTGGTTTTTTATTGAAGATATTCTTCATATCAACGCTTCCAGAGGCTTATAAACCCTCTCTTATCATCCTTCTGATAGCTACTTTGCTACTTTTTGCACTTCCTTGGCTATCTATAATTCGTTTTAAAGAAGGTAAACAAGATTAAATAACAGATATTACAATGAAAATAATTAGTAAAATAATATTAGGATTAGTAGTAGCTCTTCTTATAACTTGGTTAGTACCTTGGACATACGATTTTCTTACATACAATCCTCAAAAGTCTCCTTTTACACTTTATAGTACAGACTTGGAGCAGTTTGTTTATACAGATTATGTTCCAGGGAAAGGGATGATAAGGTTAGATGAGGCTGGAAATGCTTATGGCGAAAAAGAGTTTGACGAGGTATTGCCTCAATTCTATGCTCGTCAGTTAGTTGCTGATGAGCGTTTCCCAGAAACAATTGGAGGTGTATTTGTTACTCCACGTGAGGTGCAGATGCAGAACTTTGCATTTAGAAATATTCCTTCTAGTTTAAATAAACCAGAGATAGGCCTTTATTATCTTCTAGAATCTATGTCTGGTAGGGTAGATTTACAGCTACCTTCTGATGTGTTTCGTATAAATAACAGAGGTATTGAATTTATAGATGCTAATAGTAATGTGGTTGATCGAGAGAAAAGTGATAAGTTTTCGGAAGTCATGAGACGAAAAGAGTTTCACTTCCCAGCTCGTCAAATAGTGGGTAATCCTACAACTCGTAAAGACTACGATGAAGGTTATCTGATTGAAGATAATGCTGGAAAACTATTTCAGCTTAAAATGGTGAAGGGGCGACCTTTTGTTAAATCCATTAAATTGCCGGAAGGATTGAATATAAAGTATCTTTTTATAACAGAGTTTAGAGGAAAGAAATCCTTAGGATTTATATCGGATATGGAGGATAACTTTTATGTTATAACTGCTGGAAGCTGTGAAATTAAAAGGGTAGATATTCCTGCATTTAATCCAGATAGAGAGGTTATTACTATTTTTGGTAACTTATTGGATTGGACTATCCAAATAACATCTGCAGAAAAAGAGGTGTTTTATGCTGTTGATGCAGAAAGTTATAAATTAATACGTTCATTTCAGCACCCTGAAAATGAGGTGAGTTTTGCTGAAAAATGGCGCTCTTTACTTATGCCTTTACGTTTAACGTTTACTTCTCAGTATGACAAATGGGTTACACCTAGAATTAACGACTGATTAAAAAAGGACATTTCTTTATATAAAAAGAACATTTATATGGTTTTTGTAGTGTAATATATATAAAAGCCATATCTTTGTGCATATACAAGGTATAAGTAAGTTTAAGTTTCAATTTTCAAACCTTTTTAAAAAACCTATGCAATTTCTCTAGTAAGCAAAGAGATTTGATTTGATAAAAAGGAAAGGCACTTAATGGTAACATTAAGTGCCTTATTTTTTATAGCTATATCTACTTATTTAATAAGCAAAAATAGGATATTTTGCCATTGTAGCATTTACCTGTTCTCTTACCTCTTTTAAAACTTCAGGTTTATCTACATTCGAAAGAACTTTTTCAATAAGTTCGGCAATTAAAACCATAAGGTCTTCTTTTGCACCTCTTGTAGTAATTGCAGGAGTTCCTAAACGTATTCCAGAAGTTTGGAAAGCTGAACGGCTGTCAAATGGTACCATGTTTTTATTTACGGTGATATCTGCTTCGACAAGTGCTTTTTCTGCTACTTTACCCGTTAGTTCTGGGTATTTAGATCTTAAATCTACAAGCATTGAGTGATTGTCTGTGCCGTTAGAAACAATAATAAACCCTCTTTTCTTCAACTCTTCAGCTAGTACGTGAGCATTTTTCTGTACCTGTTTTTGATAATCTTTAAACTCAGGTTGTAAAGCCTCTCCAAAAGCAACAGCTTTAGCAGCAATAACATGCTCCAGCGGACCACCTTGCATTCCTGGGAATACAGCAGAGTCTAGAATTTGTGACATCATTCTAACCACTCCTTTTTTAGTTTTTAATCCCCATGGGTTTTCAAAATCTTTGCCCATTAAAATAATACCACCACGAGGTCCTCTTAAAGTTTTGTGTGTAGTAGAAGTTACAATGTGGGCATATTTTACAGGATTGTCTAACAATCCAGCAGCAATTAGACCAGCAGGGTGTGCCATATCAATCATTAGTAATGCACCTACTTTATCAGCTATCTCTCTCATACGTTTGTAATCCCACTCACGAGAGTATGCAGAGCCACCACCAATAATTAATTTTGGTTTTTCACGTAATGCAACTTCTTCCATCTCATCGTAGTCAATTAAACCAGTCTCTTGGTTTAAGTTATACTCGCAAGGAGTGTAAAGAATGCCCGAAAAGTTTACAGAAGCTCCATGCGATAAGTGACCTCCATGCGACAAGTTAAGTCCCATAAATTTATCACCTGGTTTAAGAACTGCAATAAATACCGCAGCATTAGCTTGTGCACCCGAGTGTGGTTGAACGTTAGCCCATTCAGCACCAAATAGTTCTTTTAGACGATCTATAGCCAGTTGTTCACTTTTATCTACAATTTCACAACCTCCATAATATCTTTTACCAGGATATCCTTCGGCATATTTATTAGTAAGGCATGAACCCATTGCTTCCATAACCTGGTCACTCACAAAGTTCTCCGAAGCAATTAATTCAATCCCTTTTAATTGTCTTTGATGTTCTTGTTCGATTATCTCGAAAATAGCTTTATCTCTTTTCATGTTTAAAAAATTATTAAAGTATTAGATAATTAAGATCGATTTTCTTTCTTTATAAGATTACCCCTAACGAGAAACTGAGCATGTTGTCTCTTCTGTGGAGTTTAATTTTTCCATAAGAGGCCATATCATCATGTAGGGAGTAATCTATTGATTTTGAAATATTGTGTACAATTTGGTCATATCTTAAGTCAAAAAACACTTTAGATATATATACCGATATTCCTATTGTAGCTCCAATATTAAGCGGATATAGTTCTTCTTGAATGTTTGTTACATCAAAGTTTCTATATTTTATTTTTTGCTGACCAGCTAAGTTAAACTTAACTTTTGGACCAATAAAAAAAGACATTCCATAGATACCTTGTTTAATAAAGTTGTATCCGTATAGTAATGGAATGTCTACACTATGTAATTTGGATTTAATAGAAGAGTAATCGGGTAGGTTTTCATTAATACTTCCATCATTTTTGCTAAACTCAATTTCGCCTCTATTGATGTAATACCCTAGCTCTGGCTGAAAGAAGTGTTTACCAAAATTGAATCGTAAAAATAGACTTGTATTGTATCCTATTTTGTAATTATTTTGTACGTTATTTATACTCTTACCATTAACTTCAAAGCTTGATGTTAGGTATATAGCCGACGAGAATCCTGCTTTTATACCAACATTAACTTTTCGGTCGTTGACTGAAGAATTCACATAATCGAAAATAACTTCTTGAGCTGCTGCATAAGGAGTTATTGACGCAATTACGAGTAAAAGAATAAAGACTTTCTTCATGATTAATTAAGCGTTATTTTGCTTTAATCAAAAATACGTATTAATAAATGAAATATCAAAATTTATCTGCTACAACCTATCTTTATAAACTAGGCTCTTTTATAATAAAATCTTCTTTAGTCTGCTCTTTTTCACAATAATGACATTTAACCAAACACTCTTTCTTATCTATAACATGAAAAAGAGTTTTCATAGGTTCATTATTTGTAATGCATTTTGGATTTGCACATCTAATAATATCGCTCAGCTGGTTGGGCATATCTACCTCTTTTTTCTCGACAACCTCATAGTCTTTAATAATATTAAGCCTTACATGTGGTGCAACTACTGATATTCTGTTAATTTCATCATCATCAAAAAACTTGTTCTCTATTTTAATAATCCCTTTTTTACCGAGTTTATCACTATTAAGATTATTCCCGATGGTTATTCTATCACTTATACTATCTAAGTTTAGTAAAGTTACTACTGTAAATAATTTTTCGGATGGAATGTGGTCTATTACCGTTCCATTTTCAAGAGCAGCAACTTGTAGTGCTTGTTTATTTTTTGTCATAGCTATCTATATCTTCAATGGTTATTCCTAGTACATCACATAAAATGGCTTGTCGGGCAAATACTCCATTAAGAGCTTGTTCGAAGTAGTATGCTTTTGGGTTATCGTCCACGTCGTACGAAATTTCTTTTACTCTAGGTAGTGGGTGTAATATTCTGAGGTTTGGTTTAGTATGTTCTAACATGCTGTTGTGTAGTGTGTAGGCATTTTTTACACGTTCATACTCTAGCATGTCAGTAAATCGCTCTGCCTGTACACGTGTAATGTATAAGATGTCGGCATCAGCAATAATTTCTTCATTAAAAGAGGTATGTTCTACGTATGATATGTTGTTTTTCTTGCAGAATAGTTTGTACTCTTCGGGCATTTTAAGTTCTTCGGGCGACACAAAGTGGAAGGTTGGATTAAAGTGTCTCATTGCGGTAAGGAGGGAGTGAACTGTTCGTCCAAATTTCAGATCTCCAACAAGGAAAATATTGAGATTATCAAGAGTACCTTGTGTTTTGCGTATGGAGTACATGTCGAGCATGGTTTGCGAAGGGTGTTGGTTTGCTCCATCTCCAGCATTCACAATGGGCACTTCGGTCGATTCGGATGCATATCTAGCAGCCCCTTCAAGGTAGTGCCTCATAACAATAATATCTGCATAGTTACTTACCATTCGAATGGTATCTTTCAGGGTTTCTCCTTTGGCAGAACTTGTTGCTTTTGGATCAGTAAATCCAATTACTCTTGCTCCTAATCTATTGGCAGCAGTTTCAAAACTCAATCGGGTTCTTGTGGAGGGTTCGAAAAAAAGGGTGGCTACAATTTTGTTTTCTAGAAGTCGTCGATTCGGATTATCTTCAAATCGGCTTGCCATATCCAAAAGATAGAGTATCTTTTCTTTGGAGTATTCGGCAAGGCTTACTAAACTATTATTTTCCATCAGGTCTTATTTTTAGTAATATACCATTGTCTGGACTCCAAAGTTACGAATAAATGCGATTTTACCAATCTAAAGTGCTAGTTTTAACACGAAGAAAAAGTGTTAATCCTTAATGTTGTTATAAATCAACTTTTATTTTAATTTTGCATTCTGGTACGATGTACCACTATTGTTTTAAAACAAGAATTATTGTATGAAAAAAATCATAATAACTCTATGGATTCTTCTGATACTAAGTGTAGGATCTGTAACATTTGTATTTTACTCCATAACGAAAGGTTGGATTGGGTATATGCCTCCTGTTGAGGAGTTGGAAAATCCAAACTATAAATTTGCGACAGAGGTGTTCTCTGACGATGGTGAAGTACTTGGTACTTGGTCTTTGAGTAAAGAAAATAGGGTGTATATAGGATATGATGAGCTACCTCTGAATATAATAGATGCATTAATAGCAACCGAAGATGTACGATTCGAAGAGCATTCGGGTATTGACCTAAGAGCTTTAGCGAGAGCCGTTTTCAAAATGGGTATTCTAAGACAAAAGAATGCTGGTGGCGGTAGTACAATTAGTCAGCAGCTTGCTAAGCAGCTATACTCTCCTACAGCCGAAAACAAAATAGAACGTATACTTCAAAAACCTATTGAGTGGGTTATAGCTACACGCTTAGAAAGATATTATACTAAGCAAGAGATTATTACGATGTATCTTAATAAGTTTGATTTCATACATAATGCAGTAGGAATTAAAACAGCAGCTTTTACTTACTTTGGTAAAGAACCTAAAGATCTTAAAGACGAAGAGTCTGCAACATTGATAGGTATGTGTAAAAATCCTTCTTATTATAATGCGATACGCTACCCAGAACGATCTAAGCAACGTAGAAATGTGGTGCTAAATCAAATGGAGAAGGCTGGTTTTATTACGAAAGCTGTATGCGACTCTCTTAAAAAAACAGAACTAGTTACAGATTACCATAGAGTAGATCATAAAGAAGGTATTGCCACTTACTTTAGAGAGTACTTGCGTGGTGTATTGACTGCCAAAGAGCCTAAGAAGGCCAACTATCGTGGTTGGCAAATGCAAAAGTTTTATGAAGATTCTATTGCTTGGAACAGAGATCCTTTATATGGTTGGTGTGCTAAGAATAAAAAGAAAAATGGTGAAAACTATAACATCTATACGGACGGATTAAAAATTTACACTACAATTAATGCCAAAATGCAGGTTATTGCAGAGAATGTGATAGAAGAGCATGTTGGAAACTATTTACAACCTCAGTTTTTTAAAGAGAAGAAAGGTAGAGCTAATGGGCCATATACTTCAAAAATATCAAAACAAGATGTCCAAAACATTTTAGATAGAAGTATTAAGCAGACAGAGCGATACCGAATAATGAAAAAAGATGGGGCATCTGATGCTGAGATAAAAAAAGCATTTAACACTCGTCAGCCAATGACTGTTTTTACTTGGAAAGGTGAGAAAGATACAGTCCTAACTCCAATGGATTCAATTCTATATTACAAGCACTTTCTACGCTCTGGATTTATGGCAATGGATCCGATGAATGGACATGTTAAAGCTTACATAGGTGGACCTAATTATACTTATTTTCAGTATGATATGGCTATGATGGGAAGACGTCAAATAGGTTCTACTATCAAACCATTCTTATATACACTAGCAATGGAGAACGGATTTACTCCATGCGATGAAGTGAGAAATGTTCAGCAAACCTTATTAGATGAGAATGGCATACCTTGGAGTCCTAGAAACAGCTCAAGTGCACGTATAGGAGAAATGGTTACATTGAAATGGGGATTAGCAAATTCTAATAACTGGATATCTGCCTATTTAATGAGTAAACTTAACCCTTACGCATTGGCTAGTCTTATTCATAACTTTGGAGTATTAAATAGAGATATTCAACCTACTATTTCACTGGCATTAGGACCATGTGAAATATCGGTAGGAGAGATGGTAAGTGCATATACAGCTTTTGCTAATAATGGAATTCGTGTTGCACCATTTTTTGTAACAAGAATTGAAGATAGCGAAGGTAATGTTCTTGCGCAGTTTACCCCTCAGATGCAAGAGGTAATAAGCTCTAAGAGTGCCTACCAAATGGTAGATATGATGCAGGCTGTAATTGATGAAGGTACAGGACGTCGCGTCCGTAGATATGGCTTTGAAGGTGCAGCTGCTGGAAAAACAGGAACAACAAATGATAATGCTGATGCTTGGTTTATGGGCTATACGCCTAGCCTAGTAGCTGGTGTATGGATAGGTGGAGAGGATCGTGATATACACTTTGATACAATGGTATGGGGCCAAGGTGCAGCTGCTGCTCTGCCAGTATGGGTAGAGTTTATGAAAAAAGTTTATGCAGATAAAACTCTTGGTTATGACATTGAAGAGAAGTTTAAAATGCCAGAGAACTTTGACCCTTGTTCTGGTGAGCTGCTAGAAGAGGTTGAAGTGAGCGAAGTAAATGATCCGTTTTTCTTAGAAAAAGATTCATTAATAGTTCATGATGACGAAGATATTAATGATATAAACGAAATAGATCAACTTTTCTATTAATGATATGCAAGAAAATCTTTGTCTAGTAAGTTTAGGTAGTAATACCAATAGTGATGTTAATGTTGCTGCTGCGCAGTTTAGATTAATAGACTTTTTTGGTCTGGTTTATTTCTCATCAGCTGTATATACAGAACCTATTGGAATGCCAAATAGAAAGAAGTTTTTGAATCAAGTGGCTCAATTCAAAACACATTTGTTACAAGAAGATGTTGTTAAAGTATTGAAGAGCATAGAAAAGGGGGTAGGAAGAGACCCCAAAGACAAAGTAAATATAGTTGTTGACCTAGATTTATTGCGCTTCAATGGAGAGGTTTTAAAACCAGATGATATGGAGCGCCAATATATAAAGGTAGGTATTGAAGAACTAAATAAATAGGTAAAATGAAATTTATAGGAATAATTCCAGCAAGATATGCTTCTACTCGTTTCCCAGCTAAACCATTAGCTTTATTGGGTGGAAAACCTGTAATACAACGTGTGTATGAACAAGTAGCACAAGTATTAGACGATGTTTATGTAGCTACAGACGATGAAAGAATAGAACAGGCTGTGTTAGATTTTGGTGGAAAGGTGGTGATGACTTCTACAGAACACCGTTCTGGTACAGATCGCTGTTTTGAAGCATATACAAAAGTAGGAAAAGCCTTCGATGTCGTAATAAACATTCAAGGTGATGAACCATTCATTCAAAAATCACAAATTGAGGCTTTGAAATCTTGTTTCTTAACATCTTCTACTACAGATATTGCTACTCTTGTAAAACCATATACAAGTCAGAATACTTTAGCAGACTTAGAGAATCCAAACTCTCCTAAAGTGGTACTCTCTTTAGATAAAAGAGCACTTTACTTTAGTCGTTCAGTTGTTCCCTACTTGCGAAATGTAGAGAAAACCGAATGGCTAGCCAATCATAGATTCTATAAGCATATCGGATTATATGCATACAAAACTGAAGTCTTAAAAGAGATTACAGCATTAAAACAGACACCGTTAGAGTTAGTAGAATCGTTGGAGCAACTACGATGGCTAGAGAATGGTTACGTAATCCGTGTGGCAGAAACAAATATTGAAACTATCGGAATAGATACCCCCGAAGATTTAGCTAAAGCTGAAGAGTTTTTAAAACAACAATCTATTTAATAGTTTTAATTGATGGATAGATCTATACAACCCAAAATTCAAGAGTTAACAGAAATAAATATACCACTTCCAGAAAGAACTCATTTATCAAATGGAGTTCCTATGACTATAGTAAATGCTGGACATCAAGATGTACTTCGTTTTGATATTTTATTTAAAGCTGGTACATGGTGTCAAAGTCAAAAGCTACAAGCTCTCTTTACAAATAGAATGTTAAGAGAAGGCTCTAAAAGCTATACAGCCAAAGAGATAGCCGAAACATTAGACTTTTATGGAGCTTGGCTAGAATTGTCGTGTGGAGCAGAATACTCGTGCATTACCCTATTTTCCTTATCACGACACTTTACAAAAACACTAGATGTGCTCTATTCTATCATTACAGAGCCTCTGTTTGATGAAGATCAGCTACAAACAGTGGTTGATATGAATGTGCAGCAGTTTGTAATAAATCAAGATAGAGTAGATTTTATAGCACAAAGAAGTATGTTTAATTTACTTTTAGGAGATACTCACCCCTATGGAAAAGTAACAGTTAAAGAAGATTACTTAAACATCCATGCAGACCTTTTAAAAAGCTATCATAAAGAGCATTTTCATAGTAAAAACTGTCAAATGTTTTTATCAGGAAATGTTACTAAGGACATTATAGATGAAGTAGAGTCTAGATTCGGAAAAAGACCATTTGGAAGAGTAAATGCAGAAGAGACATCTTGTCCTGTTCCTGTATTTACGCCTTATCCAGAAAAAAGAAGATTCTTAAGTAAAGAAAATGCGCTACAAAGTGCAGTCTGCTTAGGGCTACCTTCTATTAAAAGAACACACCCCGATTACCATAAATTTAGAGTAGTATTAACGTTGTTGGGTGGCTATTTTGGTAGCAGACTGGTATCAAACATCCGAGAAGATAAAGGTTACACCTACTATATTGATGCACAAATGATACACTATCCTTATAGTGATTTTCTTTTGATCCACTCAGAGTGCGATAATAGCTATGTAGAAGCATTGATTAAAGAGGTTTACCATGAAATAGAGGTCTTGCAGACTGAAAAAGCTGATGAGGCTGAAATAAAAAAAGTTAAAAACTATATGATTGGTGAGTTGTGTAGAAACTATGAGTCGGCCTTTGCTGTTGCCGATGCATGGATGTTTACCTTTACATCAAAAGTTACCGATTCGTACTTTAAAGAATCCTTAGCAGGGATTTTAGCTACTACTGCCGATGATATTTTAGAACTATCTAATAAATATTTTAATGTAAATCAAATTAAAGAAGTAGTGGCTGGTCATAAGGTAGAATCCTAAATGAAGTTTATTTATTTCAATAAATAAGTTATATCTTTGGTAAATTATATAAAGGGTATTTCTTTGTGTTGGAAAAAAGCCTGAATCAAATCCTAAAATAATCGTAATGAAGTACATTAATATATTTATCTCATTGTTATTTATCTCAAGCATCGACGTGCATGCCGAGCAAGTTCAACCAAAAACTTCGGTATTTGGAAAAATGAAAGATGCATTTAAAGTAGAGGTCTCTGTTGGATCGTATATCTTTAAAGATGGTGCAGTCTATTTTGGAGAACTTGCTAGAAAAAGACCAAACGGTTGGGGTAAAACAATCTTTAAAAATGGAGATGTTTACGAAGGTCAGTATCAAAAAGGAAATCGTCATGGATATGGCTTCTTTAAGCATATAGATGGATCACGTTATGAAGGTGAATGGAGTGTAGACCAACAGTCTGGATGGGGTAGTTATTATTATTTAAATAACAACCATTATTTAGGAGAGTGGAAAAACAATAACCAAGATGGTGAAGGAACTCTTTTTTACCATAATGGAGACCAATATAAAGGGTACTGGAAAGAGAATAAACGTCATGGAGTAGGTACATACACATGGAATAACGGGGCAGAATATATAGGACAATGGGCCAATGACCGTAAACATGGAATAGGTACATTGCAATGGGATGATGGCTCGTCTTACTCTGGAGAGTGGAAAGACGATGCTCGTAATGGAGAGGGTACTTTCAACTATGTACATGGAGATAAATATACAGGAGACTGGGTAAACGATGTGCAACATGGAAAAGGTGTGTACGAATTTCATAGTGGAGATGTATATAAAGGCTCTTACCTATACGGAGAACGTACTGGTACAGGTGTGTACACTTATGCTAATGGAGACCAGTATGTTGGGGAATTTAAATCTGGAAAACAAGATGGTAAAGGAACCTTTAAATGGGTTAACGGAGCTATTTATGAAGGAGAATGGAAGGATAATAATAGACATGGACATGGTAAATATGTTTGGAGTAACGGAGATATTTACGAAGGAGATTGGGAAAATAATCAGCCTTGTGGACATGGTGTATTAAAATTTGTTGGAGGAGATTATTATGAAGGAGACTTCTTGAACGGATTAGAACATGGTAGAGGAACACAATATAGTGCAGATGGTAAACGTGCCGTAGGAAACTTTAAGGAGGGTAAACGAGATGGCGAGTTTATTGAATACGATGAAAATGGAAGAGAAACTGGTAAGACTATATATGTACAAGGCCTAAGAAAAAATTAATATAAAAAAGAAGATAATTAAAAACCTCAGCAAAATAACATTGCTGAGGTTTTTTTGTGCTTATAAGCTAAAAGCTTAATAACTTAAATCAACAAGAATAGGGAAGTGATCGGAAGGTAATCTCGCTTCACTCTCTTTGAAAGAGACCTCTTTCGGAAAATCTCCTTCATGAATACTTTTGGTATCTATTTTTGTGCTTCTATAAGTATCTGTTAAAACACCATATCTATGTACAGTATAGCTAGGTGATACGAAAACATGGTCTATTCTGCTATCTGTTTTTAAATTAATATTGAAAGCATTGAAAGTTCCATTTAGTGCATAACGTGTTTGGGCTACTTCATACGAGTCTTTTAGAATGGAAGAATCATGTAGTATAGCGTAGCTTTGATGAGTCTGATCCACATTAAAATCGCCTGTTAAGATAACCCGTTCATCTCCACACATCTCTTTTATTTTTGCCAATACAAGCTTTGCACTCTCTTGACGTGCTTTAACACCTACATGATCCATATGTAAATTAAAATACCAGAATGTTTTTTTCTTCTTTAAATCTTTAAATTTTCCCCAAGTGCAAATTCGAGGTAGGGCAGCATCCCAACCTTTATTCGGTGTAGAAGTATCTTCCGACATCCAAAAATGACCAGATTTAAGGCATTTTATTCGGTCTTTTTTGAAGAATATAGGAGCATATTCTCCTGCTGTTTCACCATCGTCTCTACCTACACCTATATAGTCGTACTGAGATAGTCCTATTAGTAAGTCCTGTAGCTGAGTATGTAAAACCTCTTGAGTACCTAATACATCAAAATTGTAGAAATTAATCAATTGAATTTGTACAGGGCCACGCTGTTGCCACCCATTCCCTTTAGCCGCATCGTGCTCATTGGCATATCTAATATTGTAGGAGCCTACACGAATATCTTGAGCATATCCAAAATTTAAAGTTACGCAAAGTAACAATAGTAGTGTACTAGTTTTTTTCATAAGTAATTATTGTTTTAGTTATCTATTAAACAAAGATAATTTTTACAATCTTAAGAATGAATTAATAATGAGCATCATCCTTTATAAAGTACCCTATGAAGCTTGTGGCAGGGTTAAGTGATGGAGATTGTAAGTTGCCGACATACCTCTGTCTTGTCGGCGACTTGCTTGAGGTATGTCGGCAACATATACCAGGCATGTCGGCAATGAACAGAGAGGCTTGTTAAATGTAGGTTTGACTAGGTGCAAAAAGTCCTCTATACATTTAAAATATACAGAGGACTTATAACTTTAACCTTAACTATTTAGTGGCACAGTTTATTTAATCATTATGCTCATGCTCATGAGTATGTTCGTGAGCTACTTCATCAAGAGTTAATACAATATTTCGTGCAACATGCGTTTCATTACCAGCCAGGTCTGTACAATAAACCATCATATGGTATTTTCCAGGTGTAGCATTCTTAGGAATTACTATTTCATGGTGATGTATAGATGTGTTTTTTTGACCTTCTAGTTTCCATACTTTATTAAATGTAAAATCTACTGTTTTTTGGGACTCTTCCGCTCTTGAATGTGTGTGTCCGTCAAAATTATTATGTATTTCTACTTTATAGTTTGCTAGTCCTACATTATCGGTTAGTTGCATATCAAAATGTACTCCATGCTCATCTCCAATTTCAAGAAGTCCGTTCTCTGTAGGCGCTATAAGTTTAATTACAGGTGGTGTAGTATCACCTGTATTGTCATTACTACAAGAAGTTGTGGATAGAGCAATAGCTGCTAAAATTGCGAATGTAAAAAATTTAGTTTTCATTTTAAATTGATTTTAAGTGGAATTAAAATTGATAATTGAATGTTTCTACCTGGCTCTGGTATCTCTACCTTTCGATAGAAACTTAAATGATTAAAATATTTTTTGTTTAATATATTCTTTGCAGATAAGGATAACTCTATATAATTCCCTCTGATGGGTAGGGAGTAACTTATACCCATATTGAGTAAGTTTGCTCCAGCAGTTTGCTGTTCGTTTTTAGCAATATTGGTTTGTCTTGCTATAGAGTATAATTCTGCATAAACACTCCATCTTTTAGGACTATACCTAATAATATTTCTCATTGTGGCAGGTGGAGTAAAGCTTAGAGGGGTATGCTCATTGTTATTTTGAGTATAGATGTATTCTCCCATAAAGCTGTAATTGAGATCATTAAGAATATCTACATCAAAAGATAGTTCTGCCCCCATTAAAGTAACCTTAGCTCCGGTGAACTGATATATCTGACCAGCGTGAGGTAGGATAGACCAATTTCCTGTTGGTTTAAGGTAGATGTAATTACTAAACCAACTGATGTATGGAGCAAGTGTAAATCTAACCCTATCTCCTTCAAAATGATAATCGGCATCTAACTGCCACCCTCTTTCTGAGTTTAGATTAGGATCCCCCAACTCGTGTCTAAAAGTGCCATGATGTACTCCATTTGATGCTAGTTCATTGGCACCGGGTAGTCTAAAGCTTTTGCCCAGATTACCTTTTAAGGTGTGTTTACCTTTACTCCATACAATACCTACTGATGTAGAAACATCAGAAAAACTCTTCTTAACCGGGTAGCTTCTCCATTGATAAAAGGCTACATCTTCTGCATTATACCCCATTTGAAGCAGATAATCTTCCAAATAGATATCTTGATAGCCTTTAATATCTACTTGCCCTTGGTCGTACCTTATGCCACCTGTCATTTTTAAATTGGGTAGAATATTCCAGTCGGCAAGTAAGTAGGTTCCCCATATATTTCTATTGTACTGAGGTAGCAAAAAACCATATCCACCAATATTATTCTGTTGTATCTGTCCATCAATTCCCCATTTTAAACTCCATTTTTCAAGCTCGGTAGTGGCTACCTGAAAAGAGGAGCTATAAGTATTGAGATTAAAATCTAACTCTTTGTTCGGATTAATTACTGGTGGCTTTTGACTGCCATAATGTGTATGGAAAAGACTAAACTCTTTTCTTCTGTTATTTTGATAGCCTAAATTTAAGCTCAGCTTAACCCATGGAAGCCTATAGCTTTGCATGGTTGTAGCTTTGATATGATTTACAGAGCTATAAGGCAACTCAATGTTTCTGCTTTTGCCATCGTCTTTTACCCTAGAAGCATCTGGTACGCCATGTGCTCCAGGGAAAAAACCTACCTTCTGATATACGTTACTTATTGCTATACTAGCCTCATAATTCTGATAAGAGTAATGGGTATAGAAGCTTCCGTCTCGTTCGTAGCCAGCTGTGTTTTTAACACGTCGGTTATAAATGGGAATTTTTTGTGTTAGATAGGTAATTGAATCAGTAGGGACACGATAGTCTCCAAACTGTAGTTCTGTATATCTAACTTGAGTAAACCACCTGTTTTTCTTTATCCCTAACTGTATAGAACCACCAACAGTTTGGTTAATACTTTTGCCTATAAGTTGTATTTCTCCAAATAGGCTGTTTTTTGCTGGTGGAGTAGGTGGAGCTATCTCTATAACGCCTCCAATAGCATCACTGCCATACTGTAGCGCTTGAGGCCCTTTGTAAACAAGTATTTTACTCATATTAAAAGCATCTATCTCTAACCCATGGTCCGATCCCCATTGTTGCCCTTCTTGTTTAATACCTTGTTCTGAAACTACTATTCTGTTAAAGCCCATTCCACGGACCATAGGTTTAGAAAAACCTGCACCTACATCCATAGAACGCACTCCTGGTACATACTCTAGTGTCTGCATTAAATTACCCGTAAAGTACTGCTTGAGGAACTTTTTGTTGGCAACGTCAACAGATGTAGTCAGGTTCTTTCTAAGTTTTTGCTCTATAGATTCAGCACTGATTACGATATTGTCTAACTCAACGAATAGAAGTGAATCTATTTGCTGTGCCAGTAGGGGTAATTCAAACAGACATAAGAGTGCTACCATCCATTTTCTGATGTGCATCTTTTTTATTTGAATTGTAAAAACGTGTGTAATGTATTGCTCGGAAGTAATGTGAGCAATATTTAAATATATGAGTTATCCAATAGTTGGAGGTGCACGAAGTTGGAAAAGTTCTAGTGCACTTGCCTCTTTAAGGCGTAGGGTAATATAAATGTGTTCTACATTATATTCAATAGGACAATATGCTAAAGCTATTGTTGTAGCTTCGGTAAAAGAGTAATAATTAAAGTGACAGATGGGGCAGGTTCCGCAATCGTGGTCATGACTTTCTGCCTCATTGTGTTGATGGTCTTTATAAAGTTTGTGATACTCTTCGACCAAAATATGCGTTGTCTTTACTACAAAAGGCATAGCAAGCATACTTATAAGAAAGTATACCAATGCACTTTTATAAATTCGACTTTGATTCATATTCTAGCTATTGTTTATCGTATTCAAATATAGATAATTTTGAGTTAATGCAACATTGTTGCATCTATTAAATAATCATAATTTGTATTTTTAAACATATAGCTCTACTTTTACGGTTACTTAATAATTACACAAATGACATCGGAAGATATTCTTAAAACGTATGGTTTGAAGAAAACTGCTCAACGTATCAGATTTATAGATATATTGCTACAGCATGGTGTGGCATTAACAGAGCAAGAAATGATGGAAGAGATGGGTGAGCTATACGATAGAGTAACTTTTTATCGTACAATTAATAGGCTAATCGAGTGTGGTATAATTCACCGAATAACAATTGATAATCTTACCTCTAAATATGCCTTAAATATGTTCCACAAGTCCGACTCAATGCATCATCATGCCCATTTTTTTTGTAAAAAATGTCAAGAGGTAATTTGTATTGATAATACATCAGAAGTAAACTACAAGGTCCCTAAAGGTTATGAAGATGAAGAGTGCGAAATCTTGATAAAGGGGATATGTGCTGTTTGTAAAAAATAGATTAATTAAGAGAGTCTTTTATATAAAAAAGTTAGGCTTAACGTGTATCACTACAAGTTAAGCCTTAATGTTTAAGTTTAAAAGTTATTATATTTTATATATGTAATATGCCTGTATTATAAGAGTCGATTTTTATAACTATATTCTTATAATATGAGTCATATCAAGAATCACTTTGTATTTGAATAACTATTTTATCCTATAAAAGGTTCAATCTTATAGCTAATATCTTCCTTTTGTTATCTTTATATAGCGTAATAGCTTTAAAAATAGTTAGCTATAATTATTTAATATATAGTGTGTTAAATAGTTTTTTTTGTTTATGTAAAAGTCTTATCTGTTTTAACTTACATTAATTACAAAACTGCATATTATATATTTATATAGTAAACATCTTAAGTAGCAAGGTGTTATTATTAATATACAAAGGACCAATAAAATAGACTATGAAAAGATTGATAATTACGGGAGGAACAGGCTATATAGGTTCTTCATTAATAAACTTACTTAAGAAAAAGTATGAAATAATTGTTCTAACAAGACAACCCAATAAATATAAGAGTGACAAGAATCTAGAGTTTAAAAAGTGGGATGGAGAAAGTTTAATAACTCACTTACTTAATGATGCTTATGGTGTTATAAACTTAATAGGAGAGAATATTGGGAAAGGGATATGGACAGCAAAGCAGAAAGTGAAAATTATAGATAGTAGGTTTCATGCTGCATTTATTATTAAAAAAAGTATTGAAAACTGTACTAGTAAGCCCAAAGTGTGGATTCAAGCTTCTGCAACAGGTATATATGGTCCTTGGAATGGGCATGATACACTCTATGAAGATGCTCCTAATTCAGACCAGTCGTTTCTTGCAGATGTGTGTGAAGAGTGGGAAAGGCCTATAAAGTCTTTAACAACTACAGATGTACGTAAAATAATAATTAGGACTGGTGTAGTTTTATCTAAAGAGTCGGAGTTTATGAAAAAATTCCTCATGTCGTTCTCCTTTGGGGTAGCTACAATAGTGGGGTCGGGAGAGAATTATGTACCCTGGATACATTTAGAAGATGAGGTTAATGCCATCCGTTTTTTATTGGAGAATGAATCATGTGCAGGAGTTTTTAACTTGTCGGCACCCAATGGAGTAACAACAGCAAGACTTGTTGATGAAATAAAAGAGCATAAAAAGAGCTTCTTGACAATTAAAGTGCCTAAAGGCATTCTTGATATGGTATTTGGCAGAGAAATGGTTGCAGAACTTGTTCTGGCAAATCAAAAAGTGTATCCACAACGTTTATTAAAAGAAGGTTTTAAGTTTAAATACTTAACAATTCAGCAGGCTATGCAGGAGATGTTGGGCTAAAGTTATATCAGATATATCATATAGAAGAAGGCTAAATACAAATATGTATTTAGCCTTCTTCTATATAAGTGAGTTTATTGCTTTCGTTTATTGAGTAAGAGATACCATAATTCTCTAAAAATTACAACGGGTGATGTTGCTAGTAGAATATAAATCCAAGTCTTTAGGGACAAAGGATGTGTTTGAAAAACTTCTCCTCCATATTGTACAATTAGTATGGTTAGCACCAATATAGATATGGATACCCATGTGAATTTAGGGTTTTTACCTAAATCTGTAAAAATGGATTTATATTTACCAATTACACGTGCATTAAATAGATTCCACCAATTAATCATCATATATGCAGCAAAGAAAATGGTTAAATTTATTTCGGCTAAAATAGCTACTTTATGCGCCATACCCCATAGAACAAGGGTACTGATTGCCCAAATGAGTCCACCAAAACCAAAAATAGCTTTGGCCAAGGACTTGTTGATAATGAATTCAGCATGGTTTCTAGGTTTATCTTTTAGTACGCCAGAATCTGCTGGTTCCGATGCTAATGCTACAGCAGCTAGCGCATCCATAACAAGGTTTATCCATAAAAACTGAGTTACTGTAAATGGCATCTCAACCCCAACTATTGGGCCAAACACAGCAATCATACAGGCAGACACATTGATTGAGAGTTGAAGGTATAAGAAGTTTTGAATATTTTTATAAAGAGAACGTCCCCATTTAACTCCAGTAACTATAGAAGGGAATGCATCGTCTAGTAGAATAATATCGGCAGCTTCCTTCGCTACAGATGTGCCAGAACCCATAGCAATACCAACATCGGCATGGTTTAACGATGGCGAGTCGTTCACACCATCTCCAGTCATAGCACATACGTATCCTTTGTTCTGTGTCCATTTTAAAATGGTTAGTTTATCAGCAGGAGTACATCTAGCAATAACATTTGGAAGTTCTCTTTCGCTGATAGGCTGTTTAATAGCCTCTATAAAGTCTTTTGCTTCGATAGCCCATAGGTTTTTTAATCCAGCCTGTCTTGCTATTTCTGTGGCAGTTTTAATATTGTCACCTGTCATCATTATAACATCGATACCGGCTACACAGCATTTATTAATTGCTTCTGGAACATCGCTTCGGATTGGGTCTTCAATAAACCAAGTTCCAATATAAGAGCTTTCTAACTCATTGTTGTTTTGTAAAATGCTTTTAAGCTCTTCGCTTGATGTCGTGTTTACATGCAATATTGCTGCTGTAATAGCTCTTCTTCCTCTAGCTTGTTGTTCTGCAACAATGCTTAGGTACTCTTTTTTACCAATAATATTAGCGATAACCTCAGGAGCTCCTTTAATAAATAGGCTTTGATTACCCTCTGCATCTTCTACAGCAGTTGCCATGTATTTGGTAGCGCTCGAAAAAGGTATGGTAAATAGTGTTTTATATGAAGCTCTGATTTGCTCCG
The DNA here is from genome assembly GCA_030151885.1 of Bacteroides sp. GTDB lineage: Bacteria > Bacteroidota > Bacteroidia > Bacteroidales > Bacteroidaceae > Bacteroides_E. The sequence goes on from JASLCG010000006.1 coordinate 47,220, forward strand.
TTTGCGCTTTTCCAATTGATTTTAGTATGGCACCTTCTGTAGGGTTTCCAATTGTATCTCCTTCTTTTCCGAAATTGGTACTTGAATTAAGTGCTCCAATTAAGTCTAAAATATCGGCATTATCGGGATGTACATCTTTATCTACAACAGTCATACTATTTTGAGTTAATGTACCTGTTTTATCAGTAAAGATGATGTTAATAGCACCTATTGTTTCACAAGCATTCATCTTTTTGATGAGGTTGTTTTCTTTGGCCATTGTCTTCATGGAGAAAGCTAGTGCCAAAGTAACAGACAGTGGTAACCCTTCTGGCACTGCTACAATAATAATAACTACCGCAGCCATAAGGAATCGAATCTCTGTAAGTAGAAGAGCTTCCCAATCTAGGATGCCATTAAATCCTATCCAATGTTGGATATTTAAAATTATAAACATAAGCGCAGCAATACCAAAAGCTACTTTACTTATTTTATCGGCAAGACTGATGAGTTGTTTTTCTAAGGGTGTTTTTAGCTCTGTTTTCTCCGTAGCTAAGCGTGTTGTTTTACCAATTTCTGTTTGGTCGCCCACGTGTATAACTTTGCCTTCACCCATGCCATGTTCAATAGTTGTTCCTCTTAGAAGGGTGTTGGGTGCAAAACCAGATCCTGCGAATGATTCGGCGATTGGGTATTTCGATACGGCTACAGACTCTCCTGTCATAGAAGCTTCTGATACCTTCATATCAGTAGCTTGATATAGTTTGATATCGGCAGGAATTTCATCTCCAGCATTTAAAATTACTACATCGCCCACAACAAGCATGTCTTTTGTAATTTCCTGTACGATACCTGATCTTCTTACCTTAACAAATTCATAATCTTTATCAGATTTAAGTTCGTCAAATTTCCTTTTAGCACTATACTCTTGCCAAAATCCAACTCCAGTAGCTAGTAGTATGGCTATAATTATACCAATGGATTCTGCATATTCGTTATGCATTACCCCAAATACAAGTGATATAGCTGTTGCTACTAATAATATAATGATTATTGGATCTTTAAATTTCTCAAAATATAGTTTCCACCATGGAGTTTGTGAAGGTGGAGTTAGTAGATTTGGACCATATTTTTCTCTGCTTAGGTTAATCTCTTTATCAGTTAATCCTTTTGCATCTATGTTTTGTATCATTTACTAAATCAAGTTTTTGTTTTCGCTTTATTTAATACGAAAATACTTATTTATACTGAAACTAAATATAGATGTAATCAAAACTTAACAAAAAAATAACGGCTGTAGAAAAGTGTACAGCCGTTATTATTATCATTATAAGATTTTTTATTTCAATAAGAACTTAAAGTCATCGCTATCTGATAGCTCTATTGTTTCTTGATTATGTTTGAAAATTCTAGCTTTTCTAGGTCCAATTAGTTGAATGTTACTCTCTTCGATAAGTAACATTGTGCCCTCCCTTAAACCTACAACATAGTCGTTAGGATTTTGTGTAATGTACTCTACAATTCTAACCTCTCTAGTTTCTCCTCCATGGTTTGCAGGATTATCGTCTAAGTAGTGAGGGTTGATTTGGAATGGTACTAGGTTTAGAGTTTCAAAACCTTTTGGGTCAACAATTGGCATATCGTTAGTGGTGCGTAGAGTAGGGCAAGCTACGTTTGAGCCTGCACTCCAGCCCATATAAGGAGTTCCTGATAATACTTTTTCTCTTATAGCATCGAGCAAGTTATTGTCTCTCATTGTACGGACAAGTTTCCATGTATTACCTCCACCTACAGCAATGGCTTTTGCCTCTTTTACGGCTTTTACAGGATCGTTAAAGTGATGAATTCCTTTGACCTGATGTCCAGTCTCTTTTAGTGCTTTATTTACTTTTTGCTCGTATTCGTCGTACGAGAAAGTTACGGCAGCATAAGGTATAAATAAAACCTCAACAGGTTCTTTTCCTAAGAATTTTGCTATATTTTGTTTTGGATGGCTCAGGTATGATTCACCTGGGTTGGTTGAGTTACTTATTAAAAGTAGTTTCATATTTTAGTTATTTAATTTATTCTATCTTACAATATACTAAAAAGAACAGGTTTCCATTACTTTTGTTGCGATGAATAGGTCATAACTTAATGAAAAAACAATGTCGGGAGTTAATAGTTATCAGAAGTATAAAGAAATAGTGGCGTTGCCTTATTTTGAAAAGATGTATGTTAAGTGTCAAGAAATAATCTTGAAACAGGGGTTAGGCTCTTTTATGAATGATTCAAAATGGATGCGTCTTTACGATTTTATGAATCGTTGGGATGAGCCTCCTGCGTTTGATTATGAGTTGTTGACTCAAGAAGAACCTTTGGACATACTAAAAAAAATACCCACCTATTTCTCTTTTTGGGATTACGTAACTCTCGATGAAGATTTTATTCCTTTTTATGCCGTTAGAAAGTTAGTAATATATGGTAAACGTGAGGTGTATCAAGGGAGGTTGATTAATCCTCTTATTGTTAACCTATCAGCAGAGATAAGGGCTTTTCTTACTTTGCATAAATATCCCTTTATAGAGGAAGAAGAAGGCATTTTTCTACTTACTGCTTATAGATAATTTTTTACAAAGTAACATTTGGATAGATGAAAATATTTTCGGTATAAAAAGAATAACATATCAACTCTTTTTATACATTTGCGCGCTATTTAACTATTGGGTTAAACAAAATAGCTAAAACCAATATATTAAAGGCAATATAATTAAGGAGTTACATTGAATAACAACTAAAAAAGAAGAAAATGAAAAAACAATTATTTGCTACAGTCGTAGTAGCATTGTTCCTTATGGTGTCTTGTAAAAATGCGAATAACGCAAACAGTGAGCAAACTTCAGCAGTATTAGTGGATACTACAGAAGTGCAAAACATTTCAGATTATGAAGAGTTAGTAGATACATTGGGAAATGTATTAAAGTTAAAGTTTAATGATGATGCATCTCAAGTAGAATGTATCTTGAACGATTTAAGTACTGTATTGACAGAGCGTGTAACAGCTTCAGGAATGCGTTATGCTAACGATTCTATAGAGTTGGTACAGTGGCATGGTACTACTGAGCTTAAAAAAGGAGAGGAAGTTTTATTTGTTTTAGAGCCAACACTCCTTAAAGGTCAGCTAACAATGGGACATGAAGCGTATTCTTTTGTTCCATGTGGTCAAGAGAAAGTATATTGGGTCATTGATAATGCTTCTCAACTGATGGACGAATATCAAGCTCTTACAGAGGGTATGGAACCATATACTCCTGTATTTGCCGAGATTTCTGTTATCAGTAAAGGCAAATGTTCTGAAGGTTTTGCTGCAGACTATGATGGGGTTTACGAAATTGTAGCTTTCACTACAATGAGAAACTTATCTACAGAAGATTGTAAATAATAAACAACTATAATACGAATAAAAGCCGCTCTCTTAATCGAGAACGGCTTTTTTGTTGAAATAAGTTGAAAGGATAAAATTATAAATCCTTTTGAATCTCTATTAAAAGATCGCTCTTGCTTATGGCATCATTCTCTTTTACATGTACCTTTTTAATAGTGCCTTTTATACTAGCTAAAATGGCATTCTGCATTTTCATAGCCTCCAATACAACAAGGGTATCGCCAGCATTAACAGAATCTCCAGTCTTTACTAATACTTCAAGAATTTTACCTGGCATGGGAGCCTTAAGACGAATAACAGATGTTTCGCTTATATTGTTTAGTAAAACTTTCTTTCTTCTCAAAGAGAATGGTGTCTCAATGGAGAAGTTATAGCTAACACCATTAACCATCAACTCGTACTCATTTTGATGATTACTAATAATCTCAACAGGAAATTGTTTTCCATTGATAGACATTAGGGTAAAACCATCAGGAGTTTGTTCTATCGAGATGTTTTGTTCTTTTGATTGGTATATTATTTGATTGCCATTAACAACATCAACCTCAAAAGCTTGATCGTTATCTGGGTTGTAGGCAATTAACTCTTTCTTTTTCATACTTAAAATCTTTCGCCTTAATTACAATTGTTGTATGCTTTTCTTTAACGCCCACATGTCTGTATCTTCTTCTTTAATGTGGTGTGGTGTATTCTCTTTTTTGAATTGAGCTACAGAGAATAGTGCAGCAAAAAGCTCTTCTTCGGGTTCTCTATGCACCATTGTATCCATGTCTTTTTCAATAAAGGATGTGTTAAAATCTCCACTTTGGAACACTTTATTATTCAATACAGCTTTATCGAAAGGTATGGTTGTTTTAACCCCTTTAACGTGGAAGTTATCGAGTGCTTTTAATGTATTTTGTATAGCAGTTTCTCTATCTTCAGCATGGACAATTAATTTGGCCATCATAGAGTCAAAGTAAGGAGTTACTTCCGAGTTTACTACAATGCCTGAGTCAATACGTACTCCTTCTCCTTCTGGAAAACGTAGTGCTTTGATTACACCTAACGAAGGAGCAAAATTGGCTTGTACATCTTCGGCATTGATTCGGCACTCAATAGCCCATCCATTTAACTTTACATCTTCTTGTGTAATATTTAATCTTTCACCATTTGCAATACGTATCTGTAGTTCGATAAGATCTAATCCTGTAATCATTTCAGTAACAGGATGCTCTACTTGTACGCGGGTGTTCATCTCCATGAAGAAGAAGTTCTTATCATGATCTAGTAAGAACTCTACTGTACCTAAGCTTACATACCCAGCCTCTTTTGCTAAATTTACAGCAGCATTTGTAATTCTATTGCGTAGTTCTTCTGTTAAAGCAGGAGATGGAGCTTCTTCTAGTAGCTTCTGATGTTTTCTTTGCACAGAACACTCTCTTTCGCCCAAGTGAATGACGTTGCCGAAACTATCTGCCACAATTTGAACCTCAACGTGATGCGGATTCTCTAGGTATTTCTCAATAAATACGGCAGGGTTGTTAAATGCAGCTAAAGCTTCGGAAGATGCAGCATAATACATCTTTTGAAGTTCGCTTTGTTCGCGTACTATACGCATACCACGGCCACCACCACCTTCTCTGGCTTTAATTATAAGTGGAAAACCTACCTCGCTAGCTAGTTTAATAGCATCTTCAAGATTGTGCACTTCACCGTTGCTTCCATTCAGCATTGGTATTTTAGCTTTTGCAGCAATCTCTTTCGCAATAACCTTGTCTCCCATGTTTTGTATAACACGAGGAGTTGGTCCAATAAAAATAATACCCTCTTCTGTACATCTAATGGCAAAGTTTGCATTCTCTGATAAGTATCCGTAGCCAGGGTGTATTGAGTCTATATGATGTTTTTTTGCAAGTCCTACTAGCCCTTCAATATCCAAGAACTCAGGTATACTGTTTTTGTCTCGCTCTGGAAAGTCCACGATACGATCCATCTTAGTCAGATAATAAGCACTAGGTTCTTTAGTCGTTCTAATACCTACTGCTTCAATGCCCATTTTCTGAGCAGTTTTTGCTATTCTAATCGCTATTTCACCACGATTAGCAATAAGTATTGAGCTTATTTTATTTTTCCTTTTCATATCCAAAATCATTAAATTAAAGAGGCATATTACTGTGTTTACGCTTCGGTCTTAGTTCCGTTTTACGTTTAAGAGCTTCTAGGCAGCTAATAATCTTTTTACGAGTAACTGCAGGGTCAATAACTTCATCTATAAACCCTTTTTCATCTGCCAAGTATGGGTTTGTAACCTCTTCTCTATATTTTTGGGTTAATTCACGTTTAAGTTCTGCAGGGTTGTCAGCATTAGCCAATTCTTTACGGTAAAGAATAGCAATAGCCCCTTCTGGTCCCATAACAGCAATTTCAGCGGTAGGCCATGCAAATAAGAAATCTCCACCAATGCCTTTACTATTCATAACGATATATGCACCACCATAAGCTTTACGCAATATTACAGTTATTTTAGGAACACTAGCGAAGGTATATGCATGTAGTAATTTGGCTCCATGACGGATAATACCATCATGCTCTTGATCTGTACCAGGCATAAATCCAGGAACATCTTCTAGCGTGATGATAGGAATGTTAAAAGCATCACAAATGTTAATGAATCGAGCAGCTTTTACAGAAGAGTCAATATCTAATGTACCTGCCATAACTTTAGGCTGATTTGCAACTATACCAACTACTTGTCCATCCATACGGGCAAAACCTGTAAAAATATTCATTGCAAAGTTTTCTGATATTTCAAAAAACTCTTCATTATCGACGAGTAGTTTGATAACCTCTTTTATATCATAAGGTTTATCAGGATCTTCAGGAACAATGTTTCTTAATCGCTCTGAAGTATCATATATCTGTGTTGGCACTTCTGTACGCGGAGGATTCTCCATATTGTTGGCAGGTAGGTACGTAAGTAATTTACGTACACCAAGAAGGGTGTTTTCATCGTCGCTATATACAAAATCTGCAACGCCAGACTTGCTTCCATGAACAGAGGCACCACCTAGATCTTCTGTAGTAACAGTTTCATTTAGTACCTCTTTAACCACATTAGGACCAGTTACAAACATATAGCTTGTATCGGCCGTCATGAAAATAAAGTCAGTTAGTGCAGGCGAGTAAACAGCTCCACCAGCAGCTGGTCCCATAATGACAGAAATCTGTGGAATGACTCCCGATGCATAAACATTTCTTTTAAAAATATCTGCATATCCATTTAGCCCAACAATTCCCTCTTGAATACGCGCACCACCAGAATCTATAAGAGCTACTATGGGTGAGCCTGTTTTTAGTG
>JASLCG010000009.1 GCA_030151885.1 Bacteroides sp.
TTGCACCTGGGGCTCTGCACCCTAAAACAGAAGTAACTGTTGGAGTATTGGAAGAGGAATGCGCCTCATTACTAAAAGAGTTCTTCCAATCTAAGCGTTAAGAAGTTAACTTTTACTTCTCTTCAGAAGCAATCTCTTCAAACTCTACATATTCCCCTTCATCTTTTCCAATAACTTGTTTTTCTGAAGAATGAGAGCTGTTTTGAGTTGAATTTGTATGGTTGTATTTAGAATTTGTACTATTATATCTATTTCCTTGCTGACTATTTCTTTGAGCACCTCGTTTTAAAGAAGATATAGTTCTATAAATTTTACTTCCAATAGCAAGAAATATTCCTAGGATTATAACTATAATTGAAATAAATATCGTAAAAATTGTTTTAAGCATAATCTTATCTATTTTTTAGGTAAGTAAATATATATAATGATATATACAAAATCTATGCCAAAGGAGTTATTGTTTTTTCTGAGTAATTAACGATAATAAAATATACCATGCTATTACAGCAGCCAAACCACTTAATTTCAATATGATAACTAGAGGAATAGAAACAAGTAAAAAGATATATTGAACTTTGTTATCTTTCCATTTAATGTTTTTGACTTTCAGCGCAAACATTGGCAATTCTGCTGTCAGTAATAATGAAAATATAACAATTAGTACCAATATCCATACTACATTGATATGTTGTAGAATAAAGTCGCCTGATCCAACAATTAATGAACCCCAGAATAGAGCATTGGCTGGTGTAGGAACACCTATAAATGAGCTTGTTTGGCGTTCGTCAACGTTAAACTTAGCGAGTCTTAGAGCAGAAAATACAGCTATAAGAAAAGCAAAGTAGGGAATGTAACTTTTAATTGGTGATAAAAAATCAGGATATGCTAAGCTAGGCTCTTTTAGAAATGTAAAGATTATCATAGCAGGTGCTACTCCAAAGCTGACATCATCAGCCAGTGAATCTAGCTCTTTCCCAATTGGTGATGGTGCATTCAAAAGTCGTGCAAGCATTCCATCAAAAAAGTCGAATATAGCACCAAGAATTATAAAGCTTAGTGCTAATTCGTATTTAGCTTCATATGCCATTACAATGGCTATACACCCTGAAAACAGGTTGAGACATGTTACAGTATTCGGTATTTTTCTTGTAATGGCGTTAGGCATAATTCTTTTATTTAAGTTTTGCAATAATAGTTTGGTTTCCTGTTGTTATATCACCAAGTTTAACACAAGGTTCAGAACCAATAGGTAAGTAAACATCTACACGTGATCCAAATTTAATGAAGCCCATATGTTGATCTACAATGCACTCTTCACCTTCTTTGGCATAAGTAACTATTCTTCTAGCTAAAGCTCCAGCAATTTGTCTAGCCATAACTTCATGACCTTCTGGAGTCTCTATAACAACCATTGATCGTTCGTTGTCTGTACTAGCTTTAGGTAGCCAAGCTTTCATGAATTTACCATTTTGATGACTAACTTTCTTTACAACCCCATCTACAGGGTACCAGTTAGCATGGACATTAACTACACTCATGAAAATTGAAATCATTAAACGTTTACCATGAAAGTATTCATTTTCTTCAACTTCTTCCACAACAACAATTTTTCCATCAGCAGGTGCTACTACTGTTTTTTCAGTATCTCCTTCAAACACACGAATAGGGCATCTAAAAAAGTTTACTAATAAAAGGTAAACAATAGAAGTTACTGTTGCTACGATATAGAAAGGTACTTTGTTTTCTATAAATTTGTAAAGCGCAAAGTTGATGATTAAAAACGCAATAAAGCTAACCACCAACAGGGAGACTCCTTCGTGGTGGATTCTCACTTTCTTTAATTTTTTTAATCTTGATGTACGATTCATAAAATGTTAAAATCAATTTGTGACAAAAGTAGAGTTATTTTAAAATATCAGCAAACAAAACTCGTTATAAAACAGCTTTGATGCTAACATTTTACTATATAACTTTGCTTTAGCTATGTTTTGTGATTTATTACAACATAGTTTATTAATTTATAAATCAATAATATACAATCTTTTTTGTAAAAGATATATATTTTAAAATATAAAATTTATGCAGGATTATGTTCATTTGCATGTGCACTCTCAATATTCTTTACTGGATGGTCAAGCTAGTATTAAAGCCTTAGTCGATAAAGCTATAGGTAATGGAATGAGGGGTATTGCTCTTACCGATCATGGTAGTATGTTTGGTGTTAAAGAGTTTTATAATTATGTAAATAGGAAGAATGGTCCAATAAATGGAGAGCTTAAAACTTTAAACAAAAAGCTAAAAGCAATACTTAAAGAGGGAAAAGATGAGTCTTCTGAAGAGGTTGTTACTTTAAAAACTCTTATTGAAGAAAAAAAGAAAAAGCTATTTAAGCCTATAATTGGCTGCGAAATGTATGTGGCAAGACGCAGCTTAGACAAGAAAGAGGGTAAGCCAGACCAAAGTGGCTACCACTTAGTGGTATTAGCTAAAAATAAAAAAGGGTACCATAATCTTATAAAGCTTGTATCTAAAGCCTGGACAGAGGGTTTTTATATGAGACCTAGGACAGATAGAAATGAACTTGAAAAATATAGTGAGGGCTTAATTGTAAGTACTGCATGTTTGGGAGGTGAAATTCCAAAAAAAATAACTCAAGGGCGTATCGAAGAGGCAGAAGAGGCTATACAATGGTTTAAAAGAGTCTTTAAAGATGATTTTTATCTAGAATTACAAAGACATAAAGCTACGGTGCCAAGAGCTAATCACGAAGCATTTCCACTGCAACAGAATGTGAACAAACACATGTTTGAGTTGAGTGAGAAATATAATGTGAAAATTATCTGTACAAATGACGTTCACTTTGTAGAAGAGACACATGCTGAGGCTCATGATAGGTTAATTTGTCTAAGCACGGGAAGAGATTTAGATGACCCTAATCGTATGTTATATACGAAGCAAGAGTGGATGAAAACTCGAGAAGAGATGAATGAAGTCTTTGCAGATGTACCATATGCACTCTCAAATACGATAGAAATTCTTGATAAAGTAGAGTTCTATTCAATAGACCATTCTCCTATTATGCCCACTTTTAATATTCCTGAGGAGTTTGGAACTGAAGAGGGGTATCGTGCAAAATTCTCTGAGCAAGATTTATTTGACGAGTTTACAAGAAATGAAAATGGAGAAGTTGTGTTAACACAACAAGAGGCAGAAGCTAAAATAGAGAAACTAGGTGGTTATGATAAGCTATATCGTATTAAGTTAGAAGCCGACTATCTTAAAAAATTAGCCTATGATGGTGCTCATATATTTTATGGAGAAGAGTTATCGGATGAGATACAAGAGCGATTAAATTTTGAACTCCATATTATGAAAACAATGGGTTTCCCTGGGTATTTCTTAATTGTACAAGACTTTATTGCTGCGGCACAAGAAGAGTTAGGGGTTTCCGTAGGGCCAGGCCGTGGATCGGCAGCAGGTTCAGCAGTAGCATACTGTTTGGGTATTACGAAAATTGATCCAATAAAATTTGATTTGCTGTTTGAGCGTTTTTTAAATCCTGATCGTATTTCACTACCCGATATTGATGTTGACTTTGACGACGATGGACGTGGTGAAGTATTAAGATGGGTTACAGAAAAATATGGTCAAGAGAAAGTTGCTCATATCATAACATATGGAACGATGGCTACTAAACTTGCTATCAAAGACGTAGCTCGTGTTCAAAAACTACCTCTATCCGAATCAGATAGATTAACAAAGCTTATTCCTGAAAGAATTCCTGATAAAAAAATAAACTTAACAAACTCAATAGCATATGTTCCTGAATTACAGGCTGCAGAGGCCTCTCCAGATCCACTGATTAGAGATACTATTAAGTATGCCAAAATGTTGGAAGGTAATGTCAGAGGTACAGGTGTGCATGCTTGTGGTACAATTATTTGTCGAGACGATATTACAGATTGGGTGCCTGTAAGTACAGCTGTTGATAAAGAGACAGGAGAGCGTATGCTTGTTACGCAGTACGAAGGTTCTGTTATTGAGGATACAGGCCTTATAAAGATGGACTTTTTAGGTCTTAAAACACTATCTATAATAAAGGAGGCTGTCCAAAATGTAAAGTTATCAACAGGTGAAGAAATTGATATTGAAAAAATATCGTTTGAAGACGAGAATACATATAAGTTATATAGTGAAGGGAGAACGATTGGAACATTCCAATTTGAATCTGCTGGAATGCAAAAATACCTCAGAGAGTTAAAACCTTCTACCTTTGAGGATTTAATTGCAATGAATGCGCTCTATAGACCAGGACCAATGGATTATATTCCAGACTTCATTGATCGTAAGCACGGACGTAAACCTATTGAATACGATATTCCTGTCATGGAAAAATACCTGAAAGAGACATATGGTATTACGGTTTATCAGGAGCAAGTCATGTTATTGTCACGTTTATTGGCCGATTTTACTCGTGGTGAGTCAGATGCTCTCCGTAAAGCAATGGGTAAAAAGCTGAAAGACCAGCTAGATGTGATGAAGCCTAAATTTATTGAAGGAGGTAAGAAAAATGGCCACGAACCAAAGGTCTTAGAAAAAATATGGGCAGACTGGGAGAAATTTGCATCTTATGCATTTAATAAATCTCATGCAACTTGTTATTCTTGGTTGGCTTATCAAACAGCGTATTTGAAAGCAAACTACCCGTCAGAGTATATGGCAGCAGTGATGAGTCGTAATATATCTAATATTACAGAAATTACGAAACTCATGGACGAGTGTAAAGCTATGGGGATTAAAGTGCTGGGGCCTAATGTAAATGAATCTAATTTAAAATTTACTGTAAACAAAGAGGGTAATATTCGTTTTGGACTAGGTGCTGTAAAAGGAGTAGGAGAGAATGCTGTTAAAGCGATAGTAGATGAAAGAGGTAAAAATGGAGCTTATAAAGATGTATTTGATTTTGTGGAGCGTGTAAATCTTAATGCTTGCAATAAGAAAAATATGGAAAATCTAGCTCTCTCTGGAGGGTTTGATGGTATGGGCCTAAAAAGGGAGCAGTTTTTTGTAGATGTAGCTAATAATGAAAACTACTTAGAATCTATTATGCGCTACGGTAATAAATTTCAAAATGATCAGGATATGGCTATGAACTCTCTTTTTGGAGGCGATAATGCTGTTGAAATAGCTAGACCAGAGATTCCTGCTGCTGATCCTTGGAGTGATTTAGAACTATTGAATAAAGAGAGAGAGCTGGTAGGAATATTCTTATCTGCCCATCCACTTGATGAGTATTATGTTATTTTACAGCATGTTTGCAATACTCAAATGAAAGAGTTAGAAGATAAAGAGGCATTAGCTGGTAGAGAAATAACAATGGGAGGTATGGTTACTAGTGTAAGAAGGGGAATGACAAAGAACAACAACCCTTATGGCATTGTTAAAATTGAAGACTATTCGGGATCGGCTGAAATACCTCTATTTGGAAAAGACTGGTTGACTTATCAAGCATATATGAATGAGAATATGCTTTTATTTATAAAAGCACGTTGCCAACCTAGGCAGTGGAATCCTAATGAATTAGAGTTAAAGTTAACAGGTATAGATTTATTAAGTGATGTTAAAGATGATGTAATTGAGCGTATTACAATACTTATCCCATTAGAAGAGTTAAATTCTTCATTTATTTCTGAACTTTTTGACTTGTCAATGCGTTCAAATGGGGCAACTGAATTATATTTTAAAATAAAAGATACAGAGTCAAGTCAAACATTAGATTTTGTATCATCTAAAATAAAAGTGTCAGTTGGTAAAGATTTTATATCTTTACTCAAGGAACGACCCAACTTATCGTTCCATTTAAACTAAACAATAAAATTTTATAACTAAAAATACAAAGAATTATGGCATTAGAAATTACAGATGCTAACTTCAAAGAGTTAGTAAATAAAGGAGATTTATTAGTAGTTGACTTTTGGGCTCCATGGTGTGGTCCATGTAAAATGGTAGGTCCTGTTATTGATGAATTATCTAACGAATATGCAGGTAAAGTAACTATTGGTAAGTGTAATGTTGACGAGAACTCAGATTTACCAGCTGAATTTGGTATTCGCAATATTCCTACAGTTCTATTCTTCAAAAATGGTGAAGTAGTAGATAAGCAAGTAGGTGCTGCACAAAAATCAGTATATCAAGAAAAAATTGAAGCTAATAAATAATTCCAAAAAGGAACTTTAAATTATAGAACACTATGAGTAATGATAAATTTTCATTAGACGACCTTGATGATAGCAAAACTATTGAGTTTATAAAAAACTATCTACCTAGTGAATTAAAAGACAAATTTACAGAAGATCAACTTTACTACTTTCTAGATCTTATTGATGACTATTATATGGAGAGTGGAATTTTTGAAAATGCTGAAGATGACGATGAAATAGAGATTAATCTAGATGAGATTGTAGCTTTTATCGTAAAGGAGGCTAAAAAAGATAAAGTTGGAGAATTTGATTCTGAAGATATTTTCTTTGTAGTACAAGGAGAATTGGAATATGGTTCGACTCTAGGGATGGTAGACTAGCTATCTTTTGAAGTTCTATAATTAGAAATACTAACTATCTATGTTAGCTTTAAAGGCTTTGTTATATAATAACAAAGCCTTTTTTGTATGGTTGTATGTTTTAAACAACTTAATATGCCGATATCCCTTGTTTTAGTTGCCGACATACCTCTAACTTGTCGGCAACATACCTAAGGCTTATCGGCAACATACTTAAGGTATGTCGGCAATGTATAATTCAGTTGTTGAAGTGCTTTGGTATCTACCACATTGAGAACAACACTCTTTAGAGTATAGGCAATAAAAAAGACCAGGTTATAATGTGGAGTAATCTAGATTTTAGATTAATATCACACTATAACTTAGCCTTTGTATAATATGCGTATTACAGAGCTTTTTTAAGTTCTAAAAGCTGCAAATTATGGTAGAAACTTAGTGCAAATACCATTAATGCAATACCAATAATGATATAAATAACTCTTATCCATTTAGGTTTAAAGTAATTTCTTAAGAAACCTAAGTTTCTAGATTCTAAAAACCATTTGGCATTGGATAAGGCAGCAATAAAGCATACAGCACCAGCTAGGAAGAAAATTCCTAACATAATATAGTGTGGTATAAGACTTGGAGCTTCTTTCATTTCTATTAACAGGTTACTAATCTAGTTCCATCTTGAAGCTCTTCAATATTTACTTGAACAGCATCCATAGGTAATAAATCTTCTATTAACTCTGGCCACTCAATAAAGCATATAGCACCACTATATAGATAGTCTTCGTATCCCATATCATACACCTCTTCTAGTTTTTTTATACGATAAAAGTCAAAGTGATATATAAGTTCGGCTGTATCGTCGGAGCGGTATTCGTTAACAATTGCAAATGTAGGTGAGGTAATGACATCTGTTACACCAAGCTCTTCACAAACAGCTTTAATAAATGTAGTTTTACCTGCTCCCATTTTTCCATTGAAAGCAAAAACTGTATGATCTCCCATAGAGCTAACAAACTGTTTGGCAGCCTCTTTTATATTGTCTAATGATTGAATTTTTATTTCCATTATATATTTATATTATCGTTTTATAATTCTAGAGTATGACATAAGCTTGCATATTACGTATATTAAAATTGAGAAAAAAATGATAGATGCTCCAGACGGAACATGCAGCTTGTAAGATAAGAATAAGCCGCCTAAACAACCTATAAATCCAATTAAAATAGCTAGTAATATGATTTTAGAAAAATTGTTTGTAAATAAGTTTGCTGTCATTTGAGGTATTGTTAGTAAGGAAATAACAAGAACAATACCTATCATATGTAAACATGCAACAATAGTGAGTGAAATGAAAATCATTAAAATGTATTCAAAGAGCTCTACAGGCATTTTTTGAGATTTAGCATATTCTCTATCAAAAGCTATTATTTTAATAGGATTCATAAATACTCCAAAAAACAAGACTAGTGATAGAGCAAGAATACCTATAAAGTATAGGTCTGAAGTACTTATAGTTAATATATTTCCAAATAGATAAGTAGATAATTCGGGGGTAAAACCAGATCCCATAAATGTGAATATTACCCCTACAGCCATTCCAAAGGTCCAGAAAACAGCAATAGCTGAATCTTCTCTAATCTCTTTTTTTTTAGTAAGCCATTCTACACCAAACCCAGATAGTATAGAAAAAATAGATGCACATAAAAGAGGTGATATGCCAGAATATAACCCAATCCCAATTCCTCCAAGAGAAGAGTGTGTAAGCCCTCCACTTATGAACACCAATCTTTTAGATACTATATAAGTACCGATAATGCCACAAGCTATACTAGCTAGTAAACTGCCAATAATAGCAAACTGAAAGAATTTGAATTGTAAAATTTCTATCATACTTCGTTAATGAATTCTTCTTTCACCTATAATTAGAAAAACCTCATCTTTAATCTCTTCTGGAAGATTTATTCCTCTTAACATTAGGCTTCTAACCCATCCTGCTACATCTGTATCTTGCATTGTATAGAATATATCACGAAACATATCAGCTTGTTCTGAAGTATATTCTTCTGGAGTATATCCGATAAACTCATCTAACTCTTCATCGTCGTAGTACTCTATTTTTTGACTAACTGCTGCTAGTAGACTATCTTTCTCACATATTTGATGTTGTCCACAACACTCTGTATCTACTTCTACAATTTCGGGGAAATCTTCAATTTCTCCTGTTTCAATTTTTTTCTTTAATTGAATGTTTCTAATAACTCCAGCAATTAATGCAAGAGCAGCAATAGCTATTAGAAAAATAATTAATGCCCACATAATAATATATACAAATTGTTCACCTACAAAGTTAAAGGTTATATACGCAAAGTATCCTTTTCTTTTACTTTTTTAGCAGTTTAACACCTGCTTTTTGCAAATCTTCCCAGAAATTAGGGTAAGATTTACTTACAACTGTAGGATTGTTTATTAATAATTCAGGATGAACTATAGAAGCTGGAGCAAAAGACATAGCCATTCTATGGTCTTCATAGGTGTTAATCACTGGATGAGGCTCACCTTTGGTTGTGTTTCCATCCCAGTATATAATACTATCTCCTTCAGCTTTAATGATATACCCTAATTTATACAGTTCGTTTATAAGTGCGTTTATTCTATCTGTCTCCTTAATACGTAGTGTTTCAACACCTGTAAATCGAAAAGTTACTCCTAATAACGCAGCTGTAACAACGAAAGTTTGCACTAAATCTGGAATTTCTTTAAAATTAGCATTTAGATGATTGACAACTTGCTCGTTTTTAGTTAGTAGTATTTTGCCATTATTTTCTCTAGTTTGTACTCCTAGTTTTTTAAATAAGATAGCACCTTTAGAATCGCCTTGTAAACTCTTAAAACTAAGCTGTGGAAGAGTAATACTAGCCTTAGGGTTTAATGCTACCATTTGAAACCAATAGGAGGCGGCACTCCAGTCTGGCTCAATAGTAATTTGTTTAGCAGTGTAGGGGGTAGCTTCAACACGAATAGTATTTTCGTTAAGCCATTTTACATTAGCCTTAGCTTCTGCCATTAATGCTAAAGTCATATTAATATATGGTACGGAGGTAATGTTGTTGATAAGTTTTAGAGTGAGCCCATCTTTAAAGGTAGGGGCAATAAGTAGTAGTGCTGATATGAATTGAGAGCTGATCGAACCATCTAATTCAATTGATCCACCTTGCAACTGTTTGCCTTTAACTCGTAGTGGGGGGAACCCATCTTTATCGATATAACTAATATCAGCGCCTAATTCTCGCAGTGCATTAACAAGTGTAGAAATTGGTCTATTCTGCATCCTTTCTGTTCCTGTAATAGTCTTTACTGCTCCTTCTTTAACCGAAAAATATGCTGTTAGAAAACGCATAGCTGTACCAGCAGCCATAATATTTATAACCTCATCGTTGCTTTGTAAGGCAGCTAATGTGACATCAGTATCATCGCATTGAGCTAAATTATGGGGTAACATTCCTTGTTCTGTTAAGGCATAAATAATCAGAGACCTATTACTAATACTCTTTGAACTTGGTAACAAGATATCTGTATTTATATTGAATGGGTAGTCAAGCTGGTATTGCATTTTATTATTATTCATGTTTCTAGTTTACAAAAGTACTTTAAAAATGTTGAATTTGGAATGAATGTTCTTAAGTTAGGTCGATGTTTAGTAAATTGTACAAATAAAATAACTAAATAAATCATCAAGTAATAAATGAAACGAATATTATTTTACACATTGCTTATTGTATTTACTATTGATGTGTATGCACAAAAACCTCTAAATAAAGGTTTAAACTCTATAACAGAGGCTGCTGCAAGAGCACATATTGAATTTTTGGCACACGATGAGTTAGAAGGAAGAGAGGCTGGTTTTCATGGTGGGAGAGTGGCTGGTCAATATATTTTATCTCGTTTAAAAGAGTTAGGTATCAGGCCTTATTTTGGGGCTAGCTATACTCAGCCTTTTGAAGCTTGTAAAGTGGACCATCAGCGTAAAGGACGTTTTCAAGTGCATCCAGATTCCATTGCAAACTTAAAGAAAGATATATATCAAAGTCTTCAAATGAATAATATATTAGGCTTTATTCCTGGTAAAAAGTCTAATGAGTATGTTATTGTTGGAGCTCATTATGACCATTTAGGAGTTGATCCTTATCTACATGGAGATCAGATATACAATGGTGCAGATGATAATGCATCAGGAGTGTCTGCTGTTTTACAAATTGCAAAAGCATTTGTTGAGGCCGGTGTTAAACCAGAAAGAAATGTAGTTTTCGCCTTTTGGGATGGTGAAGAAAAAGGACTGTTAGGCTCTAAGTATTTTGTCCAAGAGTGTGATAATATAGAGGAGATTAAGGGATATTTAAATTTTGATATGATAGGTCGTAATAATAAGCCAGAACAGCCAAAACATGTGGTTTATTTTTATACTGAAGCTTATCCTATTTTTGAAGATTGGTTAAAAAATGATATAACAAAATATAAGTTAGATATAGAACCTGATTACAGAGCCTGGGATAAACCTATTGGAGGAAGTGATAATGGTCCTTTTGCCAAAGCAGGCATTCCTATCATTTGGTATCATACGGATTGGCATAAAGACTACCATAGGCCATCTGATCATGCAGAGTTTTTAAATTGGGCTAAGGTAGTAGAGATTACTAAAGCTTCATTTTTAAATATGTGGCATATGGCCAATGATAAAGAGTTCTAATCGAACTGTACGTATATGACTAAGGATGTTCTTGTAATATCTTTGTGCTGCCGACTGGTTTTTAGCGTCTAGTAGTGAAACTACTAACCATATAGAAGATGGTAACCAACCAATAAAGGAAGTTTGCAATATTAAACAGAATAATCCTATGAAAAGTCGTCCTCTTAGAATGAAAAATAGCTAAGTAAATAGTACTGCGATTAATATCATAATTAAATAAAGAGAGTTAATACAGATTGTATTAACTCTCTTTTATTATATAGTTTTTTCTAATTATTGAATTCCTAGAAATTTAAAAGCAGGACTTTTCTTAAAGCTAGCTGTAACATTTCCACTATATACTTCACCTCTGGTAAGGTTAAGTTTTTTTACAGAAGCTTTTGGTGAGAAATCTACATCTTTAAGTGGTACATAAATTAGATTTGGAGTAAGTGCAGATTCAAAGTAATATACAAGATTTGTTTGATCTGCCACACTTCTCCATCTTGTTGAAGAGATGTTAGGTTCATCTGGAGTGTGAATTCCAAAAGGTACCGAGCAGTTTCTTATAACGCTTAAAGCAGCATATACACCAACTTTTGGGTCATCAGAGCTTTTAACAGCACTTGTGTAGAAAGAAGCCCTAACGAAGCGGTCTGCTGCACGATTTGTACCTGGCAACATTACAGTGCCACCTATTTTTTGCCAATAATCATCTAATGTAAGCTGTTGTTCAAAAGTAGGCGAGTTAGTCATTACATTATAAGATTTATCATGGTGTATAACTAACTTACCATCTATATATTCAAAAATAGCATTATCACCCATGGCATCAGATATAGAAAGGTGCAGTGTAGCCATTCTATCTCCTGTTGGCATCATATCGCTAATTACTTGAAAAGGTTCATCTTCTAAATCTTTTACAGCTTCCTCAACAGTTGCGTAATTGTCTAAAAGATATTGTACCCAAGCAGCAATTGTAAGCCCTTTTTTATTGGTATCTCTAGCAGGATAGTTAGACTCTGCAAGCCAAAGTAGGTTAGCAACTAATCCTTTTTCATTAATGCCATCTGTTGATGAAATATCATAAGCCCCAGCTACAACACTACCATACTTTGAAGTCCACTTAATAGAGTTTGGTCCAACCTCTCCATCTCTTTCCATACCTCTAGGAAAAATCCATAGATTACTCTCTATATCGTCTTTCCAATCCATTGACCTAGCTGTAACGACAAGTTTCTCAGGTCCTTTGTATACAACCCTTGTGCAAGACTTTGCTTCATTAATTCCGAATAGAATTAAACATGTGAAAACTAAAACTAATTTCTTCATACATTATTGTTTAAATGTGAACAACATTTATCTAAGAAACAAAGAAGTCCTTCCTTTGTTGTGGTGAAATTATATTAATGAGCATTAAAGGTATTATAAAAGTGACATGTTCTATGTGAATAATTAAAATATTGATCAATAATGCTTTATGGATTGTAAACAAGAGCTAATATTTAAGGTTACTTTTTCATCTCTGTTACGAATATATAGTGGTAAGCTGATAAAATATGTATTCGACTAAAAGTATAGTTAGATGAAAACTTTATAGTGAATACTATATTCAAAGGTGTTTTAAAAATTATTTAGAGTTATTAAAAGTCTATTTAATGATTATCTTTGGCTTTATACTAACTAAATTCTAATATTATGTTAATCAAAATTTCAAGAAAAATAGGTGTTTTGTTTTTCTTCTTGACCCTATCAGTTTCTTTGTTAGCTAAGAATGCTAAACCTTTTGTTATTCCAGAACTTAAAGAGTGGAAAGGTAGTAATGGGCTATTTTCACTATCGGGTGATAGTAGAATCATAGTTCCATCTAATGATGGTGCTCTGCAGGAAATAGCAAAACAACTATCGGATGATTTACGGACGATGTTTAATTATAATCTCCAAATAGAGCAAGGTAAAGCACGTAGTGGCGATATTATATTACGCATTAAAGACGATAAAAAGCTTGGAGAAGAAGGTTATAAAATAGCAATTGCTAATAGTATAGTACTAGAAGCCCCAGCTTCACTAGGTATCTATTGGGGGACGCGTACACTATTGCAAATAGTAGAACAAAATCAAGGTAAATATTTACCAAAAGGTGAAATAAAAGACTTTCCAGACTTTGCTTTAAGGGGTTTTATGCTGGACTGTGGTAGAAAATACATTCCAATGAATGTATTGGAAAACTATGTGAAGATTATGTCTTACTATAAGATGAATACTTTACAGGTTCACTTGAATGATAATGGATTTCCTCAGCATCACCAAGAGGATTTTAAGCGTACTTATTCTGCTTTTAGATTGGAATCTGAAACTTTTCCAGAGTTAACAGCTCAAGATGGCTTTTATACTAAACAAGAGTTTAAAGATTTCCAGAAGGATGCTGCTCGTCAATATGTAACTATTATTCCTGAAATAGACGTTCCTGCGCACTCTTTAGCATTTACGCAATTTATGCCAGAAATAGGAAGCACCGAATATGGGCTAGATCATTTAGATTTGTTTAAAAAAGAGACATATGACTTTATAGATGCTCTATTTAAAGAGTATTTAGAGGGAGATGATCCTGTATTTGTAGGAAAACGTGTACATGTTGGTACTGATGAGTATTCTAATAGAGACAAAACCGTAGTAGAAAAATTCCGTTACTTTACCGACTATTGTATTAAATTGGTTGAAGGTTATGGAAAAGATGCTGCTATTTGGGGAGCACTGACACATGCAAAGGGAGATACTCCTGTTAAATCAGATAATGTGTTGCTGTTTGCGTGGCACAATAACTACGCTCAGCCAGATGATATGATTGAACAAGGCTATGATATCGTAAGTATTCCTGATGGATTACTTTATATTGTTCCTAATGCTGGTTATTATTATGACTTTCTAAATATAGAGTATTTGTATAAGAACTGGACGCCGAATGTTGTTGCTCAGAAAACTTTAGACTATGATGAGCCAAAACTTAAAGGAGGAATGTTTGCTGTATGGAATGATCATGTAGGTAATGGTATTACTTCGAAAGATATACATATAAGAGCATATCCTGCTATTCAAACTTTATCAACTAAGATGTGGACTGGAAAATCAACTCAGTTTTCTTGGGAAGAATTCAATAGTAAACGTGCTTTGTTAAGTGAAGCTCCGGGTGTTAATGAGTCTGGAATCTTAGGTTTAGAACCAGGGTTAGTATTTGAGCAGGACGTGGTTACTGAAGGAGGAGTAAATCGTGTAGAAGAAATAGGTTATGATTATACAGTATCGTTCGATATTGTTGGTGGAAGTGAGCGTAAGGGAACTATTCTATTCTCTTCTAAATCTGCCGATTTTTACTTATCAGATCCTATTAAAGGTCTATTAGGCTACTCGAGAGATGGCTATCTTGATACGTTTAATTATCGTATTAAGCCTGGTAAAAAAGTAAATATAATGATTCAAGGCAATGCTAAGGGTACTAAGTTATTTGTTGATGGGAAATTGGTCGAAGATAAATCGCCATGGATTAAGTACTTTAAGCGTGGAGATAAATATGAGTCAATGTCTTACTTATCGACACTGTTTTTCCCACTTAGAAAAGTAGGATATTTTGAGAGTCAAGTAACTAATCTTAAAGTTTATAACTTTATAAAATAGATTTCATAACAATAGGAAAAGGCATCTATGTAACTACTTAGATGCCTTTTTTGTATTAATTGCTTAAAATAACTTGTATTTTTTATTTTAACTTCGTGTTATTGAAATAAAAAAGCAGCTACAAATAAATGTAACTGCTTGATTATAAATTAGTCGGGGTGACTGGATTCGAACCAGCGACCCCACGCCCCCCAGACGTGAGATTGTTGTATTTATATAGTTGATATACTGCTGTTTGTGATTGTGTTTATTGATGAGTACATAAAATTCGCATAGTGATAGTACATTAAGAGTACATCTAATAAGAAGAGATAAGGTTAACCAATCATTTTTATTTTAACTTCGTGTTATTGAAATAAAAAAGCAGCTACAAAT
>JASLCG010000010.1 GCA_030151885.1 Bacteroides sp.
CTGTTGCAGAAGAAGCTCCAGTAACTGAAGAAGTTGCTACAGAAGAAGTAACTGAAGAAGTTGCTACTGAAGAAGCTCCAGCTACAGAAGAAGTAAAAGCAGAAGAAGTTAAGTAATTAACGCTCTGTTATATAAAATAGACCTCGTTTTTTAAAACGGGGTTTTTTTATGTCTTGTTGTAATCGTGAGTAGAAACGTAAAGTCACGAGTAAGTAATTGAATACTTACAAGTATCCCTTAAAACTTCCTATACGTAAGTAAAGCTTAGTCATTCCTGATATTCTTTATACTTCAAACGTGAAAAACAAAGCGCGTCAGATCTTTGTGTATTTGTTTTTATTAATCTTATAGCTATTTATCTGTAACTCCTCCAGTTTTAGAATAGTTTAATTCGTTTATTTTACCACTTTTTTCATATAAATAAAAGAAAATATTATGCTTATATAGCGTGTAATACGCCAAATACGTACTCTATAAAACTCCTATGAAATAGAAAAAGTACGTTTCACGTTATAAATAGTATTGATACTAATGAAATGTAATAAATCTTTTTTTTGCTTTTAGTTACATTATAGGATGAAATAACATTTTTGCCTAATAGAAATGGTTGTTTCGCCCAATATTCTTTTTATAATGAATGTTGTTGTTTTAAATTTAATACGTCATCATTTGGCTGAGTGACTGGTTAAGTTTGGCAGAAAATATTAGATATGGCAAAAGGAGAATATACAAAACGACAAATACTTATTGTAGAGTTGTTGAGAAAAAAGGGGTGTACATTAAAAGAGATTCAGGAGTACTTAATTAAAGAAAGTGCCTTTTCTGATAAGAATTTAGAAATAAGTTCACGTACTTTTCAACGTGATGTACAGGATATTTTATCGCTTATGGGAATAGAAATAATATATGATAGAAAGGAGAAAGTGTATAAAATCAGTGAGGAACATAAAGAGGAGTACATTGAACGTGTAATAGAATCATACGACATAATAACAGCTTTAAAAGTAAGTGAAACTCTGGGTGAACATATTTATTTTGAAAAGCGAAAGACAAGAGGAACCGAACATTTTAGCGGTATACTATATGCTATTCAAGATAAGTTAGTTGTTACTTTTACTTTAGAAAGTTATTGGCAAGATCCCACAGAACGAAGATGTGTTCCTAAAGCAATTAAAGAGTCGCAAAATCGCTATTATATGATAGCGTATGATCTGGATAAGAAGGAATTACGCAATTACGGATTAGACAGAATCAGCAATGTAGTTGTTACAACTCAGACAGCAGTAAGTCCTGTGATTAATCTAAAAAAACATTATGAAAATGCCTTTGGTATTGAATGTTATGATGCCCCTCAAAAAGTAGTATTAGAAATAGATCAGAGTCAACGCAAGTATGTTGAGTCTTTGCCCTTTCATCATTCACAGAAAATTACCTCTACAAGTGATTACACATTTACGGTTGAATTATTTGTACATCCAACAACTGACTTTGTTATGGAAATAATGAGGCATGGCAGTAATATTGAAATTATTTCACCTCCTGTTTTAAGAGATTGGGTAATAGATACTATTAAAGAAATGTGCGAATTGTATGGATTGTCTTCAACTACGTCATAGTTTGGCTGAGTGTCAGGGTATTTTTGTCTTATCAATTAAAAGCAACACCAATGTCAAAAGTATTTAAAGTAACTCCTAAGCGAGTAAAGAGAACAAATGGAACTCTATTAACGCCAGAAATGTCAGTTGTAGTTACAACTGTTCAGCACACTTCTTCTCCATTTTATAATGGAGCAAAAGAATTGCAACAAGCCTATGTACGTTTATATGATTTTGATTATAAACAAGCTTATTGTACAATGGCGGATTTTGATGTAGAAAAATTAGATTAACGAGTTATAAAATAAAAACAAAATGGCAAAATTAGTTTTCAAACCTTGGATAGGTAAACACTATATTAAAGGCATTAATGGAAAACGTGTCTTAGTATTAGGAGAAAGTCACTATTGTGATGATCCAAAAGATGCAGTGCTTACTATGACGTCAGATATTATTACAGATCTGTTTGATGATGATAGTGAACATGAACCATATAAAAATACGTATACAAAATTTGAAAGGGCTTTGAAAGGAAGAGTTGTTCCTTTTGAAGAAAAACAAGAGTTGTGGAATTCAGTGGCATTTTATAATTATGTACAACATCCGATAGATGAAGCACGTAAAGCACCAACAGCAGAGGAGTTTAGAACTTCAGAGCTTTTATTCTTTGAAACATTAGAAGAGCTACAACCGGACTACACTATTGTATGGGGCAAAAGGTTGTACGGACAATTACCAAACACTGGTGAGCAACAAGCAGATGTTGTTTTGGACAATGGGGATAAAATTGAAACGTGGGGATACAAACTTTCAAATGGGAAAGTAGTTAAGTTATTACCAATTTATCATCCTTCAGCTGCATTTGAATGGACTTATTGGCATCAGGCTATAGATAAGTTGCTTAAAGAATAATTGAAATGTATACTGTATCATTTTAAATAGAAATAAGCCTTATAAGTCCTATTTTTTACTTAAAAACATATTAAACCACCTTACTAATGAAAAATAATCAGATTTACGATAAAATATACGAAATAGCGAAGAGCTTAAGTAGCAAATCAACAACATTTACGCGTTCTGACCTATCTTATGAATTGAAGAGTTTAGGCGTTAAGAATGATTCTTTTGATGTAAACACCTTAGTGTGGGATACTTATTTACACTTTAACAAAGATATTCGTGTTAAGAAGGCCTTTGTCAATAATGAACAAAATAATACAATTATTGATGAACATGAGTTATATATCCAATTACAAGAGGGTGATTCGCAAGCGGTTTTTGCAGTAATGCAAGATAGTATAGACAATATTCAACGCAGTGTTTACTTGTTAGAACAACAATTCGGAGTTGATATTAATGCTTTTGTAGCAGAAAAGGGTACTGCAATGATAGCGAGGATTGTAGGTACAAGTGGAACAATGAAAGTTCAACAAGAAGCCTCTGCATTGTTTAACAATTACAACATAATGATTAACAATTATGAAGAATCTAAAGACTCAATAA
>JASLCG010000014.1 GCA_030151885.1 Bacteroides sp.
TAACTTGTTTGTGTTCAATGTTCTGTATATTAAATGGTTAGTTGTTTTGGCATAGCATTCGCATTTATTTTCTTGTTTACAGACACGAAAGAATAACTACCTTCTGGAAGAGCATTTTTTCTCAATATAATTTTGGAACTCAGTTTTTTAGATTTTACTTTACTCTTCTCAACACTAACAAAATAAGAATTATGATTGTCGCTTTGACTAATTAATTGTCTGTTATTTGACAGAAAGTGTTGTTTGTGTTCGGAGGAAGTATAGTTAGACAGATTTACGCGACTGGATTTTGTCGCATAATAGAGAACGGATAGACTTGAATACGAATCCTACCTCTTCGCATAGCCACATAATTCTCATCTGTATTTAATTGTTTTGAAACAGCTGTGTATGGTCTTCAATTTCGCCTCTTTCTTGTACGGCTTTTATTTCTGTTTGAGTTGATTTAGGTAGGACGTTATATATAGGTTATCTCTTTTCTTCTAGTTACAAATGTGGTGGGTCTCTTAAAACAATATTATCTTTTACGATTATAAGATAAGTGAAAGAGTGTTCGAAAGCACGTTGTGTTTTTAATAGGGTCTGTATTTAGGAGGATAATATTGCTAGTCCCTGCTTAGGAGGATTATGGAAAGGGTTTAAGTTGAAGGTTTGTTCATTGCCGACAGACCTCATGTTAGACCTAGTCATACCTTAGGTATATCGGGAACAAGACAGAGGTATGTCGGCGACTAATAGTTAGTATGTTGGAGACAAAGAATTGGATTGACTAGGTATGCTGTGTGGTAAGTGATTCGGATGGTAGACGGAAGTGAAAAGAAAAGACCAACTGTATTTGACCTATTTAATTCAACAGAATTAAATAGGTTACAGAAAAGTAGTGTTGATAGAGAATTTAAGTACTCTATAAGTACTGTTTTAAGGTTTAGTTACACAGGTTAATTGGTGGTTCACTTACTTTTTAATAACTAATTCTAGTAAAAATAGAATAGCTATAACTACTTAGTTCGATTTGAATCCTTTTTTGCTAATATCAACCAGCTCTGGCGTGCCATTATAGTAAACCTTTCCGCTGCTAGTGACTTTTCCTTTTATACTTTTATTTGCATGACAATTAACATCTCCAGATCCTGTAATGGTGGCCTCAATACTATTTGCAAGAACATTTTTGGCTTTAATATCTCCGCTTCCTGTTACTGTGTAGAAGGCTATATCTGTAGTACCTTCTTTAATTTTTGTATCTCCACTCTTTTTATTGGCAATGGTTAGGGTAGTGGTTGTTATTTTCTTTATATCTATATCTCCACTTCCTTTAATATAGCTTTCAAAAGTTTTACTGTCGATGTTTTTTGCCTCAATATCTCCACTACTAGTTATTTCAAATAAGACGTGGCGGGCTGTAATGTCTGCAAACTTTACATCTCCACTGCTTTTTATAGAAAGATTTAGCTCCTCGCAAGCTATATTGCCTGTTGTGAGGTCTCCACTGCTAGACAGCAAAATGTCTGTTTTTGCACTCCATTTAACTCCATCGGCAATGTATATATCTCCACTTCCTTTTAGATTTATACCATGTAGTTGTGGAACAGCAATATAAACTTTAACATTATAATTGGCATTGGTTCGTAAAGAACCTTTATGTGTTATAATTAGATTATCTCCTTCGAGTGTTATCTGCATTTTATCCATAAGTTCTTGTGGTCCTATAGTTTTAATTGATGCTGTTCCATTTGTAGGTGAGATATAAACATCAGTAGAACCTTTTAAAGTTACGCTGCTAAAAGAGGTGTAATCGTACTCTTTGGTAATATTTGCGGCGAAAGATGCTGTAATAATAAACATCAGTAGGGGTAGAATAAGGAGTCGTTTCATATTTTATATTTAAATGGGTTGTATATTTTAATTGCTGGAGTTTTATATAAATGCTTGTATCTCTATTTATTAGCTGTAAAATTATTAAAAAATGTATTAACACAGCATTTAAAGTCTATTAAATTAAGCAGCCTTGTAGGTTGTGTTGAGGCTTGTAGCTTTTTTGTACGAATTGATTTTAATCTTTTGATTTTAGGAAAATCTTTACTGAAGCCTTATTTGCTTTAAGAAATATACGTATTTTTGTAGTTCAATTCATTTAAATAATAACATAAATAGAGATATGGTAGCAATATTATTTGCACACCCATGGCATGGTAGTTATGGTAAAGCAGTGCTAGATGCAATGACAGCACGTTTAGAACAAGACAAAAGAGAGTACACTGTAATTGATCTGTACAAAGATGGATTTAATCCTGTTTTAACGGAGCAAGATTTAGCTGTGTATGCACAAGGTGAATTTATTGATCCGTTAGTTGGTAAATATCAGGAGATATTGGCAAAAGCAGACGAAGTAGTTCTTTTATTTCCGATATGGTGGAGTACAATGCCAGCTATCTTAACAGGATTCTTTGATAAAGTACTTCTTGTAAACTTCTCGCATAACTATGAAAATGGTTGGACTCCTTTATTGGATGTTAAGAAGACTGTTGTGGTGACTACAAGTCAAAGTCCTACAGAAAACTACAGATGTGCAGTTGAGAATGTTATTGTTCAAAACAGTTTACAAGCTATAGGTTTTAAAAACCCTACTTGGCTAAACTGTGATAATATTCGTTTTGGAACAAACGATGAGCGTGTAGCCTTTATTGAAAAAGTTGTAGAGGCTATTTGATATAGATTATTCAATATTAAAATAGGGTAGCCCTGTTAAAGAAAGAGTCCTTGTCATTTTGATAAGGACTCTTTATATATTATTATTTACAACAGATCTACATGTTAAAAATATTTCAAATTAGCATGCCAAATTATTCAGTTAAGCTTTGTAAGTATTTTAAGGCTTTAATGGAATTGCGATTATTGTTTTGTTTTTTAACGTTTTGTTTAGTAGGTTCTATTTCATTTTCAAACATATATTCTGCAACTATTTTATAAGTGTTTTTATACTTATAAACTGGGTTAAATAATTCTATAAGAGAGCGCAATAATAAATTATCATAGAGTTTATCTTCTTGTTTGTCAGTGAAGTGTCTTGAGCAGTTATA
This sequence comes from Bacteroides sp., assembly GCA_030151885.1. Taxonomy (GTDB): domain Bacteria; phylum Bacteroidota; class Bacteroidia; order Bacteroidales; family Bacteroidaceae; genus Bacteroides_E. Next base: position 3,078 of record JASLCG010000014.1, read on the forward strand.
GACCTTGTGCTTATCTTCTCTAGGGTCTGACTCTGGTATGACTAAGTCAAAAACTTGTTCTTCTACTTTTTTTAGAGTGCTTTGTTGTTGTTCATTTCCTTTTTCAAGGGCCGTATTTCCTAATATCTGTTTATAAATAAGATTAGCTAATTTGCTAGGTCCAAAAACAGAAATAATCTTATCATTAAGCTTTATTTTAGCTGACCGTAACAGGACACCAAAAAAACACTCTTCAGAATCTGATAGGCAGAGGTCAACTCCTGCTCTACAATTTAAAATATTGTTTTTCATAGCATCTCCTTTTCTATGGAAGTAGAATTTTCCAAACCTGTTTTTTTGTGCGTTATTTCTGTGTACAGTATTGTCTCTAAAATGTTTTTTGTGAAAATAATATGCTTCAACTTCCAAGGGATATAGTGTGAAGTTACTATCTATCTGTATAGCGTATTTAGTAATAAGTTGTTTCAGTATCTTTTGTATTATTTTGATTTGTTTCGCTTGGACTGTTTCTACTTTAAGACTATTAAGCTCTCTTTTAAGAGATGATATTGGGAGGTCTGTGTTATTAAATATTGTTGTTTCCATAATTTGTGTTTTATAGTTAGACTTCAAGTAACTATTTACTTATAGCTAAAGCAAATACTTGTACTTAAATTTTAATAGATATCAGTTCTTTCAACACAATTAGTTATATAGTACTATAATATTATCTTTCAAAAAAATACCTAATATTAGGTATCTGTATTAATTGAGTATGGTAAGTGGGTAGTTTTGTAGCAAAATTCTACATATTCCACATGTTTGTGAGAAAATTGCCCAATTTTGTAGATGTGTGTATTTGTTGTTTTTTTAAACTATAATATTGATTACTAGGTGATTAGTTGTTTTCTACCCAAATTGGTATAATTGTTGTCTTATATATAGTGAAGCGCGCTAATTATTAATAGTATTAATTCTTTAAAATTTAATGATTATGAAAAAGTTAGTAATGACAATTGCACTATTTTTAGCTCTAGGTACAGCAACAACTTTTGCTCAGCCAATCGTACAAACCGTACAACAAGAGGTACAACAAGAAGAGTTTGTTAAAATTAAAGTAGAAGACCTTCCAGAAGTGATTACAAATGCTGTGAAAGAGAATTATGAAGGTAGTACAATCGAAGAAGCGTACGTTCTAAATTCAGAAGGTGTAAAAACATATAAAGTGATCATTCAAGATCAAGACGAAAACTCATTTACCCTTCTTTACAACGAAAAAGGTGAAAAGCTTGAATTTTAAAATAGTAAATGCTAAAGAGAGGTTCCTGCACATATCATAAATAATTTATTTCTTACTGATCTCTTTAGCAATGACTAATGCTTTTGATGCGCATAAACCCCATTGGTTGGTAAATCGGCCTTTGGGGTTTTGTATAAGGCAGCTTTAAGTAACACTAATGAGATGTGGCATTAATATTTAGAATTAGATATTAGTAGTTGTGTAGTATAATAGCGTTTAATAAAGGAACTATTTTCAATCTGAAGCAGATACTATATTAAAATAATTGTATCTTTAAGAGAGTTCTTGTTTGCCTTTTTAATTTAAATATTACTATAATTATGAAGACTAGAAAAGCATATTTACTTTTAATAAGTATTGTTGTTTTGTTATTATACGGTTTTTTAGGAACTTACCTGGATCGTGGAGGAGTTCAACATAGCCTGCTTACTATAATAACTGTTCCTATTACTATTTATCCACTGGTTTACTTTTTTATTTTAAACTGGAAGAAACCTCGCAAGTTTGCTTTTAAGAGTCGTTCTGTTCAATTGGCATTTTATACAGGAATGTTTAGCTTAACAGCACTAAGTATATATTTTGGTTTGCTAAGTGAATATGCACACAACTTATTTATATCTCTTACATGCTTAGTGCTACTGTTTGTTCTGCTTCTTTATGCCTCTATTTATTGGTTGAATCATGAATGCGATTAAGCTGGCAAGTAATCAGATGTAGCCTCTAATGTCGTATGATTTTGTAAAAGTGCCTTTTGTGATTTAACGATTCGTAACTGATAAGAAATGATTTGGACATTTTATAACTATTTTGGAGTAGGTAGTCGCTTATATTTAACGTATTCTATCTCTTATTTATCGACTATTTCCGTGATATGTTATAGCTTTACTGCTGTATAAAAAGAAAATTATGAGTAGAGAAAAATTATATACAGTCAAAGAAGAGATAATGAACTCAAGCACCCATGCTTTGGGTGTTTTTTTAGGTGTAGGTGCTAGTTTTTATCTGCTAAGTCGCCCTTTAGTAGAGCATAGTAGATGGGCTACTCTAGCTGTTATTGTATACCTTTTTGGTATGCTGTTAAGTTATGTTTCTTCAACACTTTATCATGGAGTTACAAACCCTAAGACTAAAAAAGTATTGCAAAAAATAGATCATGCGGCTATTTATATACATATTGCAGGTACATATACGCCGTTTACCTTGGTTACTTTAATGAACAAAGGGTATTGGGGATGGGCTCTTTTTAGCTTTATTTGGTTGGCAGCTATTATTGGTACTTTTGCAAGTTTTCGTAAAATGAATAAGCATAGTCATTTTGAAACCATTTGTTACGTCTTGATGGGATGTGCTGTATTAGTTGCATTTAAACCTTTAATAGAGACTCTTGGTGCTAATGGAAAGATAGAAGCCCTGTACTGGTTGATAGGTGGTGGAGTTTCTTACATTGTTGGCGCTCTGTTTTACTCTTTTACTAAGATACGTTATATGCATAGTATTTTCCATCTATTTGTTTTGGGTGGTAGTATTTGCCATATTATAGCTATTTATATAGCTTTATAAAGATATTTAGGTTGTTCTAGCACACACCTTAAGATGTGCTTAAAGGAAGAAAGATTAGGATAACACTAAAGCATCCCTATCAGATATTAAATCTGATAGGGATGCTTTTTTATTAATCTATTTGCTTGGTAATATCTTGTTAAAACAAGATTTTGTAAAGGGGTATAGGTCTTTGGATCTCTGTGATGTAGTGTGTCTTTGATATTGATTATAAATAAATGATGGGCCTCTATGGTGTTAGTTTGATTGAGTATATAAAGAGTCCTTTCCTCCGCTATTTAAAGTGTAGTTGTATTGTTGTAGTACGATACTTTAATGCAAAAAGGCTTGGTCTTATTAAAAACCAAACCTTTTTGTAATTTACAGAACTGTAAGCTTATTTATTATCTTGTGTCTGTTTAAGTAGTTCTTTAACAGCTGCTTCAATTTGTTTATCTTCACCTCTAAGTTCCGAAGCAGGGTCGTTATATACTTCTATATCTGGCTGTAACTCTTGATTCTCAAGGTATTCTCCTCGTAAATCTTTAATTGCTACTTGTGGAATACCAAACACGATTGATGGGTCTATTTGATTTTCCCACCATACGGCTGTCATTGTTCCAGGAACAGGTGTACCAATTAACTTACCGATACCCAGTTCTTTATATAACCAAGGGAAGCCATGAGCATTAGAGTAGTTATCTTCGCAAGTAAGTACGGCAGATGGTTTTGTCCATTTGCTAAAAGGATCGTTACCAATAAATTGTCCTCTTGGAACAAATTTCATATATACTTTACCACTTAATAATGTAGCTAGATCGTCATGCAACCATCCACCACCATTATGGCGAGTATCTACAATTACAGCATCAGCATTACGGTATTTACCTAAAAGCTCTGAATATACAACTCGGAAGCTTTGGCTATCCATACCTTTCACGTGGACGTAGCCAATTTTACCATTCGATAGTTTTTCTACCATTTGGCGACGTTTTTCGACCCATCTCTTGTAAAGTAGATCTCTTTCTGCACCTTGTGAGAAAGGTTTAACCCACTCTTCTAGCTCTTTACCATTCTTTTTCTCTTTGAATGATACCAGAATACGTTGACCAGCTTTTCCTTCTAAGAACTTACTGATGTCTTCTTTTCCTATCTCTTTACCATCTATTTTAGTAATGATAGCTCCTTCTTTAATTTTACTATCAGCTTGACCCAATGGACCAAGAGGAAGTATCTCTTCGATCATTGCACCGTTACCATCATACTTATTGTTATAGAACACTCCAAGTGATGCAGTAGGGCGATAGTAAGCACCTCCACCATAATAGCGTGCGCCTGTATGAGATGCATTAAGCTCACCTAACAACTCAGATAACATCTCTGCAAAGTCAAAGTTATTATTGATGTGAGGAAGGTATTTTGCATACTCTTCTTTGTATCCAGCCCAATCAATACCATGAATGTCTGTTACATAGAACTTGTCGTTTACTTGCTTCCAAATGTGGTCGAACATATATTGACGTTCACCTGCAGGGTTGTGTGTAAATTCACCACTTATGCTTATAGTCTTAACAGCACCACTAGCAATAGTAATCTTTTTTAACTGTCCGTAGCTAAGCAAATATAGATGTTGTCCATCTTTATCTGGTTCTAAAGAGCCACCACCGGCACCCTTAACAAGTATTCTACTTGATTTATTCTCTAAGTCGTACACCCAAAGATCATATCCTTTTTCAAAGCGTGATAAATAGTACAGCTTAGTTCCTTCATTATTAAGATATGCATCAGATAAAGATGAAGAGTTAGGAGTAAGACGAAGTACTAGGTCTTGACGATTTTCAAGTTCGAATTTTAAATCATCAACTTTCTTAGGTTTAATTTCATCCTTCTTCTTTTTATCTTTTTTCTCCTCTTTAGCCTTCTCTTTTTCTTCTTTCTCGACCTCTTTTTTATTTAAGTCTTTATATATTTCACGCTCTTCTTTATCCATTAAGAATTTATCGTATGTTTTACGATCAAAGAACATGATGTAAGCATCCATGTGTGCTCCCCAGCTTCCGTGGCTTCTGTATCCAGCCCTGTCTGAGAACCATAACATTGCTTTTCCATTTTGTACGAAACGAGCATTTGCATCAGTATATCCACTCTCAGTAAGATTGACTACCTCTTTGCTGCCATCGGCTTTTACTAGTGCTATATCTCTGTTATTCCACCCACCAATACCGATGTAGTGAGTCAATAACCACTTGCTGTCTGGAGACCATTGAAACCATTGATCGCCATCTGCATAAGAGTAGTTGAATTGGCCATCAAGAATAGTTCTAGACTTTTTGTTTTTAAGATCTAGTACTTTTAATGTTGTTCTAGCTTCTAGGTATGCTACCTCTTTACCATTTGGAGAGTAAGAGGGTTGGAAACAAGCCTCTTTCGAATTAGTTAGTTGTTCTTCCGAGAAGTCTTGAGTGTACAAGAATTGTTTATCATCCTTGTTATTTAGTTTCATTTGGTAGATATTCCATAGTCCATTACGCTCTGCAGCATAAAGAAGAGCTCTGCCATCGGGGCTGAAGCTAACACTTCTCTCTTGTTCTGGTGTATTTGTAATTTTTCTTGTTGTTTTGTACTCTGTAGAGGTAACAAAAACATCTCCTCTATAAATAAATGCTACTTCTTTTCCATTTGGCGAAATAGCCATTTCATTAGCACTGCCAAAATTAAAGTGTGATATGGTAGATTCTTTGATATCAGCAACAATTTCAATAGCTACTTTTTGAGGCTCTTCTCCTTCGCGCAGTGTGTATAGTTCGCCATCATATCCAAAGGATAATATATCGTTATCACTTACAGTTAAGAAACGCACAGGATGTTTGTCAAATCTTGTAAGCTGTTTTTTTGTAGTTAGATTAATGTCTGCTTTATAAATATTAAAAGAGCCACTTTCCTCGCTTAAATAGTAAAAATGCTGTCCATCTTTACTCCATACAGGGGTACGATCTTCACCACGGAAAGTAGTAATTTTCTCATATTTACGCTCTGCATTTGCTTTGTCAGTAGCTAGCCATACATCACGTGTTATGGAAGATTGGTGGTGTTTACGGAATTTATCTTCGTAACCTTTATTGTCATGGTATAAGAATTTGTTTCTATCTGTAGGGTGGAAGTTAATATCTTCCATAGGTAGCGAAGAGAAAAGGGTAGGTCTTGTACCATCTGTACTAACCTCATATACTTGGCTAAATGATGGGAAACGAGTATCCTCTGCATCAGGGCGAATATTCGTTGTATATAAAATATGATTATTGTCTTTATAAGTAATAGGATACTCATTTGCAGAGTTGTATGTGATGCGTTTTGCAATCCCTCCATCTGCAGATACGACATAAATGTTAAAGCTGTTTTCTCTGTTTGATGCAAAAGCAATCTCTTTTCCATCTGGAGACCATATTGGCTGGGTGTCGTGAGCAGGATTTGAGGTGATTTGAAGAGCTTTTCCTCCTTTGCTCGAGACCTTAAAAATGTCTCCTTTGTAGGTAAATGCAATTTCTTTTCCATCTGGAGAAATAGCACTATTCCGCAACCATAGTGGGTTCTCTTGTGCTGTAAGACTAAATCCTAAGCATAAGAGAAGTGCACTAAAAATTAATTTTTTCATACGTATTCTCTGTTAATTTTAAAATTATTGGTTAAAGATAGTAAATGCTATACAATTAGGTTAGTCATAATCTAAAATAGTTATACCTTCTTGTAGTATTACAAGTTAATAGTTTTAATATCGTGGCTATTTAACTATTTTTGCCTTTATTAAAAATGATTTAAAAAATGAAATGTAAATTTAATTATTGGTATATAGGCTTATTAAGTTGTTGCTTATTGAGTTGTAGTAAAAAAGAAGAGAGTTATCCAAAACCAATATTTACAGATATTACTAACTTAACGGTAGAGTGCAATAGAGATAAGAACTTTACTAAACCATATATAGTAGAAAACTATGAGTTCGATAAATATGGTGTTGTAGCTAAAAGAAAACGGACTGTTTATATTGGTGATAAAGGGTATGGTACCTCTTTTATCAAATCAGGAGAGTATGCTAATAAGAAGCAGATGCAGTTTGAGGCTATTAACGATCAAAGCATCACTACAAGTGTAATTAATACACTTCAGTTTGGTAATAGAGAGTTAACAGAAACCTATTACTGGACTTATGGGCAAGACCAAAAGTTTATTAGAATTTATACTAAGTATAAAAACATAGATGGGAAAAAGTATATTGCTAGTATGTTTGAAAAAAGATATACAGGTAGCACTAATGATACTTTTGAGGAGACGTATAGAATAGACTTTGACTACTCCAATTTTAAGAAGGGTGAACTATCTGTTGTAAAAAAACTTTATAATGAGGTAGTTGGAACTGACACGTATAACATTGAATTTTATGAAGATAAGCAGTTCCCAGATATCTTTTTAATTGAGAATCTCTACCCACTATCTTGTCACAATGAATTCTTGTTTACGGGTATAATGGGGACTTTTGATTATTATATTGTAGCTTGTAATTCTGAACTAGAAAATGCTCAATACACCATTGATTATGAATTCAATGCTAATGGGTTGCCTATGAAAATGACTCTCTCTAAAAAGCATAACAAGTTTAGTAATTTGGACGATACTCTGCATTATCAATTCAAATACAATTAAAAAGGAATAATATACTAATTATCAATCTGTAAGTGTGGCTATTTTTAACTAACTAAATATATAATAAAATGAAGAAAGTAATACCTTTTTTATTATCACTGCTGATGGTTTTACCCCTGAAGGCTCAAACGGGATATGTCCCATCAGAAGAGATTAAAAAGACACAGCAAGAGTTTCAAGATGATAAGTTTGGAATCTTTATTCATTGGGGCATCTATGCAATGTTGGCAACTGGAGAGTGGACTATGACTAATAAGAATCTTGACTACAAAGAGTATGCAAAACTAGCTGGAGGATTTTATCCATCTAAGTTTAGTGCCAAAGAGTGGGTATCTAATATAAAAGATGCTGGAGCCAAGTACATTTGTATTACTACAAGGCATCATGATGGGTTTTCAATGTTCGACTCCAAGCATTCTGATTTTACAATAATGAAAGCATCTCCTTTTAAACGAGATATTATTAAGGAGTTGGCCGACGAGTGTCAAAAGCAAGGTATTAAACTTCATCTTTACTATTCGCATATTGATTGGACTAGAGAAGATGCACCATGGGGTAGAACTGGTCGTGGTACAGGCCGTCCAAACCCAGCAGGAGATTGGAAAAGCTATTATTCCTTTATGAATAATCAGTTAACAGAACTTCTAACTAATTATGGGCCTATTCGTGCCATTTGGTTTGATGGCTGGTGGGATCAAGATATAAACCCTAACTTCGACTGGGAACTGCCAGAACAATATAAGATGATTCACGATTTACAACCAGGCTGTATGGTTGCAAACAACCATCATCAAGTGCCTTTTGAAGGAGAAGATATGCAGATTTTTGAGCGTGATTTACCTGGAGAAAATCTTGCTGGACTTTCTGGACAAGAGGTAGCCCATCTACCACTTGAAACCTGTGAAACTATGAATGGAATGTGGGGTTATAAGATAACCGACTTAGACTATAAATCGCCTAAAGTGTTGATACATTACTTAGTGAAAGCAGCTGGTAGAGATGCCAACCTTTTGATGAATGTTGGTCCGCAACCCGATGGAGAGTTCCCTTCTCAAGCTATTGATAGATTAAAGGCAATGGGAGAGTGGACTAGAAAATATGGGGAAACCATTTACGGAACAAGAGGTGGATTGGTTACACCTAGGGATTGGGGAGTTACTACTATAAAGGGGAATAAACTATATGTGCATATTTTAAACTTGGAAGACGATGCTTTGTTTTTACCTCTGCATAGTCATAAAGTAAAGAGTGCAGTAGATTTCCAAACTGGTAAGAAAATACGCTTTACACAAGATAAAGATGGGGTATTATTAAAATTAGGAGTTGTACCAACAGATATAGATCATGTTATTGAAATAACACTTCGTTAAGTTTTATTACAAAGACTATACTAATAATGGATAAGCGAATTGATTCCCCTCTTGGGTATTAGTTCGCTTATTTTATTTTGATGCCTATTATATTATAAACTTCTCAAAGCACGTTTTACAATATATGCTGTAGCTTTGGACGCAGGGTTATTTTGACTCCATTGTTTGCAAATGCTTTGAACAACATCTGGCTTTGACTTACTAGCATCATTCAACCAGTTTGCTACACTATCTTGTACGTACTTGTGTGGATCAGTTTGAAGTGCATCGAGTAGTGGAAGTGCCAATTCTGGTTGTTGTTGCATCAGTTTAAACTGCTTACACCACACCCCTTTAGGACGGATAGACTCAATAGCAAATCTTCTTAGATAAGCATTCTCACTCTTTACCCATGTTTTTAAAATAGGCAGTGCTTTGGTAAACTCCTCCATAAGTTGATCTCTTATAGCTACCCAAGATATTTCTCTAACGCCAAAGTGCTGATCTGTAGCCAATGTAAAAATAGCATCTAGTTGTAAGGCAATATCTTGCTTTTGTTCACCTATATAAATACAGGCCCAACATCGTAACATATCTGCATGGTGACCCACTAGATAAGGTAGTATTTTATCGTCTTTAGTAAGAGCTGCTTGGTTGTAAATGGCTTTTCCTACCACTTTTATAGCTTGTAGGGCAGTAACATTTTTTAATTGATTAATAGCATCAGTAGCTACCACTATATATGCTTTGGGCAAGGTGTTTTGAACCAGTTTAGACTGGTCTATGGCTAGCCACTCTACAAGATTAACCGTAGGTATAGTTCCTAAGTTTAATTGCTCTAAAACAGGTGTTGGAATATCACTAATTTTAACAGCACCTTTACGATTTTTCATCTCTTGCAAGTTGGCATTCATACTATAAAGCAGTTCGTTTTTATACTAAAATGTATATAAATCAGAAGGAGTGGTGCGTTTTAGAGGTAGTAGCTCTACATCTTTTCCCACAATAATATTTTGAGCTCTTAATTTACTCTCGATGGTCTTATATGCTAAGTCTGGATGATTATTATCTTTACTTAAATGACACAACCAAATATGTTTCCAGTTGGGTTGATATTCTGTTGCTAGGAATTCTGCTGTATCTTGATTGCTTAAATGGCCTGTTTTACTAGAAACACGCTCTTTTAAGAACATTGGATATCTGCCCATACGCAACATTTCATCTTCATAGTTGGCCTCAATAACCATGTAATCTGCCTTCTTTAAGTAATGAGCCACAGTAGGTGTAATTTCTCCTAAGTCGGTAGCAAAAGTAAAGATTTTATCATCAATCTCTACACTGTATCCAACATTGTCGGTACCATCGTGTGGCACTTCAAAAGCAGTAATACTAAAATCTTTTATATCAAAAGGTTCTTCTTTTTCAATATACCTAACAGATGTAGAGCTAAGAGGTGCGCTCATACATTTGTTTCTATTAATGCCCAAATGTACTGCAGCAGTAGTATAAATAGGGATTGTCATCTTTTCGGCTAGATTACCCACACCTTTAATATGATCGGCATGATCGTGAGTAATTAATACGCCTTGTATTTTTTCTATATCTATACCTACTTGTTTTAGGTATTTTCTTATGGTACGTGTACTTAAGCCCGCATCAATTAGTATTCCATGGTCGGGTGTGCCCAGATAATAACAATTTCCACTACTGCCACTACCTAGACTTATAAATTGTATTTTCATATTTTTTCAGTAGAATTAAAAATGCCGTTGCAGTGTGAACAGCAACGGCAAATATACTAAATATTAGAATGGTATTTTTCTTACTATGCTTTTTTGCGAGTAAGCTTACCAAATATTAACAAAGCAAATGCAGCAACAAGTCCAATAGCTGCAAAGTAGTACCATATATGGTGTGCATTGCTTGATGCTTCTAACCAAGCTTCATGGCTTTCAAAAAGCTTAGGGTCTGGACAATATTTACTTAATAATACTCCCGATAGCCCGAAACCAAATATAGAAGCTAAGAAAGAGTGTAGATGACTAAATCCTAGATACATACCCTCTTCTCCTTTTGGGGCTTGTAATGAGAAGTATTCTAAATAACGTGGAGAGATAAAGCATTCCGCCAGTGCTTGTATGGCAATACCTAACACCATCATTAATGTAATGTTAGTTATACCACTGATTAGCTGACTATCGAATGTGTTTCCTAACGACATAACTATTGCCGACAGAGGAATAAGGAACATACCAACATTCATAGATACTATGGCGCGTTGTTTCTTCATCCAGTTAGTTATTAAACCAACAAATAGAACTACAACAAATGGGTTTACATTGGCAATCCAACCTGGTTTTGCATCTTCACCTGCTAGACGAATTACATATTTAGGCATAGTAGCATATAGTTGGTGCTGAACCATCCAGAAGCCAGTAACAATAAGAATAAGTACCAATAATTTCCAGTTCTTTAGTAGTTTAGTAAATCCTTTAATAATATCGGACATACTTTTTCCTTCTCCTGCAGTTTTATTAGATTTATATAAAAAGAATACAGCAACAAGCGCTGCCAGTGTCATAAAGCCAGATAAATAATTCATATATACATAGGCAATCTCTCCAACTTGTCCACGTAGAGGGTCAATAACAGTTTTGCCCGTAAAAGCTCCAATATTAACCATCATATAGAATATAGAGTACCCTTTAGCACGATTTGCTTCGGTAGTCTCTTTGGCTATTGATGCAGAGATAACAGACTTAATAAATGAACCCCCAACCATTAGAACAAATAGAATTGGTACAATAAGCCAAGGTGCATCACTCTCTACCAAGCCGTTGTATATGGTCTCTTCTCCATACTCAACAAGTCCCATACCCTGTAAAAGCCCAGGAAGTAGTCCTAATCCAAAGTATCCAATAGTTAACAGGAAGAAAGCGATAAGCATTGATTTTCTAAAACCAATTTTATCGGCATAGGCTCCTGTAAAAATAGGAAGTAAGTAAAGTCCTCCCGAGAATAACCCCGAAATGATACTTGCTTCAATATCATTAAAACCAAGAATGGTAGAGAGGTAAATGGTTAATACAATAAAAACGCCATAATAGGCCATACGCTCAAGGAGCTCTACAAAGTTACTAATCCAAAAGGCTCGGCTGTAACCCTTCATAGCTGGTTGAGTTGAATCTGTCATTTTGATAAAAGTTAGTTAGTTTTTAAAATAATTCGTGCTAATATAGGCATTTGGGTCTTAATTATCTTACATTATGATAATAAAATTCAAAATAGTTTATCTATTTGTTTATTACATAGAGCTATCTATTACTAACTATATGGTTATAAAAAATGTGGCTTCTCAAAATAAATGGAAAAGCCACGGCTTATTAGTAAATTAAAATTTAAAGGATATTTTATTTACCCATAAAGGTTTTTTTATTGGATAGGTGTCTTTTACTACACTAAGTATTGTGTGTTATTCAGAGTTTGTAATGTTTTAGGGATATTTTGTAAAATAGTCTCTTTCAGTAATTTTAGAAGAGTGTACCTTACAAAATCTTTATTTGTAATTAAATTAATTTGTCGGGTTGGTCTTGGAATGGCAAAAGGTCTTACCAACTCTTTTTGACAAGAGTTTAGTTGGTCCAAAGCCAGTTGAGGAATAAAGGTAATACCTTGTCCACTCTCCACCATACGCATAAAGGTCTCCATACTACCCAAGTTATATGCCAGTCTGCTATCTTGTACAGCCTTTAGATTACAAAATTTAACCAGTTGATCTCTAAAACAATGTCCTTCATCTAGTAGCCATAACCTATCTCCAGTTATATCAGAAGTTTTAATGCTTTCATGTTTAAAAAGGGGCTCTGTTGTAGCAACATAGCCATAAAACTCTTCGTAAAATAGGACGTCACGCTGTAGGTTACTATTTATAGGTTCTGTTGCAACTATTGCAGCATCTAGTTCACCAGCGGCCAATGCTTGTTCTATCTTTTCAATTTTAATCTCACTCACCCTTACATCTAAATCTGGATATTTGGCTATGAACTTGGGGTAAAATCGAGGTAATAGATAAGGTGCAATTGTAGGTAAAATACCCAATCGGAAGGTGCCCGTCATAGATGACTGCTCTTCTGTAACAATTTCTTTAATATGTTCGGTCTGTATTAATACGTATCGAGCTTGTTTTATAATACGCTCTCCAATAAAAGTAGGGCTGATGGGCTGGCTAGTTCTATCAAATAGCTTAACTCCTAGTTCTTCTTCCAGTTTATGTATCATGGCACTAAGAGTGGGCTGAGTAACATTGCAGTGTTCTGCGGCCTTTCCAAAGTGGCGATGCTGGTCTACAGCTAGGATATATTCAAGTTGTTGTAATGTCATTGATATTATTTATATAGTGTTATAGATTCTGTCTATCGTAGCATAGATTTTATGAGTTGGTGGCTCTGAGTATAGCACCTATATTTGCAATACAAAATCAGAACAAAAAGAAAATAACTCAATAAATAAAACAGAAAATTATGAAAACTTTAGATTACATTAAATTAAACGAATCAGGTGCAAAAAATGTTGTTAATTCTCTTCAACTTTTATTAGCAGACCTACAAGTGTACTATACAAACTTACGTAGTTTCCATTGGAATATCAAAGGTAGTAAGTTTTTCCACTTACATAGTAAATTTGAATCACTATATACAGAAGTGGCAGAAAATGTAGATGAAGTGGCAGAACGTATCTTAATGTTGGGTGGTGTACCAGAAAATAAATTTAGTAACTACCTAAAGATAGCAAGAATCGCCGAAGTAGGTGCAGAGAGTGATGGCGATAAAGCAATTCAAAATATTTTAGATACATTGAAACACCTAATTGCCGAAGAACGAGAAATTATATCTATCGCAGGCGACAATAACGACGAGGTTACCGTAGCTATGATGAGCGACAACCTTGTAGAACAAGAAAAACTAGTTTGGATGCTAGTAGCTTATTTAAATAAATAAGGAGTTTATATTTTATATAATAATCACGTAACAATTTGTAAATCACATCTTATTTGGGTATCGTAATATTAATAAATTAAATAAGATGGAACAGGAGGATAGCTCGCGATGAGCATACCCTCCTGTTTTTATTTTTAATATTTGGTCTATTCTTTAAAATAAATAAGCTACTGATAGGTGTAGATTTCTATTCCTCATTTTATGGTAGTATTTATTTAGATTGGTCATTCCCCAATCATAGCCCATCATAAATTGGTAGTGGTTAAAAAGCTCTACACCAAGTTTATATCCAAGGCCAAACTCTCCACGATAATCTCCAGAGTTTTTCTTATATAAATCTACATTATGAATGTTGTGACCTGGTTTATTGTGAATCTCTAATTTCTGTTTCCAGAATCCATAAATACCAAAACCAAAGTATGGACCAGCAGAACCAAAGACAGCTACTTTTTCATTTATTTTGTATCGATATCCTAAATGAATGGGTATCTCTATATTGAACATATTACGCTGTACATACTCTGCTGATATGCGAGAATCAAATCTAAAAGACTTTAGAGTGAAAAGCATTGTAGCATCTGTATAAAAACCATTCCAAAAATGCAATTCATATTTACCCCCTACTAAAAAACCAGGACGTATCTTGTTTTTGGTTCCCACATCTGGCTTTGCAGATACATTAAAATTTGCACCTGCCACAACGCCTAACTTATGCTGAATGGTATTTTTATGGCCCGTATAGTTTTGAGCATTAGTAATATTAGAGCAAAAAATAAGTGCGAAAAGAAGTAAATATGTTTTTTTCATAAGATTATTGTATTGAAAATCTAAATATCTTTCTACAAATCTATATATAAGCCTACTAACTACGAAATTAATTATATGAAATCTATATTCTAGTTTCTATGCAAGTAGGCGTAAAACATCTTATATGTCGGCAATATACCTCTCTTTGGATGGGTAGTCTGTTCATTGCCGATATACCTCTTGTTTATCGGCAACGTACCTCAAGTACATCGGCAACATACTTGAGGTATGTCGGCGACTAATAAAACGTATGTCGTAGAGCTGATTTAAGCCTGTTGGTAGCATCTCTATCTATTGACTAGATGGTAGTGTTTGCAGTATAGCAGTGTATAGAGTTAGTTACCTAATGATAAGGTAGCTTACTAGAACTAAAAGTATGTTTTTTCTAACCTTTAGTAATCCTTTGTACAGTTGAGCCTCAACCGTTCGTTTTGAAATATTAAGTTGTAGTGCTATTTGATCATTAGAAAGACCTCTAAAATAAGATAGTGTCATAACCTCTTTACATTTATCTGGAAGTTTATCTATTTCAGCTTTTACTTGTGTTAAGACTTCACTCTCTTCTTCCAAGTGTTGCAGTTCGTAGTGTGTAAGGTTATTCAATTCCTTTTGTAGTAGGGAGTAAGAGAGGTATTTATTGTGTACATCGAGTTGCCGCAGATAGTCGATACTTGCAGCCTTAACCCCAAAGAAAAGATAAGACATGATATTCTTATTAAAATCTACCTCTTCAATATTATTCCACAATTTGATAAAAATATCTTGGACAATATCTTCGGCAGTTTCAAGATCTACGTATTTACACGCAAAATATATAAGCTTAGGAGATGCACACGAATACAGCTCTTTAAACTCGTCAAGATAGTCTTTAGTGGTTTTCATAAGATATTTGGTAAACGGGAAAAGATCTATTGCTCTGATTACTCAATATTACGATATTTTGTTAATATAAACAAATAATGCTCTTTTTTAACAACCAAATGTAATTACTCAAAAAAAAGAATAGAAATGCGTAAGTAAATAACTCTATCTGTTCGTAGTATGGGTAAAGAGAAGAAAAATACCTATGCAAAATATAGATCAATATATAGAAGCTGAGTTTAACCATGTAATCCTTGAAGAAGATTACAAGGAGTTACAAAACTGGATAACAGCGAAAGAAGAGAATAGATGTTATTACGAAGCCAAAAAACAACATCTTGAAGTGAAGTTAATGGAACAGATTAAGGGTAGAGTGTCAAATAATTGGGATAAATTATCGCAGAAGATAGAAAGTCCTAAAGTTTCGGCAAGAACCAATAAAGTATTACCGTTAGTAAGAAAATACTTCATCTATGCAGCTGCTCTTCTATTGGTTAGTTCTATATTTTTTAATGTGTATGCTTTGTTAACCAAAAAAGAACAAAAGGTTATGGCTAGAAGTATGACCGAATTTTATGTTCCTGCAGGAAGTAGAACAGCAGAAGTAACTCTTTCTGATGGTACTAAGGTGATGCTTAACCCTGGAAGTAGGATAAGTTACCCAAGCTCTTTTCAAGATAATAGGAGAGAGGTTACTGTATCGGGCGAAGCTTTTTTTAATGTATGTAGAGATGAAGAAAAACCTTTTGTAGTGCATGTTGGCAAGCAAGAAATTCGTGTATTAGGAACTTCGTTCATTGTAGATGCTTACGATGAGTTAGATTACATCAAGACTACCTTAATATCTGGTAGTGTAGAGCTCTGCTTCAAAAAAGACGATGGCGAGTGTACAAAAATATTAGAGCCGCAAGAGTCTTGCTTATACGATAAGAAAAGCGAAAGTGTAAAACTAATACCTAAGGAGTTTTATAACCCTTCGTTGGTAAGTACAGATACCTATAAGTTTAAAGACACATCTTTGAAAGAGATCTGTGCCAAGCTTAATCTTATATTCGATGTTGAAATAGTACTATCTGCTGATATTGCAGGAGAGGTTTATACAGGTACTATATCGCTAAAAGAGCCAATAACACAAGCCCTAAAACTACTTAACTATAAAGAAGAATTCAGCATTCAGAGAATTAATGCAACTAAATATGAGTTGAAAAGGAAAACTAGTTAACCAAAAGCACAAAACCTTTTAATACTAAAAATTAATACTTATGGAAACACATTATTGTCGGGACAAGATTGTACTGATTAGGTCGCTCTTGTTTGTAATTGTAGCTTTATTTGTGAGCAATTTTACAGCTAAAGCTAATCCACAGAACCCTCCTAAAATTTCGGTCAATGTGGAAAATGGTACTTTCTACGATGTTGTGAAACAGATAGAAGGGCAATCAAACTACATGTTTATGTATAAAAACGAAGAGGTTGAAGACGCACAACCAATATCGTTAAGTTGTAATAATCAAAACTTAGAATATGTATTAAATACATTGTCTAAGACTTCAAAGCTATCCTATAAAATAGATGGCAATCATATTTTAATTTCGAAAGTAAACCAAAGTAATAGTACGAATCAAAAAGAGCAACTAACAGCTCGTGGTATAATCTACGACCCCGATGGGCTACCAATTATTGGGGCAAATATAACAGAGGTAGGTACTACAAATGGTACTATATCTGATATAGATGGTAATTTTACTTTAAAAGTGGCAAAAGGTGCCACTCTGAAGGTAAGTTACGTAGGCTTTATGGAGTATAAAGGAAGTGTTACTTCAGAAAAACTGATGAAAATATTTCTTCAAGAAGATAAGAAACTACTTGACGAAGTAATTGTAATTGGTTACGGTACTCAGAAAAAATCGGATGTATCGGGGTCTGTTACAAGTGTTACAGGAGAGAATATTGGTAAAATACCATCGTCTGGTACGGCAGAGGCTCTTCAAGGTGTAGCGCCTGGGCTTACAGTAAATTTTGGTAGTGGTGCGCCTGGTAGTAATCCTACTTTAATGATTAGAGGAATGACCTCTTGGGGATCTAGCAACGAACCTCTAGTAATTATTGATGGTACACCTGGAGATATTGCTTTCCTAAACCCAGAAGATATTAAAACCATGACTGTGCTAAAAGATGCTGCTATGGCTGCAATTTATGGTTCCAGAGCAGCGGCTGGGGTTATATTAATTGAAACACATCGTGGTGGTATGCAAGATCCGAAAATCCACTTCTCTGCTTTTGCTGGTATTGAAGATCTTCCTAAGCGTATGGATGTTTGTAACTCTGCACAATATATTCAAGTGAATAAAATGGCATTAGAGAATGCTGGTATTCCAAAGAATAGATGGCCAAAGTATATTGAGGCGTATGATGCAGATCCTTCTCAGTTTGCCGATACAGATTGGCAAGACGAATATTACAGAAGAGGCTGGACCCAGAAATACAACGTGGGTTATAGTGCAGGAAATCAAGTAATGAATGTGGCAATATCTGGATTCTATACATCGAAAGAGGGTATAGTTGTAGGTACTAGCAGCGATCAGTTGGGCTTTAGAGTAAACTCTGACGTTACTAGAGGTAAGTTTAAAATGGGTGAGTCTGTAAGTTATGGTAAGCGTTCTTATCGTCCAGAAGCAAATACAGGTTTCCCAGGAATGTATCAGACTACAAATATTCAGCCTCTAATTTTTGTACATAATAAGGATAATGAAGGCGGATTTGGTGGTGCTGTTCCAGGAATGGGTATGACAGATGCTGCGAATCCTGTAGCTTTTAACAAACTTATGAATACAAAGAGCGCTACGGATTATATTACTGCATCGGCCTATCTTCAATATGAGCCTATAAAAGACCTTATTTTTAAGTTTAAAGCAGGAAGAAATTTAAGCTTTAATCATTATAAGTCGTTTAGCCCAACTTATTATGTAGGGGCAAATAGTGTAAATACTATTGCCAATCTATATGAATCTAGAAATAGATATACAGAAGATACTTACGAGCTGGTGGGTAATTATAATAAGACTATTGCAGAGGCACACCATCTTGATGTAATGATTGGTGGGTCGCAAGAAGAGAATCGTTTCAAGGATTTAAGTGGATCGGCTGGGAAATTTGAGAATAACGATTTACAGCTATTAGTACATGGACAAGAGAACTTTGCAGTAGGTGGAGAGTACACACGTAATGCATTAAGATCACTATTTGGTCGTATTGGCTATAATTACGACTACCGATATATGGTAAACTTCTCTGCTCGTTACGACGGGTCATCTCGATTTGCAGAAGGTAATAAATGGGGATTCTTCCCATCGGCATCTTTAGGTTGGAACATAGCTAATGAGAAGTTTTGGAAAAACATGAAAGACCTAATGTCTGCATTTAAGCTTCGTTTAAGTTATGGTGCTTTAGGTAATCAGTCTATTGGTAACTATAAATACATACCAGAATTATCGTACAATACTAATAACTTGA
Source organism: Bacteroides sp. (assembly GCA_030151885.1). Lineage (GTDB taxonomy): Bacteria > Bacteroidota > Bacteroidia > Bacteroidales > Bacteroidaceae > Bacteroides_E. The sequence goes on from JASLCG010000014.1 coordinate 22,118, forward strand.
ATTATCCGTTAAATGGTAAAGACATTAACCTAGGTTATGCTATTCTTGGTTTACCATCGGGCAATATAAAATGGGAAACTACATTTTATCAGAACATTGGTTTTGATCTTGGATTCTGGAATAACAAGTTAGAGCTGACATTCGATGCTTATATTAAAAACACAAGAGATATGCTCTCTACCAAGAACATATCTTCTAGTACAGGATTTGGTTCACTTATTGTAAATGATGGTAAGTTAAGGACTACTGGTTTTGAAATGCAAGCAATTTATCATGGCACAGCAGGAGATTTTAATTATGACTTGGATATGAATATTTCACACTATAAAAGTGTGTTGAAGTCTATGGCAGATTCGGGTTATATGTACGAAAATGGTCCGGCAAGAACTTATGTAGGTGGAGAGATTGGAGAGTTCTGGGTGCTTAAAACAGCTGGAATATTCCAAAACGAACAAGAGGTGCAAGAGTGGAACGCTAAGAATGGTTTCAAAAATGACAATGGAGATTGGATACCTCTTCAACCAGCAGCTAAACCAGGTGATATACGCTTTATAGATCAAAATGGAGATGGTAAGTTAGACTCTAATGATAAAGTAAAAGTTGGTAGTGGTAATCCGAAGGTCGTTTTAGGATTTAATGCAACTTTAAGTTATAAAAACTTTGACTTAGTAGCCAACTTCTATGGTAGCTTCGGTGTAAAACGTTACAACGGAATGAAACGTCAGTTACAGCGTATGGATAAGAACTTTAATTATGGTAAGGATGCTCTAAATGCATGGAGACCAGATAATACAAATACATCAATTCCTCGTGCAGTAATTGGAGACCCTAATGGTAATAGTCAGATATCAGATCGTTTTATTGAAAAAGGAGACTATTTAAGACTTAATAATCTACAAATTGGTTATAACCTTCCTACTAAGGTGTGTAAAGATTTAGGCATTCAAAATCTAAGATTCTACATTGGTGCAACAAGGTTATTTACCATTACAGGATATAAAGGATACGATCCTGCAACAGGTGCAGAAGCTGGTTCTTTAGGAGTGGACGATGCCCTATATCCATTGAGTAGAACATATATGATGGGACTTAAATTTGGCTTTTAACTTTAAAGATTCATGATTATGAGAAAACATATATTAGTATTGATGCTAGTGGGTAGCGTACTATGTTCTTGTACGGGAGCTAGCTTCTTAGACGAAAAAACAAATCCCAATAAACTAACACCAAATGTGTTTTGGAAGTCGGAGGGAGATATATTAAAGGGCTTAGTAAGTGTGTATGCTTCACTACAACCTAATATGAATTGGGCGGCACCTTTTGAAAGATATATTGTAGTTGACAATTATAGAACAGACGAGCTAGATTATCGTCCTGACGTAGGTACGTGGTTAAGATTGGCTACCTATAATAATACCCCCACTAATAGTACAACAAATGCAGAGTGGCTATACCTATATCGTGGAATAAATTATGCCAACCAATGTATAGACAATACACCTAGTGTACCTAATCTAAGCGAAGAGGTTAAAAAAGCCTATATAGCCGAGGCTCGTTTCTTAAGGGCATACTACTACTTTAGGTTGTATCAGAATTTTGGTGAGCGTATCCCTCTATTTTCAAAACAGATTGAGGGTACAGAAGCAGAGTTTTATCCAGATCAGTCTAAGCCAGGAGAAATTGTGGCACTAATAGAGAAGGAGCTGATAGATGTACAAAACTACCTTCCTGCCGACCATTCTGGAGCTGGTTATTTGCCTGGTAGAGTAACAAAGTATGCAGCAGCTGCTATTTTAGGCAAGTTCTATCTATTTCGTAATGAGTTAGCGAAAGCAGAGAAAGAGTTTGAAAAACTGATTGGTAAGTTCGAACTTATGGAGAATTATGCCGATAACTTCTCTGGATTACATAAAAATAATAAAGAATCTGTCTTTGAAATTCAATTCTCAGGAGATAGAACGGGTGGCTTAAGAGAGTATAATAGAATAGCACTACACTTAGCATCTTCAAATGCAGAGGGGTATGAAGAGGCTTACCCATCTAAATGGTTATTTGAAACATTTAAAAAAGACTTGACTAAAGATGGAAAGTTTAGCGATAGAATGTATGCTACTATTCTTTTTGATGATCCTAATACGAAAGCATTCTATATTAAAGAGGGCGAGAAATTTACTGATTACCATAGTACAGATGAGATATTCTGGCACAAGTTTGTTACGTGGGATCCTTCTTTAAGCCAATATTGGGACATGAGTGCTTATAATATTCCTATAGTAAGATATGCAGATGTATTACTGTGTTATGCAGAGTGTCTAAACGATAGAGGTGCAACTAAGGAGGCTATTAAATATGTTAATATGGTAAGAGCTCGAGTAAATTGCCCTGATTTAGACGAAGGTATGGGAAAAGATGAGCTACTTAAACACCTTCAAGAGGTTGAAAGACCTTGTGAGTTGGCATTAGAGGGTACAAGATGGTATGACCTAGTGCGTTGGGGTATTGTAGGTGAGTCGCTTAAAGCACACGAAAAACCCCATGCAGATAACTTTGTAGCTTCAAAACATACATTACTACCAATTCCTCATTCTGAATTCTTATTAAATCCTGACTGGGAACAGAATCCTGGCTTCAGTAAATAATATTACTATGATAAAAATGAAAAACATATTCCGTAGCACTTTACTAACACTTTTGCTATGCTCTTGTGGGGGTAAGGAGGCTACGGTCTCTACGCCGTTACAGTCTGTACAGACTGATTTCTCTAATCTACTAAATATTAAAAATGTTCCTGACGATCAAAGGGATAGGACCAAGTATGTCTTTACAGACTATGGTGCTTGGGGAGGCTATGCTTTACCTTATCTACAAAGTAGGAGGGTTTCGGGAGCATTTATAGGGCCCATGTTAATGAGTGGCCAAGGCTGGGTGTCGAGAAGTGTAGCTATTCCAGAGCTTAAACTGAATGATAAGCCTTTTGACTTCTTTTACGATGTGAAAGATACAGAATATCTACCTGGTAGATTGGTGCAGAAGTTTGGTAATGTAAATGTTGCTATAACTTCAGAGCTTTGTTACGCTTCTCGTTACGAGGCAGTAATACGTACTACAATCAAAAACTTGACAACCAAGGAGATGAAAGTGAACTTGGCATGGGGTGGAGATTTATTCTCCGAAGATGCTAGGGTAAATGTTATGCCCGATCATTTTGCCTGCATAGATCCGAATACAAATGTAAATGTCGATATCTATAATGCAAAGGTTTATGAAAGAGGTTTCAAAGAGGGGAAAATGCTAGCTAGAGAGAGTGAACAGCTATTAGCACCTAGTGCTATATATGTATCTACACAATCTATCTGGACATATTTTGGTAATGAAGGGGTTACATCTACAAAAGTAAGTTTAATAGACGATAGTAAGAGCATCTTCAATGCTAATGCTTCAAGATGGAATGGATACTTGGCAAAAGTGTTGGACAGAGAGAGCCCTTTCCTTCAGGATAATACCTACAGAAGAGTTATAGTGAAAGCTATGAATACTTTAAATAATAACTGGAGAGCTCCTTTAGACGATTTACTATACGATGGTTCTTATCCTTCGTATTGTGGATTCTTTGGATTCTGGTCGTGGGATTCGTGGAAGCATGCATCTGCTACTACACTTTACAACCCAGAGTTGGCAAAGAACGAAGTACGTTCTCTATTTGCATACCAAGATAAAGAGACTGGAATGATTCCAGACTATGTGAGCCGACGCAAAGAGCGTATCAACTGGAGAGATTCTAAACCTCCACTATCTACTTGGGCGGTGCATAACATATACCGTGAGTCGGGCGATAAAGAGTTCGTAAAAGAGATGTTCGATAGGTTACTTCAGTATCATTACTGGTGGTATTCGCATAGAGATCATGATGGAAATGGAATTTGCGAATATGGTTCGACAGATGGAACTCTTATTGCTGCTGCTTGGGAGAGTGGTATGGATAATGGTGTAAGGTTTGACGATGCCATTATGTTGAAGAATAAACCTGACTACTCGTGGTCTATGAATCAAGAGAATATCTGTTTAAATTCTTTTTTGTATGCTGAGAAATTATATTTGGCAGAGTTAGCTGAGCTGATTGGTAGATCGGAAGTAGTAGAAAGACTTCAAAAAGATGCTGCTTATATTAAAGAGTACATACAAACGAAAATGTACGATGCCGAAACAGGCTTCTTCTACGATAGAAAATTAGAAACAGGTGAACTTGTCAAAGTGATGGGCGCAGAGTGCTGGCTACCTCTTTGGGCTGGTGTAGCAACTCCAGAACAAGCTAGAAATGTGGCAGATAAAATGATAAATCCAAATCACTTCTTCTCTACAGTACCACTGGGTACTTTAGATGTGAGCCACCCTAAGTTAAGACCTATTAACGGTTATTGGAGAGGTCCTGTTTGGATTGATCAAGTCTATTTCGGAGTTACTGGACTTAAAAAATATGGAATGCACACAGAGGCTAATCGTATTGTAGAGCAGTATATTCATAATGCTTATGGACTTACAAGCGATGGTCCTATCCATGAAAATTACAATCCACTTACTGGCGAACCGTTGAACTGTCCTCACTTTGGATGGTCGTCGGCAACCACTATATTAATGCTATTAAATTTATAAATAGATGATGAAGAAAAGATATTATATCACACTACTTTGTTTCCTGTTTTCTGGGGTATCACTATGGGCTCAATACAATGGAGAGCCTATGGAGAAACCAGAAGAGGCAAAGGAGACTAAGCAAGAGCTTGTAGTAAAGAGTAAGTACCCAAAGTCGGAGAATGATTGGGAGAATATGTATATTCTGCATAAAAATAGGTTACCCTCTGCTGCTACATTTCATACGTTTACAGATCAGAAATTGGCTGAGGCTGGAAAGCGTGAGGAGAGTACAAACTTTCTACTCTTAAATGGAAAGTGGAAATTTAACTATGTAGATAAATACGGTATCCGTCCTTTAGATTTCTTTAAAGAGGATTTTGATACCTCTAGTTGGGCAGATATTAAAGTTCCTGCCAATTGGGAATTAGAGGGTTTTGGATATCCATTCTATGTGGGTGCAGGATATGGTTTCAAGAGAAACCCACCATTAATTCCCGAAGATAACAGCCCTGTAGGTTCGTACAGACGTAATTTTACCATACCTAAAGATTGGAAAGGCAAACAAGTAGTATTGCACTTTGGAAGTGTAGCTTCTGCTTTCTATGTATGGGTAAATGGTAAAGAGGTTGGCTATGCACAAGACTCTAAAACACCTTCTGAGTTCGATGTAACCAAATATCTTCGTGATGGAGAAAATAGTATATCGGTACAGGTTTTTAAGTTTAGTGATGGTTATTACCTAGAAGATCAAGATTTCTGGAGACTGGCTGGTATTCAAAGAGATGTATATCTATATGCAAGAGCACCTATCCATATTAGAGATTTTGAAGTGGTTACAGATTTGGACGATGATTATAAAGATGCTCAATTTAACCTATATGTAAAACTAGAAGATACAGCGAAGCGTAAAAACTCTCTGGCAACTATAAGTTACGAGGTGCGTGATGCAGGTAATAAGGTTATTTTAAAAGATACGCAGAAGAATGTATCTACTGATGGAGAAATACACTTTGAAAAAGAGGTTATAGCACCTGCTTTATGGAGTGCAGAAAAGCCAAATCTATATACATTAAATATGAAGCTAACTGCAAAAGGACAGGAGCCTCAGTACATTTCACGAAAAATAGGATTTAGCAAGGTTGAAATTAAGCATAAACGACTGTTAGTTAATGGTAAACCAATATATATTAAGGGGGTTAATAGGCACGAACATGACCCAGTAACAGGCCATGTTGTAGATAGAGCCTCTATGATTCAGGATATTAAACTGATGAAAGAATTGAACATAAACTGTGTAAGAACATCTCACTATCCTTGCGATCCATTGTGGTATGAATTGTGCGATATTTATGGATTATATGTGGTAGATGAGGCTAACATAGAGAGTCATGGTATGGGCTATAGTGCCGAGAATGCTTTGGCAAATCAACCAGAGTGGGAGTCTGCTTTTATAGATCGTACAGAGCGAATGTTTGAGCGAGATAAGAACCACCCATCAATTATAATGTGGTCTTTAGGTAATGAAAGTGGCGAGGGTGTAAACTTTGCAGCTACTTACAATTGGGTTAAGCAGAGAGATCGTTCACAACGTCCTGTTCATTCGGAAGATGGTATAAGAGGTCCGAATACGGATGTATATTGCCCGATGTATAAGAAGATTGATGTTTTGATAAACCATGCGATATATATGCCCGATATGCCATTGATTTTATGTGAATATGCTCATGCAATGGGTAATAGTATGGGTAATTTACAAGACTATTGGGACGTGATAGAGCGTTATCCATCTCTACAAGGCGGACATATTTGGGACTGGGTAGATCAAGGCTTTGCAGCTAAAGATAGTGAAGGCAACTTCTACTGGGCTTACGGTGGTGATATGGCTCCTAAAGGAACACCTAGTAGTGCAAACTTCTGTATGAATGGTGTAGTTGCTGCTGATAGATCGCTAAAACCACATGCATACGAAGTACAAAAAGTGTATCAGAATATTGCATTTACATTGGCAGATTATCATGCAGGATTAGTAAGCTTGAAGAATAAGTTTTTCTTTACCAATTTAGAAGATTTTACTTTCCACTGGATAGTTGAAGGCAATGGTGAGAAAATTGGAGAGGGAACAATTCCTAATGTTGAACTTGGTGCTCTTGAAGAGGGAGTATTTCGGACAGATTTTCCTGCTATATCTCCAAAAGAGGGTGTAGAGTATTATTTAAACTTCTACGCAAAGCAGAAAAAAGACGATGGACTATTAAAAGCTGGAACAGTATTGGCAAAAGAACAGGTTAAATTACCATTTACAAAGCCTCTTAATATTGTTAGAAGTGATAAACCAGACTATAAAGTGGTAGATAGTGACCAAAACCTTCTGATAGATGGTAAAGGATATAGCTTGAGCTGGAATAAAGAGACAGGGCAATTGGTTTCGTATCAGGTAGATGGAGAGGAGTATATGTTAAGTCCACTACGTCCTAATTTCTGGAGGCCATCGGTAGATAATGATTTGGGTGGTAAACTGGCTTATCTATGCAATCCATGGAGAAATGCAGGTAAAGAGGCTAAACTCATCTCTTTTAACGTAAGTAAAGAGAATAAATTATCGGTAGTAACCTCAATATATCAACTTCCATTTGAAGAGAAAGTGACGTTTTCTATTCAGTATAAGGTACTTAATGGTGGTGAAGTTATGGTAACCTGTACGTTTAACCCATACAATACAGAACTTCCTGTCATACCAAGATTGGGTGTAACAATGGCACTAAAGGCAGACTATGATAACGTAGAGTGGTATGGACGTGGAGAGCATGAAAGTTATATAGACCGATATACAAGTGCTTTTGTAGGTAAATATAAAGGTAAAGTTTGGGATCAGTACTATCCTTACGAAAGACCACAAGAGAATGGAAATAAATTAGATGTTAGATGGATGTCTCTTACTAACGACAGAGGAGTTGGCCTACAAGTGGTAGGAGATAAACCCTTAAGCATTAGTGTGTACAACTTTGAAACAGACGATTTAAGTGAAGTTGACTTAAGAAAACACCAACGACACATGAACGATATTGTTCGCAAAGAAATGGTTACTTGGAATTTAGACTATATGCAAATGGGTGTTGGAGGAGATACTACGTGGGGAGCTTATCCACACGAGCAGTATTTAATTCATCCTCAAAAATTAAGTTGGCAATTCTACTTAAAACCTGTCAAATAAGGAATTAGTTGTTTTAAATTGATGCTTATGTTTATTGGAGCGATTTTCACTTTCTATAAGAGGTGGAAGTTGCTCCAATTCTTTTATACAAGAAGCGTTGCCTAGTGGTATAAACAGCATATAGGCATAAGAATCTGTAAAGCTTTGTTAGCTAGTGCCTATTATATGTTATAAAATTATAATATAAGGTATTGGCATACTACATGGCAGAAAACTTAATCTCTTCTGTTTGTACCACTGCGCTATTATTGCTAGTTTCGCAACTGTTTCTTTTTAATACGCTTGTACTAGGAAGAAGTAACCTTTTAAAAACTAAAACTAACTATCAAGACTAAAATTACTATTTATGCAGAAAAGTAACCTTTCATCCGCAGCCTTTGCCGATTCGAAACCGCATTACATTATTCTGAATGGACTGCGTGGTGTTGCAGCTATAACAGTGGTCTGTTTCCATCTGTTTGAAGCTTTTGCGACTAGCCACTTAGACCAAAGACTTAATCATGGCTATTTAGCTGTAGATTTCTTCTTTATACTATCTGGGTTTGTTATAGCATATGCTTATGACGACCGATGGGGAAAAATGAGTATCAAAGACTTTATTAAACGAAGAGTAATACGTCTTCAACCCATGGTTGTGATGGGAGCCATAATTGGTGCCGTAATGTTCTATACGCAAGGCTGTTCGGCCTGGGATGTGTCAACAGTTGCTGTATCGACACTGCTTTTGGCTACCATAATGAATGCGTTAATGATACCTGCCACTACAGGTGCAGAAATCCGTGGAGTAGGAGAGATGTACCCACTTAATGGTCCAACATGGTCTCTTTTCTTCGAGTATATAGCTTGCTTTATGTATGCTTTCTTTATCCGTAGATTAAGCAAAGCAGCCTTAACAGGGTTGGTTATCTTATCAGGATTAGGATTAGCTTACTATAGTATTTTTGGTCCATTGGGCGATATTTGTGTAGGCTATTCACTAACAGGTTCCGAATTTACAGGTGGATTTTTAAGAGTATTGTTCTCTTTCTCTGCTGGTCTTTTACTATCTCGAGTATTTAAAAAAGCAGTGAATATTAAAGGAGCTTTCTGGTTGTGTGGATTAGCAATTGTAGTTCTACTATCTGTTCCTCGTATTGGTGGTGCAGAACACTTATGGATGAATGGACTTTACGATACAATTTGCTTTGCATTATTCTTTCCACTAATTGTTTATCTAGGTGCATCGGGTAGGGTATCTGATAAATACACACAAAAGCTTTGTAAGTTTTTAGGAGATATCTCTTATCCTTTATACATCGTTCACTATCCATTTATCTACCTATATATTGCATGGGTTAGTAACAATGGTTTAACATTCGAACAGTCGTTGCCAGGTGCAGCAGCAGTAGTAGTAGGAAGTATTGTACTAGCATATATCTGTTTAAAATGCTACGATATTCCTGTACGTAAATTCCTAGCAAAGAAGTTCTTGCATAAGACAAAATAGAGTCCTGTAAAATAGGCTTAACCATATAAAAGAGGACCTTTTATGACATAAGAAAATATTTCGGCTTATGTGTAAAAGGACCTCTTTTTTGTTTCTATTAGACTGATGCAAAACTTAATGAATGGGGATACTTTGTAGCTTTGGGGCTATATAATCTGCTTGTAGTATTAGTAACTACACTTGAAATATAGTAACTTTACACTTGAAATAGAAACACTAAAAAGAGAAGGATTAAACTACAGAGATGGTTATAAAGCGAAATTCAGCACGTCAATGGCTTAATTACTATGCTACCAGTTTGACGGATGGAGATATGATTGAAGTTGCCGATGATGAAATTAAGCAACGACTTATATTAAACTCATCAGCAGTACTTCTTGATAAAGTCAGTTTAGAGAGGGCTTATCAGAAATTATATCAACGCTTGCCCCAGATAGAAGGCGGTGAAAGGAAGCCTGGTGATGTGTTTGATTTAGAGCTATCTGTTTTTATATCTCCTTTCTATATGGTCGAGGTTAATGCTAATAACATTAAAAAACCAAAACGAGTGTTTCCTTTTTGGATTCCAGCTTTACTTTTGGCTACTGGCGAATTAAGACCTCCTACAGATGATAAAATTGCTCCTTGGTTTATTCGTAGTGTGTTAGATCCAATGCCTAGTGTGGGTAATATTGCAAGTTTGGGAAATCTTACTGATGTGTTAGATGTTTTAACAAAACATGAGTTCTCTACTATAAGCTGGTCTGAGTATTGGGAGAGCAGTTGTAAGTTTTTCCATAAAATAACGGAAGCCAACTTTGATAATATTCAAGTAGAAGGTGCTACCATTGTGCACGAATATAGCTTGGTAAATAGCGATAAGAAGGTAGAAGCACGTAGTATTGCTAAACTGTATGCTAGGTTGCAACGAGATAATAAGACTCCTAAATTACTGAATCATATTTTGAGTAATCAGTTTATGAAACAAGAGAGTCTTCCTAGAAGAGAAATTTCATTCTTGCAGAAAGGGCATTATGGTCAGTTCAATAATAAATTTCCATTAAGTCCGTCTCAAAGAGAATCATTACTTACATTTATAAAAGAGGAGCATAGCACCCCAACCAGTGTATTGGCTGTTAATGGTCCTCCTGGAACAGGGAAGACCACGTTGTTGCAAAGTGTAGTGGCTAACGAAATGGTTTATAGTGCTTTGGCTGGTTCTAAACCAAAAAGAATAGTTGCCTCCTCAACGAACAATAAGGCTATTACCAATATATTAGACTCCTTTGGAAATACCTCTAGCTTGAAACGATGGTTACCCAAACTCTCTTCTTTGGGTGTATATATGATATCGGGCGACGAACAGAAGCAGTTAGATGCTATAAGATCTGGTTATCAGTTGTTAAGGCTGACTAGAGATGGGTTGGAAGGGCATTATTTTGATCATCATGAAAACCCACATCGCTCTTTAGAGCAGTTTGAATTATACTACAAAGCGGCATATGCTACAGCCTACGATTCAATAGCAGAGCTTAGTATTAAAAATATTACAGACGAATTGTATGAAGAACTTCTGCACAAAAGCCAGCTAATAGACAAGGTTATAGGTACCTATCAGAAGATAGCTATTTTTGAAAACGATTCAGAATATAAGCTTTCGGACTTGTCAATCCTTCAAGAAAATATTTGTCAGCAAAAAGAGCAGAAAGAGAAGATATTGGCTCGTAAAAAAGAGCTTATAACATTTAAAACTGAAGTGTTTGATGCCTTTTTTGTCAAACATAAAGCCCCATTGCTAACTAGGATTATTGGTACTAAAGACAAGGAGTATAACAACAGGGTACAGTTGTTTTTATCTACAACCGAATATGCTTCTTATTTTAAAACTTGTAACTCAAGAGAAGAGGCAGAGCAGGTATTGTTAGAGATCTTAGAAGAGGTTAATAATGAGCTTAATCTAGTTAATAAGCAGATAGATAGACTAGACAAGTTAGCAGTGCAATGTGAAGAGCTATTGACACAACAACAAGAGGTAAACGATAATTTACAACTATATTGGAAGGCTTATTTAGCAGGACAAGGAGAGAAGGCAATGGTGTATAAAGCTATGTTATCTGATGCCGAACTACATATTGAGCGAATACAGATAATACTAGATTTAACTTTGCGTTACGATTGCTTTGTGTTGGCTGTGCACTATTGGGAAGGACAGTGGTTGCTTCATCAGCAGAAGGGGCCTTATAAAAACACGAAAGGAGTAGTCTCCAGACTAGATGTATTTAAGCGTATCAGCTACTTAACGCCTCTGTTTGTATCTACATTCCACATGTTGCCAAGTTATTGCAGTGCCTTTACACTTCTAAATAAACAGTGGAAAGTACAACCCATTTACGAAGCTTTTGATGTCTTAATTGTGGACGAGGCAGGACAGGTGTCTCCCGAAATAGGGTTGCCATCTATGAGTTTTGCGAAGTATGCATTGATTGTTGGTGATGTGCATCAAATAGAACCAGTGTGGAATATTGCATCTGCAAAAGTTGATAAAGCTAATTTGGACGATTATAACTTATTAAAAGAGCATAGTTACGAAACTTGGAAAGATAGGGGAGTGTTGTGTACATCTGGTAATTTAATGAGCTTAGCACAAAATGCTTCAAAATACAAGGTGTCGTCCGAATTAGGTGGAACAATGTTAGTAGAGCATCGTCGTTGTGTGGACGAGTTAGTGGCTTTTAGCAACGAGTGTGTTTACAAAGGTCTGCTCAAACCAATGGTTGGTAGCAAAGGTAACTGTCAATTGTTATGGAAGAATGAAACGTTGACTCTTCCTCCTTTTGGCTATATAAACATCAGAAGTAGGTCGGAGCGTAGGTATGGAAGTACCTGTAATGAATATGAGGCACAAGCAATAGCTCAATGGATTAAATATTATACTCCACATATTTTACACCACTATGCCAAAGAGAGTGGTGGAGAGCTGATTTATAAAGATATAAGTGAGTGTATTGCCGTAATTACTCCTTTTACGGCACAAGCTAAAGTGATAAGAGAAGCTTTTATACAAGAGGGTGTAAGTACACAAATAGGAATAGGTACAGTGCATACCTTTCAAGGTGCAGAGGTGCCAATAGTTGTTTTTTCGCCTACTTATGGAGCGAATACCTATGGTAGAAGTTTCTTTTTTGATCGTGGTTATAATATGCTTAATGTAGCAATAACGCGTGCTAAAGATCATTTTATTGTTATTGGAAACATGTGTAATTTCAGGATAAATGGAATGAAAAAACCATCTACAATACTGGCTAAGTATTTAATGTCTTCTGAAAATAATGAACTTCCTAGCTCTTTTCTGTATCAAAATGACACACGTTTTCACTGTCCAACTAACAGATTAGATAAGTTAGAACGACATCAAGCTTGTTTAAAATATACCATATCTAAAGCAACAAACCAAGTAGTTATTGTATCGCCATTTATATCAATATATGCCATTGAGGCCGATGGCTTGGTGACATTGATAAAAGAGGCTGTAAGTAGAGGGGTGAGAGTTATAGTTTATACAGATGCTCAATTAGATGTGGTTAATAGAACCCTAAAAGAGAGTAGCAGTCGTGGCCGATCCGCATTGCTAGATGCAGGTGTGGATCTTAGGATATTGAATGGAATTCATAACAAGGCTATTGCTATGGATGATATTATGTTAGTAGAGGGTTCTTTTAACTGGTTGTCGGCTATTAGAGATCAAAGCCACCCTTATTTCAGACATGAAGTATCTCAAGTACTTCAGGGTGTGAATGCTCAAAGAGAAATTCCTAGATTATTAAAAGATCTAGAAGATATAGAACATACCTAATTAGGCTGTAAATCCTTTCATATAGTAGTAAATAACACTTAATATGTTGCTTTACTAGGTTACCCCCCCCTTAAAAGGAACACTTAGTAAGTCGCCGATAAGCCTTATGTTTATCGGCGACTTACCTCTATCTTATCGGCAACATGCTTGAGGTATGTCGGCAATGAACAAATAGCTTCTCGTAGCTAGCTCTGATGGTTGTTGTACACTTGTTATTTTTATAGAGTTGGTGTGGGTAATAAAGAAACAACACCAGTACAAATAATGTACTGGTGTTACCTAGGTTATTAGAACGAAGTTCTAAATTAAGAAAACAAAATATATTTTTCAAGTTAATTTCTTACACAACGGATCGGGAGAAGGTAATATTTAAGTTTTTCATATTCTTTTAATATATTATTCCCTGTTCCATATTGAGAAAATACGATTGCACTAGAAGCTGAGTTTTTTATAGTTTCAGTACTCCAGTAAGCTCCTTCATAATATAGAGTTACACTCTTTGACTTAGTTTTTGTATCATTTATAAATCCTCCAGGAAAAATACGTACAATATCCATATTGTTGTTTTTTTCCCAGTAGGCTGGGTTCGAAATATCTGTAATAGATATCTTTGCCCCAGCTTGTCCAAGATATCTAGCTCTAATCTCTAAATCTCTAATTTTAGTATTAGGCCGATTATAGGTACTCCATCTATAGGCAGTTAAGTAATTATTTGTACTACTAGAAATAAACTTTAGTGCATAAACTATTGTACTGAATTCTGTGTTTTTCTGTTCTGTATACTCTCCAGTAATACCGCGTACTTTTATAGTATATTTGCTTGTAGGGTAAGGGGATTGAGAAATAGTTAATGCTTTGGTCTCTAGTACATCTGGTATGTGGTATCCTTGTGGGCAAGGGTCTCCAGTAAGTTCGCCCATGTAGTCTTTATTAGTACCAATATACTCTTTAGGAGCATAAGGAATTTGTCGCTTAATTATGGATGTCCAAGTATCCTCAACCTTTTTTACATTTAATTCTAATTGTCCATTATAAGTCCAAAAAGCAGAATCATCTATACTTGTTATTTTAAAATCTTCTAACTTATTATAGTCAATAGGTTTATTTCTTCCCCAATTCCAAAGAGCTCCTACTGGATAACTTGAATCTTTTTTAGAGACAAACTTATTTACATCGACAAGATTTTCTTCGGCAAAATAGTATAAAGCAACATTAGGAAGTATCACACGTTTATCGGTAGTCTTAACATTGGCTATTGTAGCAGATATGGTATAGTGGTGGTTACGCTTAGTGTCAAAACTTTTTGTGTTGTCCATTCCTAAATAGATGCGGTACACTGCAGGAAAAGACTCTATATCTCCACTTGCAGTCGGACGAGAGTAATATCCATATATTTGTATATTTGATGCAAACTCTGGTGCAGAAATTCCCCCTTTTTGATGAGGAAACTTAATTTTATCTACTGTCCCTTTTATATTTTCTGCAATATACCAAGTAATCTCTTTACCAGGAGATAAACTCACCATATCGTAGTCCACATAATCTGACTTGTTAGCCTTATCGGGCTCAGTTGGTTGGATGTAATACATACCTTTGCTACACTCTTGTAACTGTACGGCTTTAGGTTCGAATGTATGCTTGTCAGGTAGTTTAACAGAATAGCTGAAGGTAACTTTTGCAACCATTCGCTCTAATTTAATCTCCTTAATAGCTTCTGTTACTTTACCTGTATATACGGCAGCCATAGGTAAGTTACTACCATTGGTAGTAAGCTCCTCTTGCACATTATAGGTTCTAGATTTTAATTGTTTTAATTTCCCTAATGTTTCAATTGAAGAGGAACTACTAAATAGAGAAGAGTTATTCGAATTCGCTATAAAGCATATAGTTTGCTCGATATTTGCATCGCTATCTTCTTTTTTATCACTGTTTAAATTAGGTTTAATAATATAATCATCACCTATTTCTGTTATAAACTCTTTTGATACGAGCTTTGCTTCATTATCTGTGCCATTGTATTGTAATACCCAAACGTTGTCTATAGTCTCTTCTGCATCTTCACCTACATCTCCAGGAGCCCTGGTTTTAGCCTTTTTTTGTGTAGGTTTAGCATTATAATCTACGTACATAGATGATTCTTCAGAGTCATTTTCTACACTCGAAACTTTGTGCGCTCTTGTATCTTTATCTAAGTTATACTCTTTTATTGGATCTACAACTAGTTTAAAAGCTGGCCCATTACCATTTAGCTCTGGCTTCTGAGGTGCTTTTACGTCCACCTCAATCTCGCTGCTACAAGAAATGAGCATCCCCAGACAGGTTACTAGTAATAGGACCGTTTTTATTGTTTGATTCACTATTTTCATATTCTTATGTTACGTTTTAAT
This sequence comes from Bacteroides sp., assembly GCA_030151885.1. Classification (GTDB taxonomy): domain Bacteria; phylum Bacteroidota; class Bacteroidia; order Bacteroidales; family Bacteroidaceae; genus Bacteroides_E. The sequence goes on from JASLCG010000014.1 coordinate 37,666, forward strand.
TGATCCAGTTAAATCGTTTTAAAAACTTATTAACTATTTACTTTCACTAATTTCTTTTTGTTCATCGTCTTTTTCCTTCTCTTCGACCTCATTGCCCATGCCATCATGAACAAGCTTAGTTATGTGTTTCCAAGGTTCGACAATGTCAAATTTTCCTATACCATAAAAACCATCCCACTTGTAAACGGTCCATGGTATTGCAAAAGATTCTCCTTCACCCAACTTATCAATCCATTCTTTTGGTATCCATGGCTTTGCTTGCGATGTTGCAACTCCAAGTATTAATGAGGATTGAGCTAATACCCAGTCGTTTACAGAGTAAGCTCCTAAGGTGGCTATTCCTAACTTAGGAACTTCCCACTCTACAGGAACCCATCCCATAACTTCTAGTTTTGTACCACATCCATTCTGGTTGGCAGCTAGGTCGGGATCTTCGCATCCAGGGCCACTAATTTTTTTTATACAGAAGCCATAAAAGTGGTTGCGTAGATACTCGTCAATTAAGACTTTTTTCTCTTCATCAGTTGCTTTAGCTAAATCAGATTGAATAATTTTGTTTGAATCTATTCTATAAAAAGTCTCTTGAGTATCTCCTCTATAAAAGCCTCCTACAATAATGCAGGTAGGCTTATTAATCCAATTGGCATCCGTTTCTAATAGCCCTTTTGATTCGCTTAAATAGAAAGTACAGGGTAAAGTTGGATTTTCAATTTCTAAAGGGGGCTCAACTACTGATTCTTCAGGTTGAGTATGTTGTATAGGTAAGGTAGGTTGTTGAACTCTAAAGTCTTTTTCATGAATAGCCTCTTTATCAGGCACTAATACCACATCTTTTGCACGATATACTTTTATAGAGTTTACTTTGAATATATCTTCCGTAATCTCGTCCGAAAGTCTAATCTCTACTTTAGATATTGCACGAAGAAGCTGTACCGAATGATTATGTGTCTCATCCTTGGCAGTAGCTTTAACTCCATTTGGTAGTAAAATACTTCCCCACATTGGAATCAAATTGTATGCTAATTTAGCTTCATAATGAGGCAGTGCGTGTAAAAAGTCTTTTTCATGAGTTCCATAAACATGACTTAGGTCCTCTTTGGTTAGGTTTGTATTTGCCAGAAAATGTATGGCTATTTTATTTGCAGAGGCATTTAAGTTGAATAAAAGCTTGGTATTCATTGTTACCGTATATTCATAAATGTCTGTTAAGACATCCTCTGTAAATACAAAAATCAAGATGTTATCAATTGTATTCTCTGTAAAGTTGGAATTAGCTCCTCGGGTTACCATCTTAAAGTTGAAGTTGATGTTACTATCTTCTGTGTTAGAAGGAGTAGTCAGTGCTTCTGTACTACAAGATGTAATTCCAAACATTGAAGAGATACAAGTTATTAAAAGAATAAACTCTTTATAAAACTTTTTTATTACCATTCTTCCCATAATTCAATGCTATTCCAGTTATTTACACGAACTAAGACCGTAAGGTTTGCATCTTGAGGATCGTTATCTTCTCCGTCAAAGTCTCCTAATTGCTGACGCATATCAATTAATATATTCATACGTTCTCCAGCTTGTGGGCAAATAGGATGTCCTATGTGGTCTTTGTTAAATTGTCTAATTAATTTGTCTTGATAGAATAATTGTACTTCAAAAGGCTCGTTAGGCTCCAGTGGAGCAACTTTTAAAGCCTTAGGCATCACTAATAGATTATTATAAGCAGCCCATTCCGTGTTCGATTTGTATTTGTTGATGTGTATGGTTGGTTCGCAGGGTTTGCTCTCAAAGTTGAAAGCTCTGTAAAAGCCACCATGAATCTCAACTCTATAATCTTCGGGGTTATGATCTGGGTTAATACCTTTTACACTTACGTGTATGGCCGAAAGCCTTCTTCGAACAATCAGTTCATCAGAATATACTCCCGAATCAGCATCATAAAGTGGTATCCTGTTATTACCTTGGAAAATATCGGACTGTATAAATTTGTATTCTTCCCCCTCAGGGAGGAAGAATACTTTATTTACTGCTAATAAAGAGGCAGGATTAAAATCAATCATTTTTCCAATTGAAGAATTTACCCAAGCTACAACTTTATAGCTTTTATTGGGACAAATGGTCAATTGAATAGGCTCATGCATTGAAATGGCTCGATGGCTTATATAATGTTTCTCTTCAAATTCATTATAATTGTTAAACAGGTATAAGTAGCCATCTGTTAAATCACTGTCTGTAGAAATATCATTTCCGCTGTTATCTTCAGCTCTAATATATAAGTTGTATTCTACAGTACAATCATTAAAATCTGTTCCAATGCAGCCTAGGAAACAAGAACAACTAACTAAGATTAATAGATATAATTTTAATCTGATTCCTCTTTTTTTAGAGCTTGTTACCATTCTACGGTTTGAGATGGAACTACTACCCAGTCTTGTGGGATAACAGTAACTTCTAATGTAGCAGGGCTTTGAGGATCTTCAGGTCCTGTACCAAAAGGCTTTTTAATCAATACATTAAGTGTGTATTGGTGGTTTGGCTCGATATATTTACCTGTAAGCTCTTCATGACCTTTAATCTCTTTGTCGTTAATTCGGAATGCAAAATGTTGCTCTTCTCCATCATATTGTGCAGAGATAGTCATTAGTGTACAGTTATCACCAGCATTATCGTTAGGAGATACGTAGAAGTAAGTTTTATTAGCACCTTTTACGATGTCTCCAGTAAGACGATCGTCTTTAATAGTAGAAACTTTACCATCTACACCACCCATAAATTGGAAATGGTTGCCAGTAGCTTTTAATAGATATTCAGGGAAACCGATTAAAGATTTAGATCTTACTTTCATCATAGAAACACCAGTAAGTTTGAATTTATCTTCATCAAAACCTTTTAGTAGTTTAACGTCCACGTTACCTAGAATAACCTTAGCAACTATACGGCTCACTTTGATTTCAACTTTATTGTCATCACCAGCCTTTAATACAACATTTTCTTGGCCAGTCATGGTGAAACCTTTATCGCTCATTTCACCTTTTTTGTTCCACTCTTCTTCAAGGTCAAGTGTCACATTTTTGAAATCTTCAAATTTTATTACTTTATTAAGTTTTGTAAGAGTTTCGTCCGAAGGGTTAACCACTACATTTACTTGTTTACCACCAGTAATAAGTCCTGTGATTTTTCCTTCCGATCCTTTAATTTCTTGTCTAGCCTCTAAAACGCCTTTAGAGAATACTAGAACCATCATTTTGTGGATTGAGTTTTCTTCTTTTTGTGTAACTTCTAAAGAAGCTCTAGTTGCTTTGTTTGCTAAAGAAATTGATAGTGATGCTCTAGTAATCGAGTCTTTCACTTCATTAGTTTCATTGCTACAGCTTGTAAAAAGCATAGCTATTCCTAAAAAAGGAATAAAAAGTTTTGAAAAGTTAATTTTCATACTTACTTTGTTTTAAAATTAAAATTATTTTGATTTTTGAATAGGCTAGAAAGGAATTCTCACTTGTCCAATTTGATGAATTTCCTTTTTAGCTTTATTTTTAATTCGTAATTGAATTATCTCAAGATTTGTTATAGCCTCTTCCGAACCATCTTCTGCAGCTCTACTTAACCAGTATAATGCTGTATCCATATCATTTTGCAAAGCAAATAATACTCCTAGGTTATTAAACTTATCTGTAGAATCTGGTGCTTTGGTTAAAATATCTAAGGCTCTATCATATTCTCCACGTGACATTGCAAATGCAGCTGCATTATTTATTGCTATAAGGTCGGTAGGGTATGTATCTGCAGCCTTATCAATTGTATTGTAAAACTGGTCACTATCTCTTCCGTATGACTCTGCAAGTGCATACATCTCAAAAATGCTTAGTTTTTGTGGATTAGTTTGTATTATATCTTCACTCTCTTCTACGTCGAAAGGTCTAACGGTATAATCTATTCTATAATATACACGTCTTAAAAGTGGGAAGTACTCCTTATACATTTGTCTATATGGGTTTCCTCCGTGCATAGACATTAGTTTTTGTTCTCTACCATCAAATACCCCATATCTGTATATGACATCAAGAGCTCCATATTTCCAGTAATATTCGCTTTGATCAATTAGTTTAGCCAGTCTATCCCAGTCTTCTCCCTTCCATTGTATGTCAAAATAGTGTCCATTAAGTTCTGGGTATCTTCCTCTTAACCAGTTTGTGAAAGATTTAGCTCTGTCTCTTGATAGCTCGAGGTTATGTTTATAAGTTCCTTCTATAGAGCAGTATCCAACAACTTTAATACTTTTAATATCAATGTCTTGATCTCTTACTACGCGGTTAAAGAAGGCACTAGTTTGGCTTAATGTTTGGCCATTGTTTTTATAGTCAAAAAGTATCTCAGACTTGCCTTGTTTAAAGTTAAGATAAGCTTCTCCATGTTCAAATCTAGTCTTCTCATACTCTTCTATAGGTTGATATTCTGTAACATTAAAATCTAAAGAATCTGCAGGATGTATTGTGAATCTACGTGATCGTGGTCTAGATTTAAATGGCTTATTGCTCTTTGCCATGTTTTCAACCAAGATAAGTTCTTGTCCTTTGATGTTGCCACAAAAACAATCAGCTTTATAAAGAAGTAGTTTAGCACTCTTCATCCAAGGTCTATTTTTTATAGATATAGTGTAATCTAATGTTTTATCATTTTTTCTAAGCTCATGTACTACTAGTGCATTTGCAAAACTATGGTGTCTTGGAAATCTCTTGTATGTTTGATGTGCCGATCTACTGTTTATAATTATATTAGGAAGACTTAAAGTGTCTGTAGATGAAGCCAATATAGGATATAGGTAAATTGAATTACCTCTTTTTATATTACATTCACTGATGTCTAACGTTAAGTCAATATCAAGATTATTGTTTTGCACGGAAGAAGTAAGAGAATTTAAATATATCGGATTCTTCTTTTGTGCATTAGCTATAGTGCCATGGATTACCAATAGTACTAGTAGAGTAATTATATTTCTTTTCATTATAAAAAACTTATAATATGTAAACTAATGAGATTGCAGCACGGGTAGGACCTACATAGTCTCTTTCAAAGTATCCTTGGCTTTCACCACATTTACCACACTCATATTTATTGTATGTTAAGTGTGCATATCCTAAGCCGATTAAAAATTCTAATCCCCAATTCTTATTCAAGTAAAGATGGTAACCATATACTAATCCTGCTCCGATGATATCTCCTTCAAATCTGCTATCCAGAAATTTACTATCGTCTAAGTTGTATTTGCCATATAAGCCATGTAATCCAAAAAAGGATTTGTTAAACTTGTAGCAAGTCCAGTATCTAAGCTCAGGAATTACTAGAAAATGCTTATGGTATTTATTCTCTGACCATTCAAAAGGATTATAACTACCTTCTATATTGAAGGACAATGATTTAGATAACCCAAACTCAACTCCTAGGTTTGGTGTTAAAGTAGCAGCATAGGGCAAATTAGTCTTGATTAAGACCCCTTGTGCACTTATTGCAAGTGAATAAATTAGCGTTAGTAATGTAAATATTTTTCGCATATTCTAAATTTTGGTG
>JASLCG010000041.1 GCA_030151885.1 Bacteroides sp.
GTCGATTTATATTAAAAACAAGTAGCTCTCAAAGTGATGAAGCAACCTATATACCAATATATGTATCTAATATTAAAACTAGTTTTATTACCACAGCAAAAGGAATTGATGTCTTTACGTTAGATGCAAAAACAGGTACCCCAATAAGTGATGTGGAAGTTGTTCTAAAATCTAAAAGACCACTCTCTAAACGAACTGATATACAAGGTAAAGCGTCATTTAAAAACTTAGATGAAATAAAATATCTATTATCAGCTTATAAAGGTATCGATGTTTCTGAATATGAAAGGCTTATTTATGTAAACCGCAGCAATTATGAAGTAATAAATAAACAGCCCCAAGGAACAATACTTAGTGATAGAGGTGTGTATCGACCAGGTCAAACTGTCTTTTTAAAAGGATATGTATTTACCATAAACGATAGTAACGAAAGTCAAGTTTTATCTCATTATAAAAGTGAGGTTACAATAACAGATGCAACAGGAGTAGAACTTACAAAAGTTCCTATTTTAACCAATGAGTTTGGAACATTCAACATTGAATATAAACTACCAGACCAGATTCTTTTAGGAACATTAGGAGTAAACTTACCAGGAGTTGCTTATAAAAGATTACGTGTTGAAGAATATAAACGTCCAACTTTTCAAATCAACTTTGACACTATCAAAGACATATTTACACTTGGTGATAAAGTTAAACTATCTGGTTCTATAGACTCTTTCAATGGTTCGTTATTAAAAGATGCAAAGTTAACTATAGCTATAAGTAGTACAGCTGGAGTAGTTCCTTTTAAAATATTGCCTAGAGGAAAAGATAAGTTAATTAGCCAAAATACATTAGAGCTGGAGTCAGATGGGAGCTTTGAGGTAGAGGTTAGCTTAATAGATACGTATGGGTACATTAATGTTGAAGCCTCTTTAACTACTATAGGGGGTGAAACACAAACACAAAACAAATATGTATCAGTACAGAAACAAGGGTTAAATATATACTCTTCACTACCATCTGTAATAGACAAAGATATACTTGTAAGCTTAAAGCCAAAAGTAACTAACAACGATGGTCAGCTCATTGCTATTAAGGGAAAATACACACTTTCTAAAATAGAAGATAAAGTGACAAAAAAACGCTCTAAAGTCCTTGAACAAGATATTGAATCTAATACTTTGATGAATCAAGACTGGAAAAACTTACCATCTGGACTTTATGAGCTATCATATGAATTTGTTGATAGAGGTAATATTAATAAAAACACTCAACAGATAATGCTGTTTTCATTTAAAGATAATGTAATTCCTTCCTCGGAGGATACTTGGCTATATGTTGAAAACGACACTTTTGATGAGTCTAATGCTGCTAAGTTTGCTTATGGTGTTAATTATGAAGATGCAGTTGTCAACATTGCATATTACTCAACTGAAGGTTTAATAAAATTAAATCAGCATGTTATGAGTAAGGAAATGAAGACTTTTGAAATACCTTATGACTTAAAATATAAAGATGGAATTTATGTTGTCATCTTTGTTGTTAAAGACATGCAACTGAATACAGAGGGTTTTAAGCTAATAAAGAAATTTGATGATTCTAGCTTATCATTATCTTGGACTGCATTTAGAGATAAGATTAAACCAGGATCTAAAGAGTTGTGGACATTAAAGGTGAAATATCCAGATGGTAATTATGATTTAGTAGAACTCCTAGCACTAATGTATGATGCATCTTTAGACCAGATAGCTCCTAATAACTATAATATATATAAGAATCGTAATTTTAGAATTCCATATATAAGAATTGTAGATTACACCCCGATAAACTGGTTAAGAGTTAGTTTTAAGGAGGTGAATTATTATGACTTGCCTACATTTGATTTTGATCACTTCTATTCGTATCCAGGTATTGACTTTTTGCAAGAGCCGCGTGGTGGTATGGGAATCAATACCAGGGCCAGAAGTTTAAGTAAAGTTTCTAGTATGCCAAGTCCTGAGTACCTACAAAGTGAGTCGGTGATAGCTGATGCACCAGATGTACAAGAAACAACCACATTAAAACCTGTAAGTAATGTGAGAACAAACTTTGCAGAGACTGCATTTTTTATGCCTAATGTATATCCTAATAAAGAAGGTGTAGCTAGGTTAGAGTTTAATACACCAGAACAGCTTACAAAGTGGAATATACGTGCAATAGCGCATGATAAAAGTATGCGAATTGGTTTGTTGAGCGATGTCGCTTATACGGAAAAAGATTTTAGTGTTGTTGTGAATGCTCCTAGATTTTTACGTAAGAGTGATCAAACACTTATTAAAGCTATTGTAAAAAATGCATTGAAGCAAGATCAACGTGTTATTGTTAAAACAACTTGGTTTAATCCATTGAATAATGAAGTAATTTCGGTTGATAAACAATATATGAATGTATTAGCACATAGTGAAGCATCAGTAAGGTTTACAGGGATTACTCCTGATGGAGTTGATTTTATAGGTTGTCGGGTTGAGGCTACTAGTGAGAAGTTTAGTGATGGAGAACAATATGTGCTACCCATTTTATCAAACAAAGAATATTTGACTTCAGGTCTAGCAATCTATAACTATGGCAAGGATAAAATTAATGTAAATCTAGCTAATTTGTTTAATAAGCAAAGTGGAACAGCAACCGATAAGTCTGTTACATTAGAGTTTACTAATAATCCAATTTGGTATGCTATTAATCCTTTACTTAAAATATGGAGTGAAGAAGAAGAGAACTCTATTAATCTTGCAACAAGACTTTCTGCAAATTTACTAGGTTATACATTTAAAAAAGAATATGGAGACTTTTTAAATCAATACGGTAAGAACTCTACAACACTCTTTGATAATGAGGAGATATTAAAAATATCTATAAGAGAGACGCCTTGGTATTTTAATACGCTTAAAGAACGTGAACTATTAGTACAGTTCTCTAGTCTAGTTCAGGAAAATGCCAATATAATAGCTTTTAGATCAATAGTCTATAAGTTAAAGGATCTACAAATGCCAGAAGGTGGATGGGAGTGGTATCAAGGTATGGGAGTTAATAATAATATATCCATTCAAATAGCTCGTGTCCTTTCTCGTATATATAAAAGTGAAAATGCCTTGTATTATAAGGAGGAGATTGAAGAAATGCTATTTAAAGCCATTCCATTTATATTAAATGGTTATAAAAATAGAGAGGGCATATATACAAAACCAACTAGATTAAATCAATATGACTTAAATGTTTTAAATATTATTTCGTCAAACATACGCTTTGAAGAAGCGATAGATAAAGCAAATCAGAATTTTTATAATGAAATGTTACGATTGGTTCCTAAAGTTATATCGTCTGATTCGCAATATGAAAGAGCTTTAGCTACTAATATATTATTAAATATAGGTAAGGAAAAAGAGGCTAAATTACTAGCCAAATCTCTTAGCGAACATCTGATTCATAATAAATCTGGAGAAACTCATTTTGGAGGATTAGCTTTTGATAAACTATATTTAAACGATCAGTTAGCAACTCATATTGAGGCTGCTAGTGTTTTATATAAACTAAATAAAGATCAAGAGTTGCTAAATGAGATGAAGGCTTGGCTAGTAATGAAGTTACAACATCAGAAGTCATGGAGTCCTTTTATAACTGCTGATGCCTTTACGCTATTAGCTTTAGGTATAGATGAGGCTAGAAATCTTAACACTGTAATTGAGTTTAATGGAAAAGCTTATCATCTAAATAATAGTAAACCTTTTATGCGTCAAAAAATAAATTTGGAAGAGGAGAAAGAATCATTAAGCCTAATCATTAGTAAACAAGTAGATTCTCCTCTTTGGGGAGGGGTTATAGCTAGTTATTATGAAAATATAGAAAATATAGATAATTATAGATCAGAGTTATATGTAGATCAAAAGCTATATAAAGAGGTCATTCATAACAATAAAAAAGAACTGGTACTAGTAACAAAAGAAGAATTAATACCTGGCGATATAGTTGTGAGTAGATTAGAGTTTAACTTATCAAATACACTAGATTATGTACAGTTGAAAGTTAATCGAAGTTCGGCCCTAGAGCCTTTTGAACAGTTGTCTGGACCAAACTATTCATTAAAGTATAGATTGCCAGGAAATACTAACTATATAGGGAATAGGTATAAACCCTCGTATATGAGTATAAAAGATACGTCTACAAATTATTTTTACAACACGTTAGAGGCGGGTACATACGTTTTAGAAAATAGATCTTATGTTGTCAGAGAAGGAGTGTATCAATCTGGTATTGTACTGCTTCAAAGTGTTCAGAACGCAGAAATATCGGCACACTCGCAGAGCATAATCTTCAAAGTAAAGTAGGTAAAACTTCACTTTGAATAAAGTATATCCATTTTCACATATAATATTATTCTAAATAACTATTTTTGTAATAGAACATATATACAACATCACTTTAAAAAAGACATAGATGAAACGTTTATTTATAACTCTTATCACTTTTATTGCAATTACTACAGGCCTAATGGCTCAAGCTCATTTAAGGGCTAATGTTGATAACGTAGATTTAGGTCAAGTAGAATGGAATAACCCAGTCCGTATTGACTATACTATTCATAACGATGGTGATATTCCACTTCTTATAGTAGATGTATTATCATCTTGTGGATGTTCTGTGCCTGAGTGGTCTTCAGAGCCTATTGAGCCAGGAAAAAATGGTAAAATTAGTGTCGATTTTGATGCTAAAGCTTTAGGTAAATTTCATAAGGAGATATCTATTTATAGTAATTCTACACCGAATTTAGTTTACTTAAGTTTTACAGGTGAAGTTGTAAGGAAGATTACTGATTTTAAAAACTCTCACCCAATAAAAGTTGGATCGGTTAGATTAGATCGTGATACATTAAACTTTGGTGCTATTGAAGATGGAGATAAAAAGACTCTTAATATAAAATTTGTTAATGAATCGAACTCTATATATCGTCCAGTTTTAATGCATCAACCTAGTTTTGTTGATATACTAGTATCAGATTCTATAATAAATAAAGGAAGTGGTGGTGAGTTTGATATCACTATAGATACAAATAAATATAGAACCTATGGACTTGTAAATACGGAAGTGTACTTATCTAGATTTGTAGGGGATAAAATTTGTGAGGAAAATAAAATTCCTATTTCTTTTATTATACTTCCAAAACTAGAAAATACTTTAACTTATGGTCCGGCCATAAAAATAGATACATCGAATTGCAATCTTTCTGAAAAACTACAATTTAAGAATAAAGCTAAAGGTTATATTTTGATAGAGAATGGAGAAGTAGATATATTACAAATATTAAAGGTACAGACCTTCAGTCCTGCTGTAGAAGTAAAACTAAAAAGTGCTTCGATTGTTAAAGGTGATATAGGTAAGTTACAGGTGACAATTGACAAGAACAAAATGCTTACTTCTAATGATAATTTGACTATATTAGTAATAACTAATGATCCAAATCGTAGAGCTATACGTTTAAGTTTATAGTTTGATGTAGATTAGTTAACCTTAAATAAAAATATTATGGAACAACATCCAGAAAATAGTGGAAAATACAAAGGGTTAGCTGTAAATAAAGGTATTACACAGCCAGATATTGTAAATCCTTATTTCAAAAAAAACAGAAAGCGAGCAAAAGAGTTATCTGTAAACGATTATGTAGATGGTATTCTTAAAGGGAATATAAGTATGCTTAGTCGGGCAGTAACTTTAGTAGAGAGTTTAAATCCTGATCATGAAGCTTGTGCACAAGAGGTGTTAGAAAAGTGTTTGCCTTATGCGGGCAATTCGGTAAGAATAGGGATTAGTGGAGTGCCAGGTGCTGGAAAAAGTACATCAATTGATGCTTTTGGAGTTCATGTATTGGAAAAGGGTGGCAAATTAGCAGTCTTAGCTATTGACCCTAGTAGTGAAAGAAGTAAGGGTAGTATTCTTGGAGATAAAACAAGAATGGAAGAACTCTCTTCACATCCGAACTCATTTATACGTCCTAGTCCTTCTGCTGGATCACTGGGTGGGGTGGCTAGAAAAACCAGAGAAACGATTGTACTTTGTGAAGCTGCTGGTTTTGATAAAATATTTGTTGAGACTGTGGGTGTAGGTCAAAGTGAGATTGCTGTACACTCTATGGTTGACTTCTTTCTGTTGATTCAGCTAGCTGGGACTGGGGATGAATTGCAAGGTATAAAGCGTGGAATAATGGAAATGGCAGATGCTATTGTTATAAATAAAGCTGATGGAGATAATATAGATAGAGCTAAGTTGGCAGCAACTCAGTTTAAAAATGCTCTTCATTTATTCCCTGCACCTGAGTCTGGATGGTTCCCAAAAGTGTTGACTTATTCAGGGTTCTATAAATTAGGAATTAAGCCTATTTGGGATATGGTAGATGAATACATTGCTTTTGTAAAAGAAAATGGGTATTTTAACTATCATAGAAATCAGCAGAGTAAGTATTGGATGTATGAAACAATTGATGAAACTTTACGTTCTAATTTCTACCATAATAGCCGAATAGAAAGTCTATTAAAAGAGTGCGAAAAATCTGTTTTAAATGGAGAGGTAACCTCTTTTGTCGCTGCAAGAAAATTATTAGATTCTTATTTTACAAAGCTGAAAGAATAGTAACAGCTAATTTAATACCTACATATAGCTATGAGTGAAAGGGCTAAATATATAAAGAAAATTGAGATAGAAAACCTATGGGATAGGCTGACTGTTTGCTGGAACTTAAGACCTGATGTAAATGTATTATCAGGTATTAATGGTATTGGTAAAACGACTATTCTTAATAGAATTATTACCTTCTTAGAAGAGCATCAAAATGAGGCTATTCAAGAAACATCTCATGTGTTTGATGGTGTACAAGTCTCTTTTGAACCATCTTCAGCTTCATACATACCTTATAATGTGATTAGGAGTTATGATAGACCCCTTATGCTTAAAGATGTTGTACAGAAAGCTGATGTAAATATCAATTCAGAGTTAGATTGGCAGTTATACATCCTTCAGCGCAGGTACTTAGACTATCAAGTTAATATTGGAAATCGTATGGTAGAGCTGCTAAGCTCTGGTTGTAGTGATGCGAGAAGCAAAGCTCTAGACATTGCTAATAATAAACGCAAGTTTCAGGATATTATAGATAACCTATTTTCCTACACAGGTAAAAAAATTAATAGGTCTAAAAATGATATAACTTTTATCCAGGGAGACACTGAACTTTTACCTTATCAATTATCTTCTGGTGAAAAGCAAATTCTACTTATTTATTTAACTGTATTAGTTCAAGATGGTGAACACTATGTTTTGCTAATGGATGAACCTGAAGCTTCTTTACATATAGATTGGCAACAGAAATTGATTACTACAATAAGAGAGTTAAATCCAAATGTTCAAATTATTATGACTACTCATTCTCCTGCTGTAATAATGGAAGGTTGGGTTGATACAGTAACAGAAGTAAGTGATATCTCTACTTTAAAAGATTAATAGATATGGCAAACTCTTTAAGGGCTAATTTGACATCAGATTATCTGAAAGCTGCAGAGCAATTAAGGTCTAAGCGGACTAAAAAAAGGGTTGTAGCTTATGTAGAAAGTTATGATGATATAGCTTTTTGGAGATCTATTCTTCAAGAGTTCGAAACAGACTCTCTATATTTTCAAGTTATGCTTCCATCTTCGACATCTCTTACTAAGGGTAAAAAAATGGTGTTGATGAATACATTGAAGGCAGATAGTTTTGGCGAGAACTTGATTGCATGTGTTGATAGTGATTATGATTTCTTATTACAAGACTCTACTAATTTATCTAGGACAATAAATACTAGCAAGTATATATTTCATACTTATGCCTATGCAATTGAAAACTACTTCTGTTATGCCGAGAGCTTGCATGATGTCTGTGTTCAAGCTACTTTAAATGATAAAGAGATATTTGATTATGAAAGATTCTTAGAAGAGCTTTCTGAAGTAATATATCCACTTTTTTTATGGAACATATGGTTTGCTAGACAGAGAAATACAAGTGCTTTTCCAATGTATCAATTTAATAGCTTAATAAAAGTCTATTCTTTTCAACCTAATAATCCTGAAAAAGCCTTGAATAGGATACAAGATAAGGTAGATAGAAAATTGGAAGAGTTGCACAGAAATTACCCAGAAGAGATTGAGGCTGTAGAGAGTATAATGGCACGTGAACTAGAAGACTTAGGACTAATTCCTCAGACTACATATCTATTTATTCAAGGACATCATTTACTAGATCAAATAGTACTTCGAGTATTAAAACCTATCTGTGCCAACTTACGTCAATTAAGGGAACAGTATATAAGAAGATTGGCAGTACACAATGAGCAGTATAAAAATGAATTAACTTCTTATCAAAATAGTATTACAGATGTAGAGCAAGTGTTGAAAAGCAACTATAGATTTAAAAAATTATTTGCTTATCAGTGGTTATACAATGATATAAAAAGTTTTGTAGAAGGAATAATGAAGTAATTTTAAAGTCATATAGATATTTTTGTGTTCGCTATCTTAATTATCTATTACTTATCATGTTTATAATATTTATCTTTGTTGAGAACTAACTAATTTAAACATGAAAATTACTACACGTTATTTTTTGCTTTTATTCTTACTGTGTGGAAGCATAATGTCGTTTGCACAAGCTCCATATCGTATTTGGTTTGATAAACCAATAGATAAGTACGATAATAAACCAGCTTGGTTGATTAATGATGGTTATGGAGGTAATCCAGATCAAAATTGGGAGAAATACACTTTACCGATAGGTAATGGAGCTATTGGGGCGAATGTTTTTGGGAATATAAGTGAAGAGCGTATAACGTTCAATGAAAAAACGCTATGGAGTGGGGGACCAAATATTGCTAAAGATCCGTCATACTACTGGAATACAAATAAAAATAGCGCCCATTTATTACCAACTATTAGACAAGCATTCTTAGATGGAGATGGTGCTCTAGCAGCAAAGCTAACGAGAGATAACTTTAATGGTCTTGCTGACTATGATAGAAGTGGTGGAGAAAAACCATTTCGTTTTGGATCATTCTCAACTATGGGTGAGTTTAGAATAGCAACGGGCTTGCCTGATAGTTATGAACAATACACCAAAGAGTTAAATTTAAACACTGCAACTGTTGATGTAGCTTTTAAACAGAATGGTGTTAACTATCATAGATCTTATTTTTGCTCTTATCCCGATAGTACTTTTATAATTAAATTCTCAGCAGACGTATCTTCAAAGCAGAACTTAAGTTTTAGATATTTAATGCCTTCAAATGCTGAGGGAGAGTTTAAAGTTATATCCAATAACCATCTTAGATTTTTAGGACACTTAAAAGATAACAAGCAAGAATTTGCTTTGGATATACTATGTGATATTAAAGATGGTGCCCTTAAGGCTTCTACTCAAGGTTTCTCTATTGAGGGTGCTAATGAGGTGATATTTAAAATAGTGGCATCTACAGACTATTTTATGAATTTTAATCCCGACTTTAAGGATGCTAAAACTTATGTAGGTGAAAGTGCTGCTCTGAAAAATGATAGAAAAATAGCTCGTATTATAAGTCAATCGTACGATCAGCTATATGATAACCATGTAGCCGATTACCAAAATCTATTTAATAGAGTTGACCTAAATTTAAATACAGAGATGCTTTCTCTTAATATTCCAACAGATCAAAGACTAAAAAGGTATAAAGAGGGTAATTTAGACTATTACTTGGAGTCTTTATACTTTCAATTTGGTAGATATTTGTTGATTTCTAGTTCAAGAAAAGGCTCTTTACCAGCTAATTTACAAGGAATATGGCATAATAATATTGATGGACCATGGCATGTTGATTACCATAACAACATTAATCTACAAATGAATTATTGGCCAGTATCAATAGCAAACTTGAATGAGTGTGCAGAGCCTTTATTTGATTTTATTAAAACACTGGTTAAGCCTGGTCGTGTAACAGCTGAGTCATATTTTGGTACAAGGGGATGGACTGCATCTATCTCTGGTAATATTTACGGCTTTACTGCGCCCCTTTCTAGTAAGGATATGAGTTGGAATTTTAACCCTATGGCTGGACCGTGGTTGGCAACTCACATTTGGGACTACTACGATTATACTAGAGATACAGAGTTTTTAAAAAAGAACTATAGTATTTTAAAAGAAAGTGCTCAGTTTGCAGTTGATTTTATGTGGAAAAGAGATAATGGACTCTATACAGCAACACCTTCAACTTCACCAGAACATGGTCCTGTTGATCAAGGAGCTACTTTTGTACATGCAGTTGTCAAAGAGGTTCTATTAGATGCAATTCAAGCTAGTATAGTTTTAAAATGTGATAAAAAAGAGAGAAAAGAGTGGCAAAATGTATTAGATAAAATTTACCCATATAAAATTGGCCGATACGGTCAATTACAAGAGTGGTATGATGATATTGATGATCCAAAAGACAACCATAGACATGTTAATCATTTGTATGGCTTACATCCAGGAAGAACCATATCACCTGTTACTACTAAAGAGTTAGCAGAAGCATCTAAAGTAGTTTTAGAGCATAGAGGTGATTTTGCTACAGGTTGGAGTATGGGCTGGAAACTTAATCAGTGGGCACGTTTACATGATGGAAACCACTCCTATACACTTTATCAGAATCTGTTGAAGCAGGGAACACTTCCTAACTTATGGGATACGCATCCACCTTTCCAAATTGATGGGAATTTTGGTGGAACAGCTGGAATAGCGGAAATGCTATTGCAGAGCCATATGGGATTTATACATATTTTACCTGCACTTCCTGATGCTTGGAAAGAGGGTAGTGTGACAGGGTTAATGGCTAGAGGAAATTTTACCATTGATATGAAGTGGGAAAATGGTGCTTTAACTAATTTGATAGTAACATCTAACAAAGGAGAATCATGTACCTTACACTACTTAGATAGTAAGTTATCTTTTAAAACACAAAAAGGAAAAAGTTATTCAATAAAGTTCATAAATAACAAATTAATCATTGAATAGTAACATAAAAGAAAAGGCGATGCTAAATTTTAGCATCGCCTTTTCTTTTATTCTCCTAGTATATTCTATAGTAATGCGTTAAAGCAACCACGCACGTAGGTTAAGCTTTTAGAATACGCGATTATTGTTAGGTAGTTGTTGATATCATGCTATGCAAAGAAGATAAGTATAACGTATTTGTACATAAAATTTAATACTTGTCAGTATTAAAGCTACTCTGTTACAAGTATTATAGTCCTTAGATAATTTAAGTAATTAGGAGGTATATAAAATTATAAATCCAGCTGTAAAGATAGTTCTACAGCTGGATTTTGTTTGTTAGTTTTAATTAAGTATCCTTTATACACCTGGTTGATAAAAACTATCATCCATATAAGTGAATTTATCTTGGGCACTGCTTCTCATCATAATATAAAGAGGTTCCCACAATGGAGGCCATCCTCCAACAATTGCAGAAACTCGTACCATTTTAAATTCGTGTGTTCCTGCTTCAAGTGCTATTGAACGTCCTGGATGAGGCTGCTTCTTAGGTACTCCTTCATAGTCTAATACTAATTGGCCATCTATCCAAAGTTGGTCAGCTGTCGATTTGAAGTAATAAATATCACTCTTATCAACATTAAACACCCCTGTAAGTATAGTATTATAGTAGTCATCTGCTTCTAACTCTCTATACCCTTTAACGATATGTTTAGCCTTTTGAGGAGCTGTGATGTACTCAACCTCTTCTGCAGTAAGTTCATCTAAATCCTTTACTTTATGGATTAAGCCTTTAAAATACATAGCTTTAATTCCTTTATAATCGTTAAGATTAGAATTAGCTTTTGTGTAGTTTTGCTTATCAAGCTCTATTGTTCTAATTCGGCTCATTTTTCCAGTTGGTAAAACAGAGCGAATTTTAACAGTTGTAGATTCATTGAATGTAAGTTGTTCAGTAAACTCTTTAGAGTTTAAATTCGGTTCGCTACCATCGGTAGTATATACGAATTTCACAGGCTCTGTACTGTCAAAATCTAATGTAACTTGATCAGTAAATGCCATAAAATCTGAAGATGGCTTTCCTTTATCTTCTGGTAATGGGATGTAGTAATTAATACCATACATGTCTAATCTAGCACGTATATTATCTAGTCTTCTTTCAAAATCTATATAATCCTTTCTGTCCTGATTGGTCCATCCCACTTCTGCTAATGCTATAACTCTAGGGTAAGTATAGTATTCAACAAGTTCTGGAGTATACATATATTCTGTCCAAACATTGGCCTGAACTCCTAATATGTGATGAACTTTATCTTCTGCCAATTTTTCTGGCACAGGGTTATAGCTATAAGTTTTATCTATCTTAGTAAAACTACCAATACCCATTGGTGATAAGTTAGGATCACCTTGGAATGCATCAAGGTAGAACCATGGAGAAGGAGTCATAATAACATCATGTCCCATGTTTCCAGCTGTGATACCACCTTGTTCTCCTCTCCAGCTCATGACAGTAGCAGAAGGGGCTAGTCCACCCTCTAATATTTCGTCCCATCCAATAAGTTTTTTATTGTATTTATCTAGGACTGTTTGGATTCGTCTAATAAAATAGCTTTGGAGTTTCTCTTCAGCTGTGTGGTCTTTATCAGCTTTTATCCCTTCAGCTTTAATTCTAGCTTGGCATTTAGGACAATTTTTCCATCTGGTTTTAGGAGCTTCATCTCCCCCGATATGAAAATATTCGCTTTCAAATAGTGGAGCTACTTCCGAAATAACATCTTCTAAGAATTCAAATGTAGCATCATTTCCAGCACAGTAGATGTCTGTTGATACACCCCAGATATTTCTAACTTCAAAAGGTCCACCTGTACAAGAAAACTCAGGATATGCTGTTAATGCTGCGACACCATGTCCTGGCATTTCTACTTCAGGAATAACCTCAATAAAACGCTCTTTAGCATAGGCAACAACTTCTTTAACCTCTTCTTGAGTGTAGAAGTAAGGTCCATAAGTATCTCCTTCGCCTTCAACTCTTTTAGAACTAATGGTGGTTAATTCAGGATATTTTTTTATTTCAATTCTCCAGCCTTGGTCCTCTGTTAAGTGCCAGTGGAATTTATTAATTTTGAACATTGCTAAAATATCAAGCTGTCTTTTAATATATTCTATGCTTGAAAAGTGTCTACATACATCTAGCATTTGTCCTCTATAGCCTAATTTAGGTTGGTCTTCTATTTCAACAGATTTAGCAGACCATTCTTGAGCATTTATAACTTTAGAACTCTCTATTTCAGCAGGAAATAACTGCATTAAGCTTTGCATAGCATAGAAAAGTCCATGTGCTGTTTTAGCTTCTGCAAGTACACGCTCTGGTGTAACTGATAAAGTATAACCTTCATTGTTAATATTCAAACCACTATTAATAACCAATTTAATGTAGTTATTAGAAGGTGTGTCTTTATGCAGTAATAGTTTATAACCTGTTGATTTATTAAGTTTCTCTATAAAGAAATTTGCAACCTTATCTGCCTCTGTATCTTCTGATATAAAAACAGTATTAGGGTTTAAAATAAATTTGCCATCATTCTCAACTAGCTTTTGTGGACGAGGCGTAATGTTAATTCCTTGATTATACACTTGGTCATTTAATTGGATTTTTTCTGCACTACAGCCAATAAAGAGTATAGCTGTTAGGAACATAAAAATCGATGTTAGTTTTTTCATTGATTAATTTGAGTTGATTAGTTGTCTAATATTATTGCTCTTCTTGATTTACTTTTAATAAGCCTCCAGTTGTAGGGTCAAAATAGACTTGGATGGTACTTTTTTTATTGAAAAGAGCTGGAGCCAAAAACTCTACAGTTCCAAACTGTGTAATTGGGAATTCTCCTTTACTAATAACATGATTTTGGTATATTACTTGAATATAACCTCTTCCTGGCAGATTATACGCTATACCTTCTTGTTTTTTCTTTCCTTTACCGTCGTCTATAATATTTACTGTTTTTAAATCCTTTAAAGATATATATATCGGTTCTCCGATAAGGTTGTCACTCTCTACAACGCCTACCTTTGTAGAAAAACGAGCTATTACGTGGTCTGTAATCTCCTCTTCAGGAGTTATGATAATATCTTTTCTTTGTTGAACAATGTCAGTTTTGCCTACAAAAAGTGATAATAATGCATTTTCTTGCTCTTCCATTTTTTTGAGCATAATTTTTAAAAACTCACCATCGGCAGGGATGTCATCATATTCACCGCGAAGTAGGCTGTTTCTACTCTCTCTTATAGCGTAAATCTCTTTAGCTACAAGTTCTGCAACTTTAGCTGTAGAGTTTGCTAGTAAAATTTCTTCAGTAAAATATTTTCTAGGATCAACAGATTGTTCCTGTTCTACAATCTGCTGAGCAGATGTAGTCTCAGATTTCTTTATTAAAGGAGTATTGATAGACTGGATAACACCAGACTGTGTAAGTGTTAGATTAGGAGCTACAGTCTTATCCTTTAATTTGACAAAATAAGACTTTTCAGGATCTGGAACGCCAATAGTTCCAATCTCTACCTGTTTTAATCTCCAACTATTTGATGAGGCCTGTTCTACATTATTTAAATGGAGAAATCTATTTGCATACTTAGCAAACTCTCCAGGTGTATATGTTGTATTCTCAAAGTGTATAGTTGCTTTTAATTGCGTTTTGGGTAATGAATAGGCAACACCATAATCTTTGCCGTTCATAACTCCTGTTACTACTTGAGTTTGAGCAAAGGCCCCATAACTCATCAGTAGTATTGTGCTCAATGAAATAAGTCTTTTAAGCATAGTACAATATTTTAAGTGTATTCTTATCAAAGTTAATTAACTTTTAAATAGGATATTAGGAATCCTATTAAGGATTAAGTTCATTTAAGCTTTACTCATTAGCTAGCTTATGAACTTCTAACCAGGCTTTAGGAAGAGCTTCAGCTATATCTTTAGCAGTCATTCCTATTTCACCTTTTTCTTTAGCTGCAATATCTCCTGCAAGCCCGTGTACATAACTACCTAGTATAATACTCTCTTTAAGAGAATAGCCTTGTGCTACTAAGCTTAGAAGTATTCCAGTTAACACATCTCCACTACCTCCTGTGGCCATTCCTGCATTTCCTGTTGGGTTTAATTGATAATCGCCATCAGGGAAAATAAGAAAAGAGTATGCCCCTTTTAGGACAATGTAAGACTGATGTTCTCTTGCAAAACCAATTGCTTTTTGTAGTCTAATATATGAATTTGACGAGAAACCTATTAGTCTATCCATCTCTAATGGATGAGGTGTTAAGATGGTATCTTTTAGTGCACCTTCTAGTAAATCTGTTTGCCCACCGATTAGATTAATTCCATCTGCATCAATAATGACTGGAATAGGATTTTCTTTATCAGTTCGCTCCATCAAAAGGTTTTCTACAGCAATTTCACTATCTCTTGATAGACCTAAACCTGGCCCTACGGCTACTGCATCACATGGCTCTAGGTCTACAATTTGTGTAAAGCATAGTTCATTTAGATCTAAACTCAATACAGCTTCAGGTAGTACGGTTTGATGTATTATACGGTTTGCGTTAGGACAGTGAAGTACTAACAACCCTATGCCCGACTTAAGGGCTCCCATGCCAGATAAATTGGCTGCTCCAGCCATACCATATGAGCCTGCAATTAACAAACCTTTTCCATATGTCCCTTTATGAGAAAAACGCTTACGAGGTTTATATATCTTTGCTATTTCTTTTTTTGTGGTAAACTTAGGAACGTTATAAGCTTTACCAAAACATTCTTTACCTATAATCTCTCCGAAAAAATCCTGATTCTCTGGAAAGTAATATGCTAATGGTGGCTCTTGAAGTAATAGAGAATATGTTGCTTTAATTATATTTTGTGCATTAGTAGAATTATCTGTAGGCAATAGTCCTGAAGGAGCTGCCAAAGAAAAAATTGTTGCATCCGATTTGTTAATAAACTGTACTAATGCGCTAAAGCCTCCTGTGAGTGGGGCTTGAAGATCAAAACCAAAAAGAGCATCAAAAATTATAGATTCACTAGTTAAGTTTGGTAAAGTTAGCTCTTTAGTAACCTCTATTAACTGAAATTTAGGGTTGTTCCTCCAAGTTGATATACAGTCATTTTCTTCATCATAAATGTTAAAGTAGTATACTATTATACGATAATCCTCAAAAGTATTAGTTACGAAGTTCTCTATAATATACTGTGTAGTCTTATTAAGGAATGTAGGACTGGTAAATACTATAACTTCTTTATTATTAGATTTTTCGCTCATATTTCTAGATATTTATCCTTGGATTCAATTATTTAGAATATAAATATAATAAACCCATCTGACATAAAAAAAAGCGAGTATTTAAATCATTTAAATACTCGCTTTTATAACTTAAGCTTTTAATTACTGCACAGATTTTCTAATTTCTCTAGGTGTAACACCAAATTGTTTTTTACAATAAGTAGAAAAGTGAGAAGCTGATGAGAATTTAAACTCTTTGATTATTTGTGCGAATTCAATACCTGGAGTTAGAAGTTGAGCTTTTACGTGTTTAGCTCTTTGCTTCAAGATCCAGTTATATGGAGAATCGTCAAAATGTTCTTTGAATTTTCTATTAAACGAACGTAAAGAACAGCCGTATAGTTCTGATAACTCTTCAACTGTTTTTACTTTTTGATAATTAGCTATTACGAAGTCTTTGAAGTTAACTGTTCTGTTTAAGATAGGAGAGAAGAATTTAACCATCTCTTCTTTCTTGTAAAAACCTCTAAATACAAAGAATATCTCCTGGAGCTTCATATAATGCAAGTGCATACACTGCAATTTATTATCTAAGTAGTAGTTCATACTCTCTAGTACTCTTTCCATTCCTTCAAGGATAGGTAAACCTAGATAGTCATTTTTCTCCATAGGTAGCTGGGTATATAAGCTTTCAAGAACTAGCTTGTCACATACGTTAACATGTTTATCAAAACATAGTAACATCAACTTAGTTTCTGTGATGGCTTTACCTGTTAAATCACTGTTGCGAGAAAAAGCGACCATTGTATTACTTTTGTAGATACGGTAGTCAAACTCACTACTTCTAATTTCTAAAGTACCGTCCAATACGAATAGGAGGTAGTTTAGATTTTGCTGTTTAATCGAAAACTCTTCATTTGCCTCAATTGTATGTCTGGAAAACCCTGTATAGTGATCCGAAACATAATTAGGACAAGCTAAGTGTTCCTTAATGTAAAGTGTCTTCATTGATCTGAATAATTTTTTTTGCTTTGAGTGTTGTGTAGAGTTAAACTATTATTTTGTAGATTAGCATATTTAGTCACTAAAGAAGCTAATTGTATAATAGAGTCATTCTTTACACATGTTAGTTAGTTGTTCATGGCAAATATAAACATATTCTTGCTATTAAACACAATAAAACAACTATAATGACGTTTGTGTTTTTATATCGTGTTTCCCTATTATATAATTAGACCAGGCTATAAGATTTATAATAAGCATATTAAACTAATATATTATGTCATTTATTTTTAAAAAACAAGAACATTACTTTCGAGTATTATCTTTTCTAATTTTTGTCTTTTTTGTACAATCTAAGGTTGAAGCTTTTCAAATAGATAGCCTGTCAGTGTATAGTACAAGTATGCAGAAAAACGTTCCTGTGCTACTGGTTAAGCCAGAACTAATTAAAAAACAGAGTGTGCCAGTCCTATATTTATTACATGGGTATAGTGGTAATGAAAAAACATGGCTTAATATTGAACCTGATTTAGGAGTGCTAGCTGATGACTATGGAATGGCTTTTGTTTGTCCTTCTGGAGAAAATAGCTGGTATTGGGACAGTCCTGCTATAGAGACTTCTAAATTTGAAACTTTTATTTCGAAAGAATTATATCCCTATATTTCTAATTTGTTACAAATTGAAGGAAAGAGAGAAAAAGTTGCAATAACTGGTCTTAGTATGGGAGGTCACGGAGCTTTTTGGATAGCTGGTAAGCATCCAGAATTATTTGGAGCAATAGGTAGTATGAGCGGTGGCTTAGATTTAAGGCCTTTCCCGAAAAATTGGAATTTGATAGCGCATTTGGGGGAGATTGAAAGTAATAGTGCATTGTGGAATGACTATACTGTAGCGTCTCATATTGATAGATTTGCTGATAATAAGTATGCCATTATTTTTGATTGTGGAGTGGAGGATTTTTTCTATCAAGTAAATGTAGATATGCACAATGCGTTTATTGAAAAAAAGATACCCCACGACTTTATTTCAAGACCTGGGGTACACAATGCGGCTTATTGGAAGAATGCAATTAAATATCAATTGCTTTTCTTCTATGATTTCTTTAATCGTTAAGTGGCTTATATATTAAATCATTAGTTTTTCGTACTGATATTGAAGACTCTCCTAATTTGTAGTTGGAGGTGTTAAAAGCTGAATCTAGACCTCGTGTATGAGCTCTAGAATTATTATATCCTCGTATGAATAATACACGATTTAGTAATGGCTCATTTGGTGTTCCAAGTTCTTTAAACGGAATATTCTCAGCTATATTATATAGTGAAAGGTTTTCTTTATTATTTTGTGCACTATTTGCATTGTATAGTCCAGGAGTGAAACCTTCACTATAATCAGACTCGTGTAAAGAGTTGAATATTTTTAAGACTATAGGTTGTATATGCCAGTTCCCCTTGTTATAGCCCTGCGAACCTACGTTTTTACCAATGGTTTTTGTTCCAATAACATGAACGTTCATAAAAGGTTTAAGGGCATTTATAACAAACTCAGATGCAGATGCTGTACTTTGTCCAGTTATAACATATAGATTTTTAATATTGAGATTGACACCAGCAGTTTTACTAAGGTAAGATTGTGCTGTGGGCATTTTAGTGTTTTCTTTAGCTCTTAGGTCATTAAACTCAAGGTATCCTAGATGTTCTTCTATTGAATGCGTAGGGCAGATGATAGATGTTAAAACACCTGCAGTATTTAATTCTCCTCCCGAATTATATCGTAAATCTAGAATAAGATCTTCTATTCCCTGAAGTTTTTTAGTTTGCTCTATCATATTTTTAAGATAAGAGCCTTCATGGTAACCAATTTTATTGTTTTCCTCCTCTTCAGGTGTGCCATAAGTAAAATGGTTGTATAATATGTATCCTAGATTTTTGTATCCTTCTAATTTCTTACATATTAGTAGTGGATCATTATTAACCATTGTAGAGGCTGGTAAAGTAATCTTTCTGGTTGGTTCAAGGTAGTTATTTATGGTAAGTATTATCTCAGGTCCAAGAAGAAGACTTCCATTTCCGTATCCAAATATTTGATTTTCAATTAACTTTTCTCCATTGATATGGGTTATAATATCACCTCTTTTAAGTCCAGCCTGTTCTGCTGGAGATCCAGGCAAAGTGTATAATACAATGCATTGACCAGTAAATTTGTTATCATTTCTAACTATAGCAGAGAATTCTAGCCCATAGCTATTGTTGGTCTCTATCATAGTTCTTGTTTCAAGAGTTGGATTAATCTTATGGATATAAGAGAACTTCATAGAGCCATTACCATCCTTTTTGCTTAAAAGTTTTTTAAAAAAACTTGTTGGCTCATCAAAGAAGTTGAGCTCTTTTTCTTGAGGAATATCTTCATACCAATAGTAATCATTACTCATAGTGTCATATATCCAGCGTTGTGTGTCTTGACGTTGGTCCACCTCGTGTCTTCTATCCTCACCACAACTTGCTAGTAATGGGATAATAGCTAATAAAGCTACTATTTTCGCTATATATTTTTGAATCATTGCTTCTGTTTAGTTTTAAATACTCAAAACTACACTACTGATGGTTAAAAGACAAAATATACGATAATAATATTTTAATTATTTTGTTTTAGATGGAGTAACAGCTTTTTTAATTTTATATCCTATGGCAGCTACTAAAATAGACATAACTGGACTTAATATGTTGAAAAAACAGTATGGAAGGTAAGTTACTGTAGGAACATTAAGTATTGTTGCTTGTGTCATTCCGCAGGAGTTCCACGGAATTAATACAGATGTTACGGTTACAGCATCTTCTGTGGTTCTACTTAAGAGTCTGCTTTCATAGCCCATTTTTTTGTAAATGTCTTTAAACATATTTGATGTTAATATAACACTAATGTATTGATCGGCAGTAGCGAGATTTAAAAATAGTCCTGAACCTACGGTAGAGCCTACTAAGCTAACCCTGTTTTTAATCATTCTAGTGAATGCACTAGTAATACTCTGAATCATGCCTGATGCTGTCATTGCACCACCAAAACACATAGCACAGATTATAAGCCATACTGTATTTAGCATTCCAGACATACCTCTTGTTGCAACGAGTTCTTCTAGTAGAGAGTTTGTTGTATCTATTTGTGTCTCGCCATATAAGGTAAGTAATGATCCTTTGAATAGTGCTTTAAAACGTGTAATGTCTAGAGTATTAGCAATCTCAAGTACTATCTCTGGTTGGAATATGATACTCATAATAAGTGCCAGTAGTGTTGAGATGAATAAAGTTATTATGGATGGTACCTTTTTAGCAATCATTATACCAGTAACTACAGGCACTGTTAGAAGCCATGGAGTAATATGAAAGCGCTCTTGTAAGGAGTTTACAAAAGATTGAATATGCTCGGTATCACTTGTGTTTTCAGTAAAGCCAGCTATAGCAAAAATAATAAGTGTTATTATTATTGCTGGTACTGTAGTTATAAGCATATATCGGATGTGTTGAAACAACGGTGTTTCAGACATAGAAGAGGCTAAAATAGTAGTATCAGATAAAGGAGACATTTTATCTCCAAAATAGGCTCCTGATATGATGGCTCCAGCAATCCAGCCTTCACCAAAACCTTGAGCTTTCCCAATGCCTATTAATGCTATACCAATTGTAGCAATAGTAGTCCAAGAACTACCTGTCATAATCGATACTAACGCACATATAATGCATGTTGAGGCTAGAAAGAACTGAGGGTGTATTATTTGTATTCCATAATAAATAAGGGTAGGTACAACACCACTAATCATCCATGCACTGCTTAATGCACCAATAATAAGTAAGATAATTAATGCACTACTAACACCTGTAATGTTATTAGTAATTGCTTTCTCATACTCAGCCCATTTTTTTTTGTAAAATGTAATTCCAATAAATGTGCAAATAGCACTTGTTGTTAATAAGGCAATTTGACTTCCTCCTTCAAGTGCATCACTACCAAAAATAGGAATAATCAAAGTTAGCAAGGCTATAAGGATAGCTATTGGTAATAAAGATACAATTGGAGTAGGAATTTTATTCATTACGTAATGGTTTTATGTGTATATAAATTAATTTTCCTGCAAAGGTATATTATTTATGCATAAAACAGAACTAATAGTGAATAATTATTACTATAAATTTGAAAAGTGAATATTTATGTATTAGGTTTAAATCTAAGCCAACTATATATAAAGAGTACTCCTGTAGAACTAAGGGCTATTGATAAGCCTGTATAGAATGTAGCAATAAAAATTTCGGGTAGTAAGTTGAAGTATCTAACGCTAACTCCAAGTGTAATCATAAATGCCATAATTGACCATCCTTTAGTGTCAAAGAAAGCCAAGGGGTGATTTTGATCAGTGAGCGAAATTATTCTACTTACATATTTTTTATGTAAGGGTTTAAATATTGCAAATAAAAAAATGATAAGCACTATACTAGCATATATAGCTTTGGTTTTAAAAGTGATGTGTTCTACTGCTTGCCACGTTTGTATGCCGATATTTAGGACGTTGATTCCTGCAACTAACCAAATAAATCCAGCTGTAAACAAAAGTGTTTTTCTATTCACTTTGTATTTATTTCTTTTACTCTTCATCTTATATAATTAATACGTGCTCTAATATACAAATAATAGGTGGCTAATGTTTAGTAACTGTTCTTATATATATTGTGCAGATAACTGTGAAATTGGTCTTAATTCGACTAGTATGGATTACTAATATATGAAGGAACTTGCTTGTCGCCGACATACTCCAGTCATGTTGCCGATAAGTCAGAGGTTTGTCGGCGACAAGCATGAGGTATGTCGGCAATGAACGATGTGCTTAACTATAATGAGGT
>JASLCG010000044.1 GCA_030151885.1 Bacteroides sp.
GACGGGATTCGAACCCGCGACCCCAACCTTGGCAAGGTTGTGCTCTACCAACTGAGCTACTTTCGCATTATTTGCTTTTGTTTTGCGATGCAAATATAACTATTTTTCTACGATATTAACAAATTCTTTCGATATATTTATTTTAAGACAGTAGCTACACCCAATATAAATTACTATATAATAACTACTTACAGCACTTAAAGTATAATACTTAATTGGTGTTTTATAAAGTAAACTAGAGTAGTAATGTTTCAAAAACCAAATCTATGAACTCTATATAATACAATAACTTTTATTTACATGATACTGATATACTCTATATTTCACTCCTAATCTGTAGTGTAAACTGTTATAATATCTTCTAAATTAGTTGTATATAGTTTTGATACATATTTCCGATCCGAATAATTACTTAGCCTAAAGTTTCCTTGAGCTGCAATAGTTAATTTAGATTCACCATTTTTCTTTTTAATAAAATCTGCTACTTGTAGTAACCTCTGTTGTTTATCTCTATCAATAGAATCAAATATAGCTGTTTGAGCATAATTTGTTATATTACTTATTATAACACCAGCTTTTTTATAACCATACCTTGGATTATATATAGTTTTTAAAATATGCTTTGCCACTTTAATGAACTCGGTCGGACTAGATGTAGGCACTTCAAAATCCAATTTCATTGAATTAGTATAAAAAGGATTCCCATCATTATATCTAGAAGTACGAATCATTACAGTAATAGTTCCTGCTTTCCCTTTCTGAGCCCTCAGTTTTGTAGAGCAAGCAGCAGCAAAATTAGATATAATCTCTGTCAGCTCTTCATATGACTTAATAGACTTATTAAAAGTTCTTGAAGTTGCTATACTTTTTTTCGAGGTTTCACTTTCTAGAGCGATGCAAGGAATCGCCTGTAACTCTTTCCAAGTTCTTAACCCAACAACAGTAAAATTATTTCTAACCCAATAGTTACTTTTCTGAACAAAATCATAAGCTGTATTAAGTCCTACATTTTTCATTTTTACACTGAATCGTCTTCCTATGCCCCATATTTTATCAATAGTTGTTAGCTTCAAAGCTTTATTACGTTTTTCCTCTGTATCTATAATACAAACACCTTGATATGCAGAGTGCTTCTTAGCAAAATCTCCTGCCAATTTTGCCAATGTTTTTGTAGGTGCTATACCAATACTTACAGGTATTCCTAACCCTTTATAAATTTTCTGCCTTAAGTCTGTAGCAAACTCTTTAAGATTAGATATACCTTCCAAATAGACAAAGCACTCATCTATTGAGTAAACTTCTACTTCGGGAACAGCCTCTGCAACTAAACTCATTACCCTACGTGACATATCACCATAAAGTGTATAGTTAGAAGAGAAAACTTCTATTCCTAATTCTTTGATTTTATTTTTAATCTGATAGAAAGGTATCCCCATAGGAATTCCTAAATCTTTTGCTTCATTACTACGGGCTATAACACAGCCATCGTTATTAGATAAGACAATTATTGGTTTTCCTACTAAACTAGGATTAAACACTCGTTCACAGCTAGCATAGAAATTATTACAATCTATTAATGCAATCATCTTTTTCTCTTCCTAGCTTTATGAATTACATAAGTAACGATACCCCATATTATTAAATTTTGATCGGACGTTACAACTATCTTTTTATACTTTGAATTAGCAGGAACTAAATAGATTACATCTTTATGTATCTCAATATATTTAAGTGTAAATTCTCCATCAAGATAACATACAGCCATATCATTATCTTGTGGCTCAATAGACTTATCAATTACTAATATATCTCCATCATAAACATCTGCATCAATCATAGAATCTCCTTTAACCCTTCCATAAAAAGTAGTTGAAGGATTTTTAATTAATTCTTTATTCAAGTCAATAGCAACATCCATATAGTCTTGTGCTGGAGAAGGAAATCCTGCTCTAATACCCTCATCAGCTACAGGCAACAATATATTACTTTCAATAATAATAGGCCCAACATCAATTCTTTTCATCATACTACAAATATATATCAGTAATTTATGACTACATATAAAAAAACACCAGAAAGTATGTATCAATCTGGTGCTTAAAATATTTTAATACTATTTTATAGGTATTTCTGTAAGCCACGCAATACAAGAGCATGAATTACCCTTATTATGCCATATAACATTAAAGATACAGCAAATAATGTAACTATAAAACTTGTTGCAAATTCGAAATTACTAATTAAAAAGAACGATAAAACTAAGCCTAATATTCCTAAACTTAATAAATATCCCCATCCTTTAATTCTATTTTTATGCATACGAATTGACATTGCAATGGTTGTAAGAGAATGGAACATAAACCAAAACCCCACATAAAGCAGCAAAATAATAAAACTATCTAACTTAGCCGATAATAATAAAAAAGCTATAAATAAGTTTATTAAACCAGATGCTAATATAATACCCCAATCATTACTTTCTTTACGCATACTAATCGCGTAAAACACATCAATTATACCTGATGTTAAGAACCCTGCTATAAAAAGAATATTTAAAGCTAATATTGTAGTTATAGGAGTAGCAATACTCCAAAAACCGAGTACTATAGACAATACTCCTACTAGTAAACCTGTCCACCAATACTTTATGGCAGATTTCATTGTATTCTTAATATTTTCCATACCTATTTTTTTTAGTGTTTTAACTATTAGAAAACTAATAAAAAATATTTATATATCAATAATTTTGATCTTTAATAGATCTGCATAAAGGAATCATTTTATATTGTTACACATACCATGTCATATATAATACATTATTAGTGAAATAATAGACTAACTATATATATTACACTAATACAAAGAGTAAAACCTAATCCACCTATAATAATACCTACTTTCTGCATATCTTTTTTATCTACAAAACCTGTCGAATAAGCTAAAGCGTTAGGAGGCGTACTTATTGGTAAAATCATTGCTAGTGATGTAAATATTGCCACACCTAACAAAAGTACTTTAGCTCCTCCAAGAGCTTCTAATTCACCAGATAAAGATGTTGCTAAAGCTACAAAAATAGGAGCTACTAAAGTGGCAGAAGCCGTGTTAGATATAACATTAGATAATGCCCAACTTATAACCCAACATGATATTATAATGACAAATGGTGTTACTGACCCAAAATCAATTGCACTTATTAGTTTTTTAGCTAAACCTGTATCTTGAAAAGCTAAACCTAAAGCAAAACCTCCGGCAACTAACCATAAAACACTCCAGTCAATTTCTCCTAAGTCTTTCTTAGTAATAACTCCTAATAAGCTAAACATACATATAGGAACAAATGCTACAACATTGGCATTAACTCCAAACAATCTATCAAAACACCAAAGTGCTACAGTTACACCTAATATAATAGAAACAGTAACAACCATTGAGAGCGGGTAATGCTTACTATCTCCTATCGCTACAGCTACAGTTTTAATATTGGTAGCTTTAAATGGAAATAGTTTTATAAGAAGAAACCACGATGCAAGCACTAAAATTAGGGCTAATGGCAAAAACACAATCATCCAGTCGAAGAATCCAATATCCATATTCAGACCATTGGGGTTATTTAAATACTTTAGAATAATCGCATTTGGAGGAGTTCCAATCGGTGTACCTAATCCTCCTAAGTTAGCAGCTACAGAGATGCCTAACACCAAAGCAGTCTTTCCTTTATCACCACTTTCCATTCCTTTAAACATAGGAGTTACCAGTGTTAACATCATAATAGCAGTTGCAGTATTACTGATAAACATTGAACAGAATGCTGTTACTAGCATGATTCCTAAAAGAAAACGATTTGATTTAGTCCCAATAATACGAATTACAAAATTGACAATAGTCCTATCAATCTCAAACTTCGATGCCACAGCTGCTAGAATAAACCCTCCTATAAATAAAAATATAATAGGATCTGCAAAAGATTCAATCAAAGCTTTAGAAGAGAGAACCTGACCTGCATCTGCCGATACATCAAATATCTTTAATGCACTATCTGAAACAGAAAATAATAGAATTGTAGTAATAGTAACTGATGTAACCCATGCAGGAATAATTTCTGTAACCCAACAAATTAAAGCAACTATAAAAATTAATAAAACTCGTTGTTGTATTAAATCTAAACCAATAAAATTATACGAACTTGATGGAACTAACCATACTACTAGTAATAATAAAACCGCTATAATCGGTTTGAAAATTTGTGATTCTACATCTTTTATAAATGCCATATTTTATTATGCGTATTAAGATAAAACTAATATTTTGCTAAGCAGACATAGCAAAATGTAATTATTTGGCAATTTAGTAAAATTAAGTTAACCTACTATTCTAATTTAGTTAAATTTTAAACAGTATGTTATATAATATGTTTTAACAAAAAAAATAGCTCTACAATACTTTAAAAAGCTTATGACTAACGTAGATACCAATTTACAATCACTATTTATAACGCATAAGCAGTAGATATAAAACTATATACATAACAAATAAGCAATTATAACTCAGTACTTTTACAAAATAATAATACGTAATAAACAACTTATAGAAAAGAAGATAAGCCCAA
>JASLCG010000050.1 GCA_030151885.1 Bacteroides sp.
CTTTAAAAGTAAGCTTAAATGAAGTAAGCTATATCAGCTTTTATACAAAACTAGGTAAAAATAACTTTCTGAAGATAAATTCGTGTTTTTTTAGTTGTACTAAGATTAAATTGTTAATTTTAAAAGAGGTAGGAATGTGTGGTTTATCACTCCAAAAAGTAGGGGCATAGCTGTAAAAGAGAGTGCTAGTTGTTCTTACATTGGTATGCTAGCTATTTTGCAGTAATCTGTTCAACAGAGAATAGAGGTGCTGTTTTATGGTGTATGGCTTGTAAACCACTTGTACCAACGCTTTTATAACCTTATAATAAAATCTATAATGAGAAAAATGATTCTTACATCGGCCTTACTATTTGCATTGGTGGGTTGTACACCGAGTAGTAAGGAGTACACGGTTACTATGAATTTTGATAACGAGGCACTTGAGGGTCGTACCGTATATCTTAAAATGCTGAACAACGATAAACTTGATAGTGTGGTTGTGCAGCATAATACAGCACAATTTCAGGGGAGTTTAGAGAAGCCTATTGCTGTTATGGCCATGCCAGATATGAAGAAGGTGCCTTTTATACCTCCTGCTATGTTTGTTTTAGAGGCTGGAAACATTGTAGTGAATGGCACTTATGGAGTGGGAACTCCTTTAAACGATAAACTAGCTCAGTTTATAGCATCTATCGATAAGAATTCGGAAAATGTTTTGGAGGCGATAGATAAGCTCTATAACGAGAATAGAGATAACCAACTGGCTGTTATTGCTGTAATGACTAGGCAGGTGAGTGGAATGATATTTGAAAGTATTTCTGATAACTATCGGGCTATTATTGAGATGATAGATGGAGTAGAACCTACCCTGAAAGGGGATGTTGTACTGGCTGGTATGAGAGAGAATGCTGTTGAAGCTTTAAAGACCGAAAAAGGAGAGCCTTTTATAGATATTGAGTTTGATGCCGATAAAGAGGGGGTTGTCAGAAAATTATCGGACTATGTGGGTAAGGGTAAATTTATAGTGGTCGATTTTAAGGCTCTTCCATATAGCGAAAATAGAAGCTGGAGTGTACTGAAAGAGGTTCGTAAAGAGTTTGATGCCAAAGTAGTGGATATAGTAACTGTGTTTACTCTTCGTGATGATAGAGTAAAGATTGACGATGTTCTGGCAGAGGTAAAACCAGATTGGCCTGTTGAACGCAGCTTTAATGGTAGTGTAGATGTAAAGAGTCTTTACAGAACAAATTATAGTAATGAGCTGGTTTTAATAGCACCCGATGGTACTATATTGGCCAGAAGATTGGGCATAGACAAATTGAAAGAAGAGCTAAATGCTTTTATAAAGAGGTAATAACAACTACTGATAAATAACAACACCAAAAAGAGGATAGATTGGAGTAATCTATCCTCTTTTTTATTGGTCATAAATTCGACTTAATAAGCTGATAATAAATGCAATAACATGACTTTGTGTCAGAGTTTTATGTCATTTTTTATATTATACACTATAATTTATTGATAATAAGTAAGTTGGCATGGTAATTGAAGCTATTATTTTGTATATATAAAAATATTTAATAATATGAAAAGATTTCGAACGGCAGAGAAGTTTAAAGTTCTTATTCTAGCTATTATGGCATTATTAGTTAGTTCATGTGCTACTGTACACTCGGGAACTGTAGATTTGTCTTTGAAGTTAGAGCAGCAACTCTATGCTCTTAAAAAAACAAACGAAGAACTTGTAAATTACTTGTACGACTCTAAAGAAGAGGCTGCTATAATACATATTGATAGTAAGTGGTATCCTGATTATCTAAGTAGTTTTTTTGAATTGCCAGCTATAGCAAATGAGTGGAATAAAATTGTGGAAACTTCTGATTTACAAGAGAGAATTTCCAAAATTAGTGTGATTGCAAAAGTAACGTCAATAGCTTATAATAAATATAAGGATGGGGTATTTGAGAAAATAAATAGTGATAGACGTAAGCATCTAAAGTCAATAAACGAGGCGTATGATTTAGCGATTAAAATGAATGCTACTATTACTAGAAATATATCGTCAGTTAAAGCTTTAGAGAAGGAATATCATAAGTACGCTCCAACAACGAATTTCGAAAAAGAAATGGAAGATATTCGTAGTATTGCATCTGAAGGAATTGATAAGTACCTAGATAAGGTTGAAAGTGGATTGGATAAATTGGATGAAAATAGAGAAAAAATAGAATCAGTAATTCATAAAATAAAAGAGTAGTTATGGATATAGATGAAGTGATAAGAGCGTCAAATATAGCTCAAACAAAAGCTACAGAGAAAAATAAGGCTAGCAGGGATAAAATTCTTAGAGATGATAAATTAGACCAAATCATCAAACAGTTAAAAGAGTCGAGTGTGGACGAGAAGGAAATTAAGGAGTTAATGGGTATTATTGAGGAACACTCTGAAAATAATGAAAAAACACTCAAATTAATTGAAAGGTCTAAAATATTATCAAAAAAAATAAAAGATATAGTTAGTAATGCATTTAAAAGATAAATAACAACACCAAAAGAGGATAGATTGAAGTAATCTATCCTCTTTTGATGTATATAAGCCACTATTTGAACAGTTTCTTTAAAGAATGTTTGAGAAGTGGGCCAACATCCATCCCCAATTTCACCTTTTTATTAAGCCTGTAATAGGGTGCTACAATAGGTTCTGTGTTCCACCTCTTAAAATGTGGGTTGTAGTACTGTTGCATACCAACATCTACCCCAAATCTGGAGGGTGTAGACAAATCTATAAATCCACCGTAATTGATGCCATTAAGTCTATTTGTAATCAGGTAATTTCCAAATATATTGGTCGATATGTGGTCGTTTACTTGGTAGGTAAACAAATTTCCAACACTTAAAGAGTAGAATGTGGCTTTCGAATTGGTGCTTAGTTTGGTTGCATCAAGAGTTGTAGTCCAACTTAATTTGTCGGTCAGTTGGTGGGTATAGTCTATTCCTGCATGGTTCTTTATACCCATACCAGGTATAGGCTGATAGCTACTAAAGCCTGTAAACTCTCCGTAATTGGTGTGTCCAATGGTTCCCCAAGTAGAGTTGTTTATAGATTTGTTATAGTGCTGTTCATGGGTGCTTTTTGGCGACTCTTGCGGATATTTTAAACGAAGCATAAGCTGCTGGTGCTTGTATGCACTATTTAGGTTGAAAGCGCTCTGCTCGTGGGTGTTTAAAAGCTTATTTCCCTGTTTAAGAGTGTCCCATTTGTCTAAAGAGTGGGGTAATGTGGAGTTGCTTTGACTGTATGTCCTTTTTAGAACCTCATTATTTTGTGCATTGAGCGAGTGGCTAGTTACTGATAATAAAATCAGTACTATACTTATAAGTCGTAATTTGCTGAGTCGCTTCATAAGCTGTTAATTTAAAGAGTAATACGCCTGATGCTTTAAGATAGTTGTTATTTTTTTAATATGCTATAAGAACGGAGTGTATGATGCGTTTTTAGCAAGAAAATTACAGATATTATATCTGTGGTGCTGTAAACGGCTAAGGCATCAGTAGAAAAAGCTTGGAGAGATGGCCTCTGGATAACGACTATTTAAGAGCTAGGTGTGTTTGGTGGTAGCAGCCAATTTATAGCCCCGTTTACTGAGAATAATTTGCTAAATAAAACTTTAAATATGCCAAAGCCTAGCCAAATAACGATTAACTTTGCGTTTTAAAATCAGAAGAAATAAAGAATAAAATAAGATATGTTACAATTAGAACAGGCCACTTTAGAAGATCAGGAACTACTGACATCTGCCGCTTTCGAAGCGTATAAAATGTGGGGATATAGCGATGCAGAACTCAATACAATGGAGTCAAATTTGACGATTGATGCAACGAACTTTGCCAGTGGGTTGCTGTGCAAGTGTTTATTGGGAGATGAGTTTATCGGTTTCTTTGAGCTGATAGCTAAAGGTGATTTTGTGGAGCTGGAGCAGCTCTGTATTCTGCCTAACTATGCACGTAAAGGGTATGGCAAGCAGGTTATGGGCGAGGTAAAAGCAATAGCCAAAGAGTTGGGTTTTAAATATATTCAGGCTCATACAGACCCCAATGCCAATGCTTTTATGGAGCAAATAGGGGGTGCTGTCTCTTATACAGTGCCTACTGCAACGGAAAATGTTGAGATGAATGTGTATCATATACCTGTGGTGGATCAAGCTTGGGAAAACTTGCCTACAGTGGGGCTGGTTGTTGTAAAGGATAATAAATTACTGCTTGCATATAGTACGCATAAAGAGGCTTGGTACTTGCCAGGTGGGAAAATAGATGCAGGAGAAGATGCTAAGGAGGCTTTGGTTAGAGAGGTGAAAGAGGAGTTAGCCATCGGTCTAGATGCAGATAAATTGGAGTATCTGGCTCATATAGTAGCTCCTGCATTTGGCGAAAAACTCAATGTACTGATGCAGCAAGAGTGTTTCCTTTACGAACTAGAGGGAGAACTTGTTAAGGCTACCAACGAAATTGGGGCTGTGAAGTACTTTGAATACGAAGATTATTTACAAGAACAAGAGCTGGTTCCTGGTGTTTTAATGGTCTTTGATAGCCTGAAAGAGGAGGGGCTGATTATTTAAAGTGGGTAACTGCTTTAACAAAAAGGGCTAAAAGGGTGGTCTATCTTTCACTTAGTAAGATTAAAGGCCTATTTATATGACTATTTGTAGTTTAAGAGAAATATTTACAAACAGAAGTCTCTTTATAACCATTTTTTTTAATAGGTTTGTGTAATATATCTGGCGATAACGTGAACACTTTGAAACATTTTTTGTTAAAAAGACTGTATGCATAAGCCATACGTTAGAACCAAATGAAATTATTAAAACAACTAATTCAGTTATGAAAAAATTATTATCAGTGGCTGCTGGTGCTCTTTTACTTGCATCGTGTGGCTCAAATGGCAAGTATTCTGTTACAGCTCAGCTGCCAGACGAAAGTCTAGACGGAGAAACTGTTTACCTTTACAACTTACAAGGTTCTGAAAAATTGGACAGTGCTGTTGTAGTTAAAAACACACTTAAGTTTGAAGGTTCTGTAGAAAAGCCAGTTTTAGCAAATATTATTGTAGGCAATCATTTTGGTTCTCTTATTTTATTAGAAAATGCAGCAATTGAAGCTAATGTTGAGAGTGGCCAGGTTTCTGGAACAAAACTTAATGAAGCATTAACAGCATTTGTTGTAAAGGTGAAAGCTCTTAATGATGAGGCTATGAGCTACCAACAAGAGCTTATGGCTAATGCTAGTGAAAATCCGGCAGAGTTACAAAAGCTTATGATGGATAAGATTAATAATGAACTATTGCCACGAATGAAGGATGAAAGCATTATTCTTTTTAATGAAAACTCAAACAACCAGTTGGGTCTATATGCACTTATGATGTTGCAAGGTGTGGCTCCAGAAGAGATTGAAGCTCTTTTACCACTTGTAGGACCTAATATTGAGAATGAAGAGGAAATTAAAAGTCTAAAAACTCAATTTGCTAGCGAAGCTGCTACTAAAGAGGGTGCTCTATTTACAGATTTTGAAGCTACAGACGAGAATGGTAACGTTCAAAAACTATCTGACTACGTGGGTAAAGGTAAATATGTTCTTGTTGACTTCTGGGCTAGCTGGTGTGGACCATGTAAAGCTGAAATTCCTAATCTAAAAGAGATTTATAAAAAATATAAAGGCGATAACTTCGAACTTCTAGGTGTAGCTGTTTGGGACAAACAAGTTGATTCTGAAAAAGCAGTAGAAGAAGAAGGAATGGATTGGCCACAAATCTTGAATACTCAAAAAATTGCTACGGATGCATATGCTATTCAAGGTATTCCTATGATTATTCTTTTTGGACCTGATGGAACTATCGTTAAAAAAGGTCTTAGAGGTTCTGCTATTGGCGAAACTCTTGAAGAACTATTAAAATAATAGGACACTATTTTTTACAAAATATAGAAGCTACAACTCAATTGGGTTGTAGCTTTTTTTGCTCTATGGTGTAGTAGCTAGAGGGTTATTGTGGTTTATTGTGTGGCAGTTTAAAACAGAGTGGAGTTAGTGGTGTTTGCTTTGGTTATTAGTGGTATAGATATACACATCGGAAGACAAAAACTTTCAAATATAGCCTAGTCAGTAGAAGAGGTACTTTTTTGTTTTACAGTTTAACTTATTCAAGTATATAGTAGTAAACTAGTTAGTTAGATTTATTTTAACTATAATATAGAGCCAGTAAGTATATAATTCATCCATTTGGAGGAGAGATATTTAACACTTTGGAACGATTAATAGAGTGCAGTTTCGTTGTATAATCTAGACACAATTGGTAACTTTACGAGTTGTTAAAACATTAAGATAATTAAAAATGAACAGGTACTTTAAATTATTCAGTGGTATAACATTGGTGGCACTTTTAACTGCTGCGTGTTCTACAAAACCTCAATATAGCGTAAGAGGGGCGCTTCCTGCTGAGACTAAGTTTGATGTAGAAGGAAAGTCTATTTATCTATTTGATGCGTTATCTAAAAAAGTAATCGATAGCACTACTGTTGTGAATAACACATTTGAGTTTAAAAACAGTGTGGCACAACCTGCTTTAGCTGCATTCTCTTTATCGCCACAAGAGGCAATAACATTTGTGTTGGAGAATGAACAGATAGAGCTAGATGTTATTAATTTAAAAGCAGTTGGTACTAAAAGCAACGAGCAGTTGAGCACATTAATTGAAGAGCTTGACGATAATAACAATCTGCTGAAAGCCATTTACTCTGATATTTTTAATAATGAGGAGTATTCGGTAGAAGAGGCTACTGAAAAGTGGCGCGAACAAGAGCTTATATACGAAAATGAAATAGTAGAGAGTTTAAAAACGGCTTTCGATGGGAATGAAAATACACCTATCGGACTGTACGTTTTAATAGAAGGACGTAAATATTTTTCTAGTGAAGACCTTCGTGCATTATTAAACTTGGCTGGCCCTTATGTGGCGAATTCTGATTATGGTAAAAAACTATTAGCACGTTTTATAGCACAAGATAATACGGCTGTTGGCAAAATGTTTGTAGATTTTGAAGTGAAAGACCAGAGTGGTAACATCATAAAACTATCCGACTATGTGGGCAAAGGTAAATATGTGCTTGTAGATTTCTGGGCTAGTTGGTGTGGACCATGTCGTAGAGAAATTCCGAACTTAATAGATGTCTATAATAAATACAATGGTAATGCCTTTACAGTGCTAGGTATTGCTGTTTGGGATAAGTTGGCAGATTCGGAGCAGACTATAAAAGACTTTAATATGCCTTGGGACCAAATCTTAAATACACAACGTGTAGCTACAGATGCATACGGCGTGGGAAGCATACCACAGATTATGCTCTTTTCGCCAGAAGGAATTATTTTAGAGAGAGATCTTTATGGTAAAGAGGTTAATAGAGCTGTAGAGAGTGCTTTGGCAAAATAATAAGAGAATATAAATAAATATATATAAGGGCGAAAAGATTGTTGCAGTTCAAGCTACAGCAAACAGCTTAAATATATATATAAATATATATAAGGGCGAAAAGGTCTGTTGTATTTTACAATACAATAGACCTTTTTGGGTATATAATAGACTGTAGAGTGGGGGGAGAATGTTCTGTAAGAGAGGATTGAATAACCACCATCAGTGGCTATAAAGTAGTGTTGTAATGAGCTAAAGGAATATAGCAGTAGCACTTTGGCAATAGTCGTGAATATATTGTATATTTGGCAAGTAATAAAAAAGAGTGCTTTTGAGGCTGATTTACGAGTTAAGTCAGTGATTTTATATAATTTACAATTACAAACAAACAATTGCTCTGCTATATTGTTAGTAACCTAACGAAATTGAATAAACATAGCATTTGTAAATACTTTTTCATAAAAAGAGGGCTAAAACAAATCTATTTGTTAATTTTGTAGGTTAAATAATTCAATATTATATTCAATATTGGGAGCAGTTAAATTAAAAATGATTGGCGTATGAAGACAAAAGAAGATATCGTAAAAAACTGGCTAACGCGTTATACAAAGCGTGAGTTGAAAGATTTTGGTAAGTGTATCTTACTGACTAACTTTAGTAATTATGTTGAGATTTTTGCAAAGAAATTTGATGTTCCTATTCTTGGAAAAGATGCAAATATGATCTCTGCATCTGCAGAAGGTATCACAATTATAAACTTTGGTATGGGTAGCCCTAATGCCGCTATTATTATGGATCTACTGAGTGCAATTAAACCTAAAGCGTGTCTATTCTTAGGTAAATGCGGTGGCATTGACGAGAAAAACAAACTTGGAGATCTTATTTTACCAATTGCAGCTATTCGTGGAGAAGGTACATCGAACGACTACTTCCCACCTGAAGTGCCTGCACTACCTGCGTTTATGTTGCAACGTGCTGTGTCGTCTGCGATACGTGACTTTGCTCGTGACTACTGGACAGGTACTTGTTACACTACAAACCGCCGTATTTGGGAACACGATGAAGAGTTCAAAGCATACTTAAAGAAAACACGTGCTATGTGTGTAGATATGGAGACAGCAACACTGTTTAGTGTTGGTTTTGCAAACCATATTCCAACTGGTGCACTGCTTTTAGTATCGGATCAACCTATGGTTCCAGAAGGTGTTAAGACTGATAAGAGTGATAGCGAAGTAACCCGAAACTTTGTGAATGAACACGTAGAAATGGGTATTGAAGCACTTCGTAAGATTATGGATAAGAATAAGACAGTTAGACACTTAAAGTTTGACTGGTAATAAAATTAGAAATGGTACATAGGAATATGTACCATATTCTTTTTACAAACTTTTGAATAGAAAAACCCTAAAAAAAACTCACTACTCCTATGGCTAAAGAGATATTATCGGCAGATAAAATTCTTCTAGATATAAAAAACAAACAGTATGCACCCATCTATCTACTGATGGGCGAGGAGGATTATTATATTGACTTGATAGCAGATGCTCTAGAGGCTAATGTCTTAACAGATGAAGAGAAAGAGTTTAATATGACCATTGTATATGGTCCCGATTCTGATGTACCTTCTATAATTAATGCGGCAAAGCGTTACCCAATGATGTCGGAGCATCAGCTCATCATTGTAAGAGAGGCACAGCAGTTGAAGGACGATATTGCTAAATTGTCTTTTTATGCTGAGCACCCATTAATGTCAACTGTATTGGTGGTGTGTTATAAACATGGAAAAGTAGATAAACGAAAAACAAAAGCTCTTCTTACAGCTATGGATAAGGTAGGGGGAGTTCTATTTGAATCGGAGGCTATTAAAGAGAGAGATTTAGCAGGTTTTATTAACGGATATGTAAAACGAAAAGGGTATGCCATAGAGCCGAAAGCGTCCGAAATGGTGGCCAATTTTATTGGTACAGACCTTACTAGACTGACCAAAGAGCTAGATAAACTGATGATTGCCTTGAATACTGAAAAACGTATAGGACCATCGGCTGTAGAGCGTAATATTGGTATTAGTAAGAATTATAACTATTTTGAGCTGCAAAATGCTCTGCTAGATGGAGATGCTTTAAAGGCACATACGATTGTAAATTACTTTGGCGATAATCCGAAAACAAATCCTTTACCAGCAACACTCTCATTGTTGTTTAGGTATTTTTCTAACTTAATGTTGGCCTATTATGCTCCTCAGCGCAATGCTAGGGGGATTATGGAGATGCTTGATTTAAGATTTGAATGGCAAACTAAAGACTACATTCGAGGTATGCAGCGATTTTCTGGGGTTAAGACTATGGAAATAATAGGCTATATTCGCGATACAGATGTGCGTAATAAAGGGTTTGGAGAGACTGGCGTAATCACAGAAGGAGAGCTATTGCAAGAGTTGATTTTTAAGATAATGAACGATTAAAAGTTTGTATTATAAATACAGTAAGAGGGGAGAATATAACTTATATTCTTCCCTCTTTTTGTTGTAGTTAAACCAACAAAAAGAGCTGTGTACATGGATGTAATGTGTGCTTTAAAGTGTGTATATATTTAGATATCTACTACATAGCTCGTTGTAGAGTAGGCTCGAGCAAGAGCATGTATAAAAAATATTTTGTATAAAATAAAATGTTAAAATATGAATATATTATATATATATTACTATATTGTTCTCGTATAAATAAAATATGAAATTATGAAAAAATTACTATTTATTATTCCTGTACTATTATGTACTTTCTTGTTTTCATCTTGTTATACCTCTAAAGTAGCGCATGGTGGAATGTCGTTCGAAGAACCTATGGTTAAAGTACAATCTCAAAAGAATCAAATTATTTTGTGGGGATTGGCTCCATTAAAATCCGATCAAGAAGCTAAAAAATATGTTGGTGACAAAAAAGAATATGTTACTAAAACTCAGCATACCTTTATTGATGGTTTATTAAGTTTTATAACTTTTGGTATTTATACACCTACAACAACAACTTATTACCTTCCTTTTAATAGATAAGTAATCTGATTACTTAAGGGAAGTCTTAAAATTTTGCGCGATGATTCTTATTACAATATAAGAGTCATCGCGTTTTTTTATGCTCTCTTTATACCTATCAGAGCTCTATTAATATGTTTTACAGCAGTAATACTTAAAATATAAAGGCATTTACTAGGATGCTTAACTATCTTTTGTAGTTTTGTAACTATAAAATATAGTTAGGTAATAAATAAAAGATAAATAGATGGCTAAATTTGTATTTGAAAAGCTAACAGCAAGAGAAGAAGAGGTTATGAATAGCTTCTGGATGTATGGAGATATGTTTGTAAAAGACCTATTAGAGAACCACCCAGACCCTAAACCTCATGTAAATACACTCTCAACAATTGTACGAACACTAGAGGAGAAGGGACTTTTAGACCATAGAAGTTATGGTAATACGTACCAATACTTTCCTATTGTAACTAAAGAGCAATATAGCAAAGGTTGCTTGGAAGGGGTGGTCTCAAAATACTTTGACAATTCGGCACTTACAGCAGTATCGGCACTGGTAAAAGAGGAGAAAATAAGTGTAGATGACTTGAAAGAGTTAATCCGAATGGTAGAAAAACAAAACGATTAATCTTAAAATAGCGGTACTATGGAAGATCTACTTTATTATATCCTTTTTACGGGTATTGGATTATCGCTCTTTTATCTCTTTTATAAATGGATATGGAGTAGCGAAAAGCAGTTTAAAATAAGTCGTTTATTACTATTTATAATGCCAGTATTGGCTGCAATAGTTCCATTAATTCCATGGCAAGAGTTGATGAAAAGTGGGAGGTCGGTAGAAGAAATAGAGGTGATTGATGCTCTATTTACCGTCAATTTATCGGAATTTGTAATAGCCACTACGACCGAAAAAACTTCGTATTGGCCCTATGTTTTAGGATCTATTTATATGCTGGGTATTGTTATTATTCTAGTAAAAGAGGTAAAAGAGTATGTGAAAATAGGTATGTTTTTTAAGCGCTTTAAAGGAAAAACAGAGACTCTGGAGAGTGGCGTTAAATTAACTATTGTAGAAAATAGCAATATAGCACCGTTTAGTTGGTTTAATAGAATTGTAATTTCTAAAGCCGACTATCAAAATAACGGGGAAGAGATAATTGCACACGAAACTACGCATATTAAATTGGGACATTCGTGGGATGTACTTTTTGCTAATTTAATCATCATGCTACAGTGGTTTAACCCTGCTGCTTGGTTGTGGAAACGAGAGCTTCAGCTGTTGCACGAATATCAAGTCGATGATCAAGTTTTAAAATCGGGTATCGATGCTCAAAAATATCAATTATTATTAATCCAGAAATCTGTGGGAGAACACCTGTTTAGCCTAGGGAACAGCTTCAATCATGGATATTTGAAAAAAAGAATTTTTATGATGCTAAACAACAAGAGAAAAAGATGGTCGCTACTTAAATTGACCTTTATACTGCCATTGGTAGTACTGCTGATAGCCCTTACAGGT
Organism: Bacteroides sp.; assembly: GCA_030151885.1. Lineage (GTDB taxonomy): Bacteria > Bacteroidota > Bacteroidia > Bacteroidales > Bacteroidaceae > Bacteroides_E. The sequence goes on from JASLCG010000050.1 coordinate 11,979, forward strand.
GGTACAGAAGGGGTGTTTGCACAGGCTTCATCCTTGCAAAATGTAGTGGAAAATGTTATTGATGGTATGATTCCTGAATCAGAGTCAGAGCAAGTTGACCCACAACAAAAAGGGAAGAAAGAAGAAGTATTTATGGTTGTAGAGAAAATGCCAGAGTTCCCTGGTGGTATGAGGAAAATGATGGAGTTTTTGAGTTACAATATAAAGTATCCTGAAAAGGCACATGCTGAAGGGATTCAGGGAAGAGTAATGGTTAAATTTATTGTGAATGAAGAGGGTAAAGTTGTTGAGCCTGAAGTAATAAAGAGTATAAATGAATTGCTAGATGAGGAGGCTCTACGTGTTATTAAACTAATGCCTAATTGGATTCCTGGTAAACAAAGAGGTAAAGAGGTTAGTGTATATTATACTTTGCCAATAACGTTTAGATTGCCAGGTAAAGCCGAAGAAAATCAAAAAGAGCCTTCGGATGTCTTGTCGATTGCAGATAAAATGCCAGAGTTCCCTGGCGGTATGCGAAAATTGATGGAGTATTTGGCGAATAATGTAAAGTATCC
>JASLCG010000051.1 GCA_030151885.1 Bacteroides sp.
TCACCTTTTCTTTATAATCTTTATAAGATTTTATTTTAAGTAGCCTATTGCATTTATTTGTTTAGCACCAAAAACTTCGATACCTCTTACTGCTGTAGCATTTTCAGCATCTATAATATAGACTGCAGGGTTTTGACCAGCAGCAGTTACGGGGAAGTATGCCTCATTATTATAAGTTGAAGGTATACCAGAATGAACTATCTGGTCATTCTTTGGAAGTCCTTCTACCCACTTGAATGTTTTATTCTTAGCATCTACAATAGCAAAGGTAGTAGCAGGAGTTTTTGGCCCCACCTCTTTTTCGTTGTAGAATTCCATTAAAAAATAATCTTTTTGGATGTGCCATACTTTTCTAAACTTAAAGCCATCAGAATTTTCTTGGATATTGAAATAGTAGTCCTTATCAAACTCATTCTCACCTTTATTAATTTTTAAAACAGCTGCTGGTAGTGTTGTATTTGCATCATAAGATCCTGAAAAAACGTATGTTGTTCCATCATCAGCAATACCAATTTGTGCATAATATTGTGAGCGATGACGACCAGCAGAATAACTAATTCTATCATCACTAATTTTGTGTAGAATATTTAAATTTTTGTCTAATGCAGCAACCCAAACCTTATTAGGCTCCGTAATTTCTCCATTACTAGATCCACCTTCGGCATTTGGATCTCTTGGTTTTGATACAACAACACCTGTAAGGAAAGTTCCATCTTTACGATCTACAATTCCAGAGAATGTAGCTATTTCTCCCTCTTTGAATTGATTTAATGTAGTAATAGTTTTCTCGCTTTTAGATAGGCCGTTTTTTAGGTTTATGATATTAAATGTAATACCATCTTTTCTCTCATTTCCATTTTCATCTTTTAAGGCATTTCCTTGCGCATCAGTAGGTGTTGTGCCACCAACAGCTGTAAGAGCTAGATTGTCGAAAAAACCGTATGTAGTGAATCTAGAAGAAATTTGAAACTGGCCAAGCTCTTTAAATGTTCCATCATCAGATGTTGTATATCCTAGACCTATACCAGGGTCTCCTTGTCTATATACTAAACCGATACTGTTTTTATGGTTATCATCAAATATCCAGGTGTATCCAGATTGTTCTAGTTGCTTTAGATTTTCTTTAATAGAAACTTTACCAGTTTCAACCTGGTCTAACTGCATAATGTACTCAGATTGATCTCCCGATACTGATACAAAATAAGGCCCTTTTTTAGTTGTGTTGTTAGTTGTAGGATCATTATTATCATTATCACTACAAGCGGATAGCATACCTATAGATAGCGATATTGCTAAAATTAGGTTAGTACTTTTTAGAATGTTTTTACTCATTTGTTTATAGTTTTATATATTAATACTTAGTTCTGAAAAAGAAATATCTGAATTTTAGTGAAAAATTGCGTCCTGGTTTTTGTAGACTATAGTTGTCGTAAAGAATTACATCAGTAATGTTATTAGCCTCTAAAGCAATATTATAAGTACCATTCTTTAAAGAGTAAGTTAGGCTGACATCATGCGATAGTTGCTTTGGTATGATTATATCTGCTCCCTCACTTTTCCAGTCCCTATAAAACTGATGTACATAACGCATATTGTATCCTATACTCATCTGATCTTGTTTTAAGATTAAGTTATTGAAATTATAACTAGCGTCCATATTGGCAAATAAGTAGGGCTGGTTAGGTACTCGGTCGTTATAATAAATCAACTCTTGACCTGAAGGGGAATACTTTTTTTTATTTCTCATGTTCTGATAGGTAATATTTCCTCCTATCACAAGTGTGTTTTTATAACTATAACGAGCTTCTAAATCGGCCCCTATATTTGATGTTTTTCCGTGATTTGTTGAGAATGCACCCCCATATCGTTCTTCAATGATTCTTCTTATATAGTCTTCAGTTATCCTATATATGAATCCTGCATCAAGAGATATGTTGTGTGCTTTCTTGAAAGTCTTATCGAAGGATATATTTGCGTTTAGGTTATTACTTTTTTCAGGTTTTAATTTATAATTTCCAGTTTCTAGTACCTCATCTCCAAAAAGTTCTCTTTCATTAGGGAGCCTAAAAGCTTTTTCGTAAGATACTTTTACTTGGATTGATGGTGTAATATGATAGGTTGAGGCTACACCATAGCCTGTTATGTTAGATTGTCTTGATTGCTCTACATAATTTGCAGTAGTTGTTTCAGAAATATCAACAGGTCCTTTGATTTCAGTTCTGTAATGTTTTGTAAAAGCAAGAATATTCCATGTAGAGATGGGCATAAACTTATATGAGAGCCCTATAACATTTTTGATGTTTTTTCGTCTCATAAAAGTTGCTGCTGTTGTATTTATTTGGTTTGCAGCATCGTCCGAGCTTTTACGCTCAAAGCTACTGTATACGTCATTAAGGGTGAAAAAGTGCTTTCCTACTATGCTATAATTAAGATTAACTGTGGTAAAAAAGTTCTCATTATTGTATTTTCCCATAGTATATTGTCCTTCACCTTTTGAACTTTTAGTTTTATACTGCCCACTCCAGTTATATTGTCTAGCAAGTGTATCAATGTTTCTGCTTTGAATTTTATTGAATTGAGCATTGACATTAAGGTGTAAATTCTTAATGAATAAGTCTCTTTTAGCATAAGTAAGGGTAGGCATAAACCCTTTTGCTTCTCTTTTTTTACCACCATATACAATGTGCATAAGATTAGCATTCTGAATCTCTGCACTCTCATTACTTAAGGTTATCCCAAATAACAACCTATCTGCCCAAGATTTATTAACTACACCGATTTTAGCAATAATAGCTTCGTTGTGGTATGTATCATTAAAACGTTTGAACCAATACGTATTGTTAGAGAAGTTTCCAGTTTCTAGGTCGAGTAATTTAGTTTTAACTTTATAATTATTATCCGAATAGTTTTGGTATGCATTAATAGATAGATTGAATCCATTTTTAGCGGTATATCCAAAGCTTAAATTAGATTTGTGTGTGTTGTAAGAACCATAAGTATAGGAGGCATCTACATAGGTATTTGAGCTTTTTTTTGTAACAATATTAATTGCACCTCCTAGAGCATCTCCGCCAAAATCTACGGGTACAACTCCTTTATAAACCTCTATGCGTTCTGCTAGATTAATTGGAATATTATTTATTTGAAAAGATGAACCAGCTCCTTCCATAGGGACACCATCCATAAAAACTTTGATGTGCTTACCTGTAAAACCGTTAAGAGAGATTTGCGTGTCAGAACCAACGCCACCCAGCTCTCTAATTTTTACACCAGAGACTTTTGATAGTGTATTAGCAATGTCTAAATTAGTATTATAGAGTTTTTTTGTATCAATGGCTACTACATTTAGTGCAGTTTCTTTAACTCTTTGTACAGGCGATTTAGATTCAATGACCACCTCCTTTAAATTATAACTAGCCTCTTTTAGACGTATATCTAAGAAAATATCTTTTCTGGGTGTAATTTCTACTTGTTGTTGGTAAGTTTCGTATCCAACAAACTGTATGGTTAAATTATAAACTCCAGGTTTCACCCTTATATTAAATTCCCCCTTGGCATTAGATAGTGTCCCTTTATTTAGCTCTTTAATAAATATGGTAGCTGACTCTATAGACTCTTCTTGGTTGTCTTTAATTACTCCATGTATTGTTTTTAAAGGTCTGTTGTTTGCTGATATATTTAGTGTGTAAATATTGATAAGAAGTATAAAAAGTCCTTTCAATAGGATGTTATTAAGTTGCCTCATAGTGTTGTTAGCTTATAGCAATTTGTAAATTTGATTTTATATGGCAAATATCCTCCAAAACAATTAAGCGTACAATCGCATAAAATAGGTATTTTGTGATGCAAAGAAGTAGGTGTAGTAAGCTGGCTAAAGAGCTGCTTGGTGATTTTTTAAAAAGTTTTTTCTTTAATTTATTTACATTTTAATGAAAAAGGTATTACCTTTGAGCCTAGAATTAAGTTTTGGTGGAAACTTAATTCAACACTTATATGGTGTTTTTACCACACAATAGTAACTTCTATATAGAAGGGGCTGATTGGTTTTGACAGCGGGTAGAGATGGTATGTAAGCATGCAGTGCATCGATAATA
>JASLCG010000068.1 GCA_030151885.1 Bacteroides sp.
TGTTCTCTTCTTCTTGTGTAACATCGCTAATAGATAATTCAAAGCTTTTATCTTTAAAAATAACACAGGTTACTATAAAGCTTTTCCCATTTTTGTTTACGCTAGTTGTTTTTCTCTTTTCTTTACTTTCTATTGGCCCCTCTTGTATGTTTCTTATAAAGTCTACAAGACATTGTAATTCTGGAATTTTTAAAGCTTCTTCACTGTTTGTTAAATTTACATCAGAGATTAGGTTACAATATTTAAAGAAAAGATCATTAACCAATACTTCACTGTATTCTGATGTAAAAATACCCAGTCCCTCTCTAGATATTTTTAAGTGGGTGAAAAGTTTTTCCCGTTCAGTACTTAAGGCTTCCTTTGTATCGTGTAGGTTCTTATAGACATCTATAATATGTTGCGTAACGTCACCTAACTCACCAGTTGCATAGGATACGTTATCCTTGAAAGAGAGGTCTTTATCTGCTTCTGCCTTTTGTACAAAAAGTTTTAGCTTATCTATAGTCTGTCCTAATTTAGAGGTAAAGGTATAGAAAAGCGAAATCAGAAGCATTGAAGTAATAAAACTAAAAATGAGATATCTGGTATCGGTTTTTAGAGAATTCTCTAGCATTGTGCCATAAGGCATTGCAGCTCTAATTAGGTAGTTAGGAAATAGGGTAGCCGAAAAGAAATAGGTAGTATTATTGGGCCCATCTGTTCGTATTTGATAGCCACTACCTCTTTGTAGGGCTTCTTGCATCTCAAAATCTTCCCAATATTTCTCTTCATCAGATATTTCTAGAAAAGAGTCAAAAACAATCATTTGTCCATTTCTTAGAATTGTTAGCTTAACCTCGGGAAAGTCTACAAGGTATCTATCAATATAATGTTGAATATCGTCAGGGTGTTTTATTGTTTGTAAAAAAGTATATACCCTATTGTTGATACCTTGTAGTTTAGTATTGAAGATTTCAATTCTATATGTTTTCTCTCTTTGATACTGGTAACCAATAAAGCTTATTGATAGAAGTAAAAATAAGAAGAGAACCGATAAAAATATTTTATCGCTAAAGGATATGACGGGAGTTTTTAACTTCATCTAGCTGCGACTTAATTATTTTGTTTCAAAACAATATCCATAGCCAAGTCTTGTAACTATGTTTTTATCATACTTACCTACTTTTTTACGAATTCTAGTAATGTTAACATCCACAGTTCTGTCTGATATATTCTCTTCACCACTCCAAACTTTTTCTAAGATTTCGTTTCGTGAGAACACTCTATCTTTTTGCTCAAGTAGAAGTTTTAAAATTTCAAACTCTCTTTTAGTAAGAGAAATATCTATGTCGTTAATAGTAACTTTTTTCTGTTCTGTATCTATAACTAAATCTTCGAAAACAATTTTAGAAGATGTTTTAACTCTTCCACTTTCACTAGTTCTTTTAAGTACAGCTTTAATTCTAGCCCCGACCTCTTTTAAAGAGAAAGGTTTTGCTATATAGTCGTCTGCACCTAAATTGAAGCCTGTCATCATGTCGTTTTCAGTATCTTTGGCTGTCAAGAAGATGATAGGAGTGCTAGCAGTCTCTTTTTTTTCTTTTAGCATTGACGCGAGCTTAAATCCTGATATTTCATCCATCATAACATCAAGTAAAAACAGATCATATTTTTCAAGATTCATGGTTAAAGCCTCTTCTGCAGAGTTAGCAGTTTCTACAATATAACCTTCTGCCTCTAGGTTAAATTGTAGGATGTCGCATAAATCCTCTTCGTCATCAACGACTAAAATGTAATATATATTCATAATAAAACCTTTTTAACTTAATTATTCATCATTGTAAATTTACTTATAATATATTTTTAAAGAAAAATATTAGGCAGTAAATTGCAAATATTAGTGCTATTTGGTGAAGAATAGCTGTTTTCCTGTTTTAATCTATAAAACAAAGCTTTAGATAAGAGGTCTAATAACTCTTATTCCTGTCCATTTTTTATTTTTATCTAACATTTGGCGTATTGTTAATGGGTCAATAATCACTTTTCCTTGTGGGTATGAAGCATGTAATAAATGTAGTTTGTTATTTTTATAATATGCAAATCCCATATGGCTAACATCTAAACCATAGATACCTACAGTAAAAAGAATAATGTCTCCATCTTTAATCCAATAGAGTCCATTTTCTGGTACTTTATGCTTAGGAAGATATCGTATAAGCTGGCCTGAAGCTTCTTTTTCGACTTGTTTCATAGCCGCAACATTTTCTGGTGCATTTTGCAGATTTTTGTAAAAGGTAGGGTGATTTGTCATATACGACAAAGCTACATACATACTATCTTTGCTATAATTTCGTGTAACATCTTTTAAAAAAAGATTTTTAATACCTTCTGCAACCCATTCACTAGCATAATGAAGTCTAGAAGGGTAACCATTTATGATACCATCTCTATATCTTATTTTTAATAAAATATCTTCTTCGGATAGACTGTCGACATTATTTTCTGATTGGCTTAATGTTTCAGCAAGTACATACTCAACAAATGTGGTACAATCTACCTCTTCTTTATTAATGATTAATTCTTCAAATATATTATCATCTAGAGTATGTGGAACATATGGGGTATATAAATATGATAGAGCATTTCGAATAATAGGAGACATGGAGTCTTGTGCCACCGATACAGAGGCATTGCCTACTATTAATACTATGAGTAAGGTGAATCTAGTAAATTGTCGCTTCATAACAGATCTTAAAAGTTTAGTATAAAAAAAGGAGAGTTTTAAAACTCTCCTTAATAATACAAATTATTTCTGTGTTATGTTCTTGGTTGCTTTAATTAAATATATAATAAGTAATGTATATGCTATTAAGCCTGCAAATTCAGACCAACCAGATGCCATCCACTCACTGTTGTCAAACTGAACTCCGAAGAATCTAATGGCAGTACTTACCACACCCATTAAAGCTCCTCCTGCAATAAATCCAGATGCTAGTAGAGTTCCTTTTTCAGATCTAGCTGTATTTATGCGTTCATCCGAGCTTCGTGTAGTTACATACCAGTTAACTGCACCACCTACTAGTAATGGTATATTTAGTTCTAGAGGAATAAACATTCCAAGAGCAAATGGTAGTGCTGGTACTTTAAATAATGTAAGTACTATAGCAACTAAAGCACCAATCCCATAAAGCTCCCAAGGAGCTCCTTCACCACTCATTAATGGCTCTATAACTGCAGCCATAGCATTTGCTTGAGGTGCAGAAAGTTCACCACTTGTAAATCCGTAGGTTTCATTCAATAGAATCATTACACCTCCTACAGTGGCAGCAGATATAATTGTACCTAAAAACTTCCAGCCTTCTTGTTTTATTGGTGTTGTACCCAACCAATAACCGATTTTAAGGTCTGTAATAAACCCACCTGCCATTGATAGAGCTGTACATACAACACTTCCCATAATAAGAGCAGCTACCATGCCCGAAGGTCCTTTTAGACCTATTGCAGCCATAACTACCGATGCAAGAATAAGCGTCATAAGTGTCATTCCTGATACAGGATTACTTCCTACAATTGCAATAGCATTTGCTGCTACTGTAGTAAATAAGAATGCAATAATTGTAACCAACAGTATAGCTACTGTTGTATGTAGAAGGTTACCTTGCATTATATCAAAGTAGAAGAATATGGCTGTTACTATTATAGCTAGAATTGCACCAATAGCAATAACCTTCATAGATAAGTCTCGTTGTGTGCGTATCTGTTTTATCTCTTTTGAAGAGGTTTTTCCGGTAAGTTCTTTTGCAGCTAAGCCAACAGCACTTTTTAATATTCCCCAAGATTTAATAATGCCTATAATACCAGACATAGCGATTGCTCCAATACCAAAGCTCTTACCGTAGTGAGTGAAAATTTGTTCTGCACTCATTGAGCTTACTGTTTGTGTAATTTCTGGATTCCAATTATTAAGGACTACATCTCCAAAGAATATAGAGAAGCCAGGTACAACCAACCACCATACAGCTAAAGAGCCTATACAGATAATAATAGCATATTTAAGTCCGATGATATAGCCTAAACCTAATACAGCTGCTCCTGTATTTACTTTAAATACTAGTTTTGTTTTTTCTGCTAGTGTCTCTCCGATTGGAATCATTCTTGAAGTAACAACTTCATTCCACCACTGGAATGTAGAAGCAATAAAGTCGTACAATCCTCCAACAATGGCAGCAATAAGAAGTGGCTTTGCTTGACTTCCTCCTTTTGCTCCAGATACTAATACTTGTGTTGTAGCTGTAGCTTCAGGAAAAGGGTATTCTCCATGCATATCTTGTACAAAGTATTTTCTAAAAGGAATTAAGAAAAGAATTCCTAATATACCTCCAAGAAGAGAACTAATAAAGATTTGAGGAAATGTGACAGTTATTTCTTCAGGATATTTTTCTTGCAAAATGTATAATGCAGGTAAGGTAAATATAGCTCCTGCTACAATTACACCAGAGCTTGCACCAATTGACTGTATGATTACATTTTCGCCTAGTGCATTTTTTCTTTTCATAGCACTTGACACCCCAACTGCAATAATCGCAATTGGAATTGCTGCTTCAAATACTTGCCCTACTTTAAGCCCTAAATAAGCTGCTGCCGCAGAGAAAAGTATTGCCATAAATATCCCCCAGGATACAGACCATAGATTTACTTCAGAGTAGTTTCTATCTGGTCTCATCAGAGGAACATAAACTTCTCCTTTCTTTAGCTTACGAAAGGCGTTTTCAGGTAGTGTTACCTGTTCCTGTTCACTGTTCTTCATCTTTCAAAAATTTAGTTTATTTAGTGTTTTAATATCTTTTTGATAGTAATAAGTGCCAAAGGAAATAAAAAAAACGGAGATTCTAAAAGATTCTCCGTTTCTTATTTAAAGTAATTCTATTTTCTACTAATAGATATTTATTCCGTCATTGTACCCTCTATGAATAATCTAGTTGTTGGGGTTTTAGCATTCGTTCTTATAATGATAGATTTTTTGAAGTATCCCAATGGTTTTCCTTTTCCATTATAAGTAACTTTAATAGTGCCTTTTCCGCCTGGTTTGATAGGTTCTTTAGAGTATTCAGGGCTAGTGCAACCACAAGATGTAATTACTTCATGAATTACTAGTGGTGTGTCACCAATATTTGTAAAATTAAAAGTTGTGTTTACCACAGCTTCTTTTTCTGAAAATGAACCTAAGTGCTGTGAGTTTTTTTCAAACTTGATATCAGCTTTCGATTGTGCAGAGGCATTAATTCCTAATCCAAGCACTACGAAAAGTGATAAAAGAAATAATTTTTTCATTATTTTGTTCTTTTAGTTACAGAGCAAAATTAATAAATATAGCTCGAAAACAAATATATTAGCCTACTTTTTGTAATTCTACTCCAACTTTGAGCCCATCGTAATTGTCTAAAATTTGGGTAATTGCTTGTAAAGAGGCATAATCAACTTGGGTACTAAAGTACTTTATAAGCTCAACTATTTTATCAGCATTAAATAGAATGCTTAGAGAGTTGTCTAATGTATGCTTGATAGTTGCATCCATATTAATCATGTTTGCAACGGTTACATGCATCGTTTTTTTATCTTTACTAAGTTCATATCGAGCAGGTATGCTATGGTTTAATGCCGAAACGTTAACGACTCCATCTTTATTAAATGTAAATTTTACCATACCAGGCTTAATACCATACTTCTCTTGCTGTTGGTTTATTTTTTCCTCGATGGCTATTGCGGCCATTTCGGCAGCTGCTTTTTTTAGCATATTATCTGTTTCAAGCTCTACTGCAGTACCTTGAAACACCCATTCTCCCTCTATTTCGAAGGGAATATCTATCCCAGCTGCCGAAGCTACTTTAGAGACGTTCTTTTTTGAAAATAGGTTTTTCCAAGATTGTGCTTGTATATTGCTAACACTCAAAATAAGACATGTTAGTAGTAAAAGTGTTTTTTTCATTTTAAGTTATTTATATTCTATACTGATGTTATTATTTAGATCGTCTATGTAGTTAAGAATCTCTTCACGCCCCATTTTTGACTCCGAAGAACTTATGAAGTATGGTGGAAGACCTTCCCAAGTTTTGAGCATTTCATTACAAAAATCTCTGACATTAGCTTTTAACTTTCCTATTTTTAGTTTATCAGCTTTTGTAAATATGATAGAGAAGGGGATACCATGTTCTCCTAACCACTCCATAAACTCTAAGTCTATAGCTTGAGGACTTAATCTTGAGTCTATTAAGACAAATAGAGTAGTCATGTTAGCTCTTTCAAGTATGTAATCTTCAATTGCTTTTTGAATTTGTTCTCTTCCTTTATTTGCACGTTTAGCGTAGCCATAGCCAGGAAGGTCAACTATATACCACTCTTCATTGATAAGAAAGTGGTTTATAAGCATGGTTTTACCAGGTTTAGAAGAAGTCATTGCTAGTTTTTTATTATTTGCTAGCATATTTATCAGTGATGATTTACCTACATTTGATCTGCCGATAAATGCATATTCGGCCAATCCATCTTGAGGACATTTTTTTACGTCTGTATTACTTATAATAAACTTTGCGCTCTTTATTAGCATTTTGTTTGAAAATTTAGTGGTTTGCTTAACATATATAATCCGCAGAATGTTATAAAACCATTTAACATTAATAATTCATAACCCATTTGATATCCAAATTGTTTAGCTACCCCAATACTTAGAAAATAAGATAGAATAGGGGCTGCTATAGCAATATATGGAACAAAGTTATCTTTTGTAGCTCTTTTAGTGAATAACCCAAAGCTAAATATACCTAGCAATGGCCCATAGGTATATGATGCAATAATGTAGATAGCATCTATAACGGTAGGGCTATCTATAATGTCAACAAAACATATACATAATATAAGTATGATAGATAGTAAGAAGTGGACAACTTGTCTTTTTCTTAAAGCTATTTTAGGTTCTTTCTTATCAGTCTTTAGTAAATCAATACATACACTTGTTGTCATAGCAGTTAGTGCTGAGTCTGAATTGCTAAATGCTGCTGCTATTATACCAATCGTAAATAAAACAGTAACACCTACTCCTAAATAACCTTCAGTAGCTAACATAGGTAACATATCGTCAGAGTGTGTTGGAAGTGTTATATTTAGTTGTCCAGATAGAACAACTAATAGTATTCCTAATGATAAGAATAGTAAATTGAGTGGAATAAATGCAAATCCATATGTGTACATGTTTTTACGGGCATCTTTAAGATTCTTACACGTAAGGTTTTTTTGCATCATATCTTGGTCTAGGCCTGTCATAACAATTACAATAAATACTCCACTTAAAAACTGTTTGAAGAAGTTATGCTTACTCATCCAGTCGTCAAAGACAAACAATCTGCTATGAGGACTATCTTGTATCGTATTTATGGCATCTAATATGTTAAAATCTAGCTGACTCATTACTGAGAATATTATTGCGATTAAGGCTAGAACTAAACAAAGGGTTTGTAAGGCATCTGTCCAAACTATAGTTTTTATTCCACTTTTATGGGTATATAACCACACTAATAATACAGCTCCTGTTGCTATAACCCATAGGGGAAGATGCAAGTGTTCTGTAAAAACAAAACGCTGTAAAATAAGGCATACTAGATAAAGCTTTGCAGCAGTACCTAGCATACGAGATAAAAGAAAGAATATAGAACCTATTTGATAAGTTTTGGGACCAATTCTACTTCCTAAATAGGTGTATATACTGGTAAGCTTTAGCTTGTAATATAAGGGTAATAGTACTTCTGCAACGATAATGTACCCGAAAAAGAAGCCCATAACCATCTGCATATAGGTCATATCTATATGTTGTACCATTCCAGGAACAGAAACAAACGTTACTCCTGAAATAGATGCTCCTATCATGCCAAAGGCTACGATATACCATGGAGACTTGTTCTCTCCTTTAAAGAAGACCGAATCTGAATTTCCACTTTTATTTGTTACTCTAGAAATGGAGAATAAAAGTGCAAAATAGATTATAATGGTTGCAATTACTAACATAATGGATGCAAATATACTATTAAATAAATATTGTTTTAACACTCTTAATTAGATATCTGTCTAAGAATAGAGATTTCATTACTATATTTGTATCGTAATTTTAGAATATAGTACATCCTAGCATATATGAATCAACCATATCCATCAACTTTATTAGAAAAAGCTGTTAATGAATTTGCTAAACTTCCTGGAGTAGGCAGAAAAACAGCTATGCGTTTTGTATTACACCTGTTACGACAGGATAAAGATGCTGTAGAGGCGTTTGGATCATCTTTAATAAAGCTTAAAAATGAGGTAAAGTATTGCAAATGCTGTCATAATATATCCGATACCGAATTGTGTCAAATATGTTCTAGCCCTCGCAGAGATCATAGTATAGTTTGTGTGGTAGAGAATATTAGAGATGTGATGGCTATTGAAGCGACGCAACAATTTACAGGTGTATATCATGTTTTAGGTGGTATAATTTCTCCAATGGATGGGGTTGGACCTAATGACTTAGAGATACCAAGTCTTATTGAAAGAATAGAAGGTGGCGGTATTAGAGAAGTTATTTTTGCGTTAAGCACCACTATGGAAGGTGATACTACCAACTTCTACATTTTTAGGAAAATAGAAGGATCAGGAGTGCAAATGAGTGTGTTGGCTAGAGGTGTTTCTGTAGGGGATGAGTTGGCTTATGCCGATGAAATTACATTAGGTAGAAGTATTGTAAATAGAACCAAATTTGCTGTATCTATATAACTTGAAATAATATTATGGAAATCAACTTAAAAACACAAATTAAGTCTACGATTAGACATCAAAAAAAGATCTTTTTTGCTTATTGGCTTATTTTGATAATAGGTGTAATTATAGGCGAATACCTTACAGATGTATCTCCTGTTACAGAGGTTAATGCAAAAAGTGCTTATGTGGCTGAGACAATAACTATTTTGGCAACAGCGGGAGTAATACCATTAGCCTTAAAACTGTTTAGTATAAAAATGAATAAAGTAGATTGGAAATCTCTTACAATTCAAGAAGGTAGTCATATTTATAGCAAATGGTCTACTATTCGTCTTGCTCTATTAACTGTAGTAGCTATTATGGGGATTGTTACTCACTATGTATATAATAGTGCAGGAGCCACTTTTTGTACTCTAATAATTAGTTTTGCAACTTTCTTTTGTATTCCTAGTAAATCTAAACTGGAGTATCTTATACTTAAACATAAGGAGGAAATAGATCATAATGATGAAACAATTGCTTAACTCTGAACGTCTATTACTACGTGCATTAGAGCCAGAAGACTTGGTTTTTTTCTATAATATTGAAAATGACACAAGTTTATGGAGTAGTTCTAATACAACAGTACCGTATTCGAAATTTTTATTGAAATACTATTTAGAGAATACAAAAGGAGACCTGTTTTCGGATAAAGAGTTGAGGCTTGTTGTTGAATGCAAGGAAACTAGACAGCCGATAGGAATGATAGATTTGTATGATTTTAATGCATTTCACCACAGGGCAGAGGTAGGGGTTGTAATATTAGAAGAGTATCGAGGAAAAGGGTATGGTAGTGAAGCACTAGATTTATTAGTGAACTATGTATTTCGTTTTTTAATGTTACATCAGCTTTATGCTTATGTAGATAGTAAGAACGAGTCTAGTATGGCTCTATTCTCTAAAGTTGGGTTTAAACAGGTATCTGTATTGAAAGATTGGTTTTATGATATAAACGGATTTAGAGATGCAGTAGTTTATCAAATATTTAATTGTTCGAAGGATTAATAGGGTATCTAGACCATATTTTGTATTTACCCCCCATTCTACAAAGACTATCGTTCCATAGAGTATAAGGAGAGTTTAAAAACAAGTTACTTGGAGTAGTTGGACTAACGAACCAAGTGTGTGTCTTAAGCTCTAATTTGAGTTGATCAGGTCCCCAGCCAGTATATCCTAAAAAGAATCTGACTTGTTGAGGGTCTATATTTCCGTTAATTATATTTTCCTTCATATAGCTAAAGTCCCCATTGAGGTAGAGATCATCGGTGATAGGTAATGCCGATGGAATATCTTTATAACTATGAAGGAAAAAAAGAATATCATCTCCTAATGGACCTCCTCTAAAAAGAGGTATCTCCGGTAAGTTTCTAAACTCAGGAATAATTTCGTTTAAGGATTGTGGTATGGGCATATTAAGTATGATTCCCATAGAACTTTCAATAGTATGGCTTATTAACATAATTACAGATCTGCTAAAGGGAAAATCTCTTAAAAAAGGTTCTGCAATTAGTAGCTTTCCAGGTTTTGGTTCTATGTTATTAAATCGAATATTAAATATGCTATTGTTTACTTCCATACAAAACGAATATAGGTATTTGTTTTAATAAAACAATGTTTTATAAATGTATATGTAGTTAAAAAGTTGAAAATCAGTAGAGGTTAAAAATAATTATAAACTTTTTTATTTAAATTGTTGGAAGTATAAAAAATATATCTATATTTGCACTCGCAATACGCAAACAAGGTGTGTTAGTTCAGTTGGTTAGAATGCCTGCCTGTCACGCAGGAGGTCACGGGTTCGAGTCCCGTA
>JASLCG010000072.1 GCA_030151885.1 Bacteroides sp.
ACGGGACTCAAACCCGCGACCCTCAGCTTGGAAGGCTAATGCTCTATCAACTGAGCTACTTCCGCAAAAAAGCGTGGGCGAAGATGGATTCGAACCACCGAAGGCATAAGCCAGCAGATTTACAGTCTGCCCCATTTGGCCACTCTGGTATTCGCCCTAATTCTTTTTACAAGGTTGTTTTCCTTGATTGCGATGCAAAGATAGTACTATTTATTTAAACTCAAAACAAAATCGACCATTTTTATTGCAGTAATTGCACATTCGTCTCCTTTGTTCCCGTGTTTACCACCAGCACGATCTATAGCTTGTTGCATATCCTTGGTTGTAAGTAACCCGTAAATAACTGGTACATCGCAAGTTGTATTTAAATGTGTAATACCTTGAGTTACTCCAGCACATACATAATCAAAATGTGGAGTTTCTCCTTGAATTACGCATCCTAATATAATTATTGCATCTAAATCTGCATTTTCCATCAAATGACTTGCACCAAAAGTTAATTCAAAACTTCCGGGTACAGTTTTAATGATTATATTTTCTTCGGTTGCACCATGTTTTTTTAGCGTTTTTAAAGTGCCATCTAATAGTGCACCTGTAATCTCTTCGTTCCATTCAGAAACAACGATACCAAATTTCATTTCAGTTGCATTTGGAACCGAGTTTGGATCATAGTCTGATAAATTGTGATAAAGTGTTGCCATGCTTTTTTCTTAATTTAAAACAAAAAGCCACCCTCTTGTTCAGAGGATAGCCTTTATATTATAGAATTTAAATATTCATTATTAAATTTGAGCTTTTGCTCTTTCGATGTATTTATCTATATCGTTTGCAATTCCTGAGTTAAAATACTTGTTTTTAATTTCAGTATAAACTTCAACAGCTTCTTTAAATTTCTTTTGATTTTCAAGAAGTATACCAGCTTGTCTTAAAGCTATTGGGCTGATTGATGTATTGTCTGCAATGTTAGCAGCTTTTTTCAATGTAGAAATAGCTTTATCTGTTTTGTCTAAATTTGCATAACAGTTACCTAGAGCAACAAGGCTCGCAGGGTAAATCATTTCATCTTTACTTGAGAATTTCTCTAGATATTTAACAGCATCTTGATATTGTCCAAGTTTAGCATAAGAAACTCCAATATAATAGTTCGATAGATTCGCAGCTTTAGTTCCGCTATACTCATTAGCTACTTTAACAAAACCATCAAAGTAGATACTATCTCCATTAAGAGCTAGGTCGTATTGTCCATTCATGAAATATCTTTCACCCAAAGAGATTGCTTCTTGTGCCTTTATTTCTTTAGGTTTAGCAATTGCATTCTCATAGAAAAAATATCCACCTATAATTACTATTACAGCTATAATAGCAATAATAATACTTTTCTTATTTTTTGTCAAAAAGACATCTGAAGTTTCAAGAGCCTCTCCAATTTTCTTTTCTTCGCTCTCAGCTTTGTTGTGCTTTGTCATTTTATATTGTTTATATTATTAATATCAAAAATAAGTCTATTTTGGTTAGCAAAAGTACTTTTTTTATATATATAAATAAAATTTAGCTACATCTTTTTTATCTAACTCTCTATATCATATTATTCTTTGTATTTTTGTAACTCAACTTTGTCAACAATGATTATAACAAATATATCTATCTTAAACTACAAAAACCTTGAAGAAGTGGAATTAGACTTTTCTGCTAAGTTAAACTGCTTCTTAGGAGAGAATGGTATGGGTAAAACTAACATATTAGATGCCATTTATTACCTATCTTTTTGTAAAAGTTCTATTAATCCTATAGACTCTCAGAATATTAGGCATGATGAGAATTTTTTTGTTCTGCAAGGCTATTATAAAACAGAGCAAAATGGAGAGGTAGATGAAGTATACTGTGGTTTAAAAAGAAGGAAAAAGAAGATTTTTAAGCGTAATAAAAAAGAATACACCCGCTTGTCTGATCATATTGGATTAATTCCTTTAGTAATGGTCTCTCCCGATGATTCTTGTTTAATACAAGGTGGAAGTGATGAACGCAGAAAGTTTCTGGATGTTGTTATATCTCAATACGATAAAGATTATTTAAATGCTTTAATTCAATATAATAAAGCTAATACTCAGCGAAATAGCTTATTGAAAAGTGATCAACCTGTCGATAATCAATTGTTTTTGGTATTAGAAGAGATGATGGCTCGTTTTGGTGATATTGTATTTAAGAAACGTACGGCTTTTATAAAATCTTTTATACCAATCTTTCAAAATTATTATTCTACTATATCTCAAGATAAAGAGGTGGTTACTTTAGAGTATAAGTCAGATTTGTATGAAAAAGACCTATTAACTCTTTTGGAAGAGAGTAGGGAGCGTGATAAAATAATGGGATACTCTTTAAAAGGTATTCATAAAGATGATTTGATAATGTCTATTGGCGAGTTCCCTATCAAAAAAGAGGGTTCTCAGGGTCAGAATAAGACCTATCTTGTAGCATTAAAATTGGCTCAATTCTCATTCTTAAGACAAATAAGTAATAAGATTCCTCTATTGTTATTAGATGATATTTTTGATAAATTAGATGCATTGCGTGTAGAGCAAATTATGCACCTGGTGGCAGGTGAGGAGTTTGGGCAAATATTTATAACTGATACTAATCGAAGTCATTTAGAAAAAATATTGCATAAGGTGCAGAGTCAATATAAGTTGTTTATGGTGAAAAATGGTGTAGTCAATAAATTGGAGGAGAAGGATGAGAAAGAATAATGCTGAGTCTGTAGGGGATATACTAAGAAGATTTCTTCGTCAAGAAAGTTTAGAGTCTCCTTTAAATGAACAAAGATTATTAGATGCTTGGCCTAAAGTCATAGGTCCAGGTATGGCTCGTTATACGAAGAACTTATATATAAAGAATCAAATTTTATTTGTACATCTCTCATCGGCTGTTCTACGACAAGAGTTAATGATGGGTAGGGAGTTACTTGTTAAAAAGTTGAATCAGACGGTGGGAGCTAATGTTATTACTAATATTATTTTCCGATAAAAGCACTATCACTCTTTAGTGTAAGAACTTTATCCATTGCTACATCTGTCTTCTCTGTAGGTATAATTAACTCAGAGTAGTATTGAAATGGAAAGCAAATGCCCATTTTATAGGCACCTATATTAGGTAGTAGTTTATCATAATATCCCTTTCCTCGTCCAAGTCTATTGCCACGTCTATCAAAAGCAACGCCTGGGACTAAAACAAAGTCTATTAATTCATAATCAGTAAAAAGCTCACCACAAGGTTCAAGAATATTAAAAGCTCCTTTCTTTAGGTCATGTTCGCCTGTATATCTTCTAAGTTCTAAAACATCTCCTACTACAACAGGTAATATTACATCTTTGCTGCGAGCACATATTTTTATAAAATCATGTGTATTAACCTCATCAGGAAGTGAGTGGTATAGAAGTATTACTTCCGATTTAGCCCAAACGGGCTCATAACTTAGTAAGTTAATCACCCGTTTGGATATATTATTTAGTTGTACACTAGTGTAATCAGCTTTTAATCTTTTTACTTCATCTCTAAGCTGTTTCTTTAGTTGTTGTACTTGGTTCATCTGCAGCAATAGTTTTAGGTGGTTCAGGAACACTCTTACCCTCTTCTAATACATTTAAAGCAGTTTGCACTGTTTTATCTGTTTTATTCAAGAATTTAATATGTTCTTCCATTCCTAAGATATTATAAACTATGTTAGCAATCAAATTCTTTTCTAATAAAGTGTATGACTTTCTTATTAGGTTATTCCTTCTTTTTACCCCCTTACTTTGAGCAAACTGTACAAATCTTTCTACAATATGCTGATTGGTTAAATAAGAAGTCATTTCCTCTTCACCTTCTATTTCGGTTAGTTTAGCTCTGTTTCTATCACTATATTGGAAAGCAAATTGTATTGTTAATCCTCTACTTAACACATCAGTAAGATAACTTGAAGTACCTATTGTATCGTGTGGAACAAACAAATCAGGCATTACACCACCACCACCGTACACTGGACGGCCATTTAATGTATGATACAATTTATCTTTATCGAGCTTAATGCTATCTTCTGTAAATAACTCACCATGTTGAACCCTATGAATAAAGTCTAATTCATAGTCTCTGTTTTTACCTTTTTCGTAAGGTTTTTGTATAGATCTACCAGAAGGTGTATAGTATCTAGCTATTGTTAGCCTTAGAGCCGAGCTATCGTTAAACTCAATACCCTTTTGAACTAATCCTTTTCCATACGAGCGTCTTCCAATCACGGTACCACGATCATTATCTTGTATTGCTGCAGCAAATATTTCGCTAGAAGATGCCGAGGCCTCATCTATTAATAGAACTATTGGAATATCTTGATACCCTCCAGACCCTGTAGTATAAATGTTTTGTCTAGGCATATGTGTACCTTCAGTAAATACAATGAGTCTTTCACGTGGTAAAAACTCGTTTACAATTTTCACAACTATATCTAGATATCCGCCACTATTGCCACGCAGGTCTATAATAACACCTTCACATTTTTCATAAAGTAATCTAGCCATTGAATTAATAAGCTCCACATAAGATGTTCTACCAAATTTAGCTAGTTGGATATAGCCAAACTTCTCATTAATCATATATGTAGCGTCAATTGTATTTTGAGGAATATCGCCTCTAATTACAAGAAAAGATAGTAGTTCGGGCTCTCCAGGTCTTTTAATACTAATTTTAACTTGCGACCCTTTTGGCCCCTTAAGTTTTCTCATAGCCGTGTAGTTATTCACAACTTTCCCAACAAAGAGACTATCATCTACCATAACAATACGATCTCCAGGTATAATACCAACTTCTTCTGCTGGTCCTTGTTTTACAACATCGTTAACATATATTGTATCTTGCTGTATTGTAAATTGAATACCCACACCACTAAAACTGGCCTCTAAGTCTGATGAGATATCTTGTGCCATTACTTTAGGAATATATACACTATGCGGATCAAGGTTAGATATAATCGTTGGTAGAGCATCTTCCACTAGCTCATTCATATTTATAGAGTCCACGTAGTTTTCATCTATAATACGTAGAATAGTGTTTAACTTATTTGTAGATGTTTGGCTTACAAATATATTGCTTCTGCTTGGGGAGTAATAGACCCCAATAAGAATACCTATCAAGACACTAATAGCAGCAATAATAGGTGTAAGTACCGAACGTTTCTTGTTACTCATAATATGTTTGTTTTTGTATAAGGTTTATTCTTCTTCCGATAGAAATACAACATCTATCTTAGCACGTTGTAATAATTTAATTCCATCATCTAGCCTATAGTTAGATGAGTAAACAACCCGTTTTATCCCTGCTTGTATAATAAGTTTTGAGCACTCTATGCATGGGGCAGCAGTAACATACATTGTAGCTCCTTTACTACTGTTATTTGACTGGGCTATTTTAGTGATGGCATTTGCTTCGGCATGTAGTACGTATGGTTTTGTAACATTATTATCGTCTTCGCACACATTCTCAAAACCAGAAGGCGTACCGTTATAACCATCAGATATTATCATTTTATCTTTAACTATAAGTGCACCTACTTTTCGTCTTTCACAATAAGAATTATCCGACCATATTCTAGCCATCTTTAAGTATCTATGATCTAACTCTTTTTGTTTTTCTAATGATTCAGCCATTGTTTATTTAGTCTTTATCTTATTTAGCTCTCTTAAACATCATAAAAGGTTTCATTGAATCGTCAAACTCTCTTTTATAATATAGTTTAAAAGTGTTGCTATCGCCATCGTACTGGGTTAAATTATACATTGCTTTGACAGCCTCTTTAGCAGGGGCATCTGTCTCGCTACCGTCTACATGTATATTTCTTGTATGTATCTTTTTAGACTTAGCATCTACAGTGTATTTCCCTACAACAGTAGTTTTTATAACTTTAAAGGTAAATGTTCCATCTATAATTTGATCATTCTCTTCTATACCATCAAAGATCAATATATAGTTATCTTCAATCCTTAAGTTTTCTATTTCACTATCTGTCCATTTTTCAATAGATGTAGGCTTACCACCGACATGATGTACAATATCAGTCATTTTCTTATTGTGTTTTAGAAAAATGGTTGATAAGTTATCTGTTTGGTTACAACTTACTAAGCAAGTTGTAACCAAAACAAGTAGAAGTGTTTTTAGATTAATTCTTTTCATTAGAAATACCATTACGTATTAATAGTGCATCAATAGTAGGCTCTTGTCCACGGAACTCTTTATATAATTCCATAGGGTGTTTAGTTCCTCCTTGTGATAAAATATTATCTCTAAATGATTGTGCTACATTTTGGTTGAAAATTCCTTTTTCTTTAAATAAAGAGAATGCATCTGCATCTAGAACTTCTGCCCACTTATAGCTATAGTATCCAGCAGCATAACCTCCTGCGAAAATGTGACCAAACTGAGTACTCATACATGTACCATCAATAACGGGTAATACTTGTGCCTTAGCCCATGCTTCACGTTCAAAAGCAGCTACATCTCCATCAAAAGGTTTGTCTATTGTGTACCAAGCCATATCCAATAGTCCAAAACTTACCTGTCTCATGCACATGTACCCAACATTGAAGTTAGAAGCATCAATAATGCGTTGAATCATCTCTTGTGGAAGTAATTCGCCTGTTTGGTAATGTTTAGCAAAGGTGTTTAGATACTCTTTTTCTGTTAAGAAATTTTCCATTAATTGAGAAGGAAGCTCTACAAAATCTCTATATACGCTAGTACCACTTAAGCTTTCGTATTTTGTATTTGCGAACATTCCATGTAATGCATGACCAAACTCGTGTAAGAAAGTATTCACTTCATCAAATGTCAATAGAGCAGGTTTATCAGCTGTTGGTTTTGTAAAGTTCATAACAACAGTAATATGTGGTCTGCTATTAGTATTGTCGTCTTCTTTCCATTGTCCTTTAAAGCTAGTCATCCATGCGCCAGAACGCTTACCAGCACGAGGGTGAAAATCTGTGTATAGAACAGATAAGAATGAGCCATCTTTATCGTACACTTCATATGCTTTCACTTCAGGGTGATATACAGGTATATCTTTATTCTCTTTGAAGGTAATTCCATAAAGAGTTGTAGCTAACCCGAATACTCCTTCTTTTACGTTAGAAAGTTCAAAGTAAGGGCGAAGTAACTCTTCATTAAAATTAAACTTCTTATTTTTTAGTTTGTTTGAGTAGTAAGCCCAGTCCCATGGCATAACTTTAAAAGATTCTCCTTCTACTTCGGCAGCTAGCTTATGTACTTCAGAAACCTCTTCAAGTGCAGTAGGTGTGTATGCTTCTAGTAAGTTATTTAATAGCTTATAAACAGCATCGCTATTTTTTGCCATTCTATTTTCTAATGTGAAGTCAGCATAAGTTTTGTATCCCAATAGGTTTACAATAGCCAATTCTGTATTAACAATATCTTTAACATTTTGCATGTTGTTGTACTCATTATCATGAGTGCTAACAGTATTGTAAGCCATATAAAGCTTTTCTCTAAGATCTCTGTTGTCTGCATACTTCATAAAAGGGATATAGCTTGGAGCATGTAGTGTAAATACCCATCCTTCTTCTCCTTTTTCTTGAGCCGTATGTGCAGCAGCTTCGATAGCGCTTTCTGGCAATCCAGATAGTTGAGCCTTTTCAGTAATAACTAACTGATAGTTATTCATCTCTTTTAAGTTGTTTTCGCCGTACTTAAGGCCTGTCATACTTAATTTTTGAGATAGCTCTCTATATTTTTCTTTGTCTTTTTTATTTAGATTAGCACCACTTCTTATAAAGCCTTTATACGTTTTATCTAGAAGTACTGTCTGTTCAGGAGTCAAGTTAAATTTCTTTTGATTGTTGTGAACAGCTTTAACTCTTTCAAATAACTTTTCGTTTAGACTGATGTTATTTTGATGTTCACTAAGTGGAGCAACCATTTTTTGTGCAATGCTTTGCATCTCATCATTAGTTTCAGCACTCATTAAATTGTAAAATACAGTAAGAACATTGTCTAGTAGCTTTCCTGATTTTTCATAAGCTACAATTGTATTTTCAAATGTAGGTTTTGCTTTATTAGCAGTAATAAGATCTATTTCGGCCTGGTGTCTTTTAATACCTTCTAAAATAGCTGGTTCATAATGTTCTGTCTTGATTTTATCAAAAGGAACAGTATTATGTGGCGTATTATATTTTTCAAAAAAAGGATTTTGACCTTGTGCTATATTCATAATACAAAGTAGTGTTAAAATTAAACTTATTTTTTTCATATCTATAAATAATAGTTGAATTACAAAAATGCAAAAAAAGTAGCTAAGATTTCATATTTATTGCTACAAATAACTTCAAAGATATGTAATAATGCTAAAGAGCAAAAAAAAAGGATGTCAAACTGACATCCTTTTTCTTAATATTTGGGAGTTAATTATTTATTAACTTCAGCCATGTGAGCGATTAACTCAAGAACTTTGTTTGAGTAACCGATTTCGTTATCGTACCAAGATACAACTTTAACGAAAGTATCTGTTAAAGCGATACCTGCTTTAGCGTCAAAGATAGAAGTACGTGCATCACCTAAGAAGTCAGAAGAAACTACAGCATCTTCAGTGTAACCAAGGATACCTTTTAGTTCGTTTTCTGAAGCTCTTTTCATTTCAGCACAGATTTCTTCGTATTTAGCTGGTTTTGATAAGTTAACTGTTAAGTCAACAACAGAAACGTCAAGAGTAGGAACACGCATTGACATACCTGTTAATTTACCGTTTAAGCTAGGGATAACTTTACCTACAGCTTTAGCAGCACCTGTTGATGAAGGGATAATGTTACCTGCAGCAGCACGACCACCTCTCCAGTCTTTCATTGAAGGACCGTCAACTGTTTTTTGAGTTGCAGTTGTAGCGTGAACTGTTGTCATAAGACCATCTGTAATACCCCATTTGTCGTGAAGTACTTTAGCGATAGGAGCAAGACAGTTAGTTGTACAAGATGCATTAGATACGAATTGAGTACCTTTTTTATATTCGTTATGGTTAACGCCACATACGAACATTGGAGTATCATCTTTAGAAGGAGCTGACATAACAACGTATTTAGCACCTGCTTCAACGTGAGCTTGAGCTTTATCTTTGCTTAAGAAAAGACCAGTAGCTTCAACAACGTACTCAGCACCGATAGCGTCCCATTTAAGGTCTGCTGGGTTTCTTTCAGCTGTAACTCTAATGTTTTTTCCGTTAACGATTAATTGGCTGTTTTCAACATCAGCTTCGATAGTACCGTCAAATTGACCGTGCATTGTATCATATTTAAGCATGTATGCTAAATAATCAACTGGACATAAGTCGTTAATACCTACGATTTGGATGTCATTTCTTTTTTGAGCAGCACGGAATACAAAACGTCCGATACGGCCAAAGCCATTAATACCTACTTTAATCATTTTGTTTAAACTTTTAAGGATTTAAAAAATATTTTGTTTAATATAGTGTTCTAATTTGGTTTTAATTACCTTGTTAGGACACAAAAATAAGTAATTGTTTTTATATTCGCACGTTAAATGACTATTAAAAATTCAAATTATGAAAAAAGGTTCTTTATTTCAAGAGTTTAAAAAGTTTGCTATGAAAGGCAATGTTCTAGACATGGCTGTCGGTGTGGTAATTGGTGGTGCATTCGGAAAAATCGTATCATCATTAGTTGCTGATATCATTATGCCAGTAATAGGACGCCTTGTAGGAGGTGTAAACTTTACTGACTTGAAATTTATTTTAAAAGAGGCAACAGTAGAAGGAGGAAAAGAAGTAGCTGCTGTTACACTTAATTATGGACAGTTTATTCAAACTGTATTTGACTTCTTAATTATTGCATTCTCTATATTTATGTTTATTAAATTAATTAATAAATTAACTCAGAAAAGAGAAGAAGAAGTTAAAGCTGCACCACCAGCACCAAGCAAAGAAGAGGTTCTATTATCAGAAATTAGAGATTTGCTTAAAGAAAAGAAATAAATTCCTAGAAAAAATGAGTACTTTTGTATGCATCGAATACAAATAGTCTACCCCGTTATGCAAGAAAAAATTATAATTTTAGATTTTGGGTCACAAACTACACAGTTAATTGGCCGCAGAGTTAGAGAGCTTAATACGTATTGTGAGATTGTTCCTTACAACAAATTTCCTAAAAATGACCCAACTGTTAAAGGTGTTATTTTATCAGGAAGTCCATTCTCTGTATATGACGAGAATGCATTTAAAATGGATCTAGAAGAGATCTGGAGTAAATATCCTATACTAGGAATCTGTTATGGAGCTCAGTTTATATCTTATGAAAAAGGAGGAAAGGTTGAACCTGCAGGTACCAGAGAGTACGGAAGATCAAAGCTTGCTTGGATTGCACAAGGCAATGAACTCTTTAAAGATATAGCTTTAAATACTCAAGTTTGGATGAGTCATGGAGATACTATAACTAACATCCCTTCTAATTTTGCAAAAATTGCCTCAACGGAAGATGTAGATATCGCTGCATATCAGGTAGAAGGAGAGCAAATTTGGGGAGTACAGTTTCATCCAGAAGTTTATCACTCAGAAATTGGTTTACAACTTTTAAAGAACTTTGTTTTTGGAGTGTGTGGCTGTAAGGGTGATTGGTCTCCTGCTTCTTTTGTTGAGCATACTGTAGCCGAATTGAAAAAACAATTGGGCAATGATAAAGTAGTGCTTGCTTTAAGTGGAGGTGTTGATTCCTCGGTTGCTGCAGTACTATTAAATAGAGCTATTGGTAAAAACTTAACATGTGTATTTGTTGACCATGGTTTACTTCGTAAAGATGAGTATAAAGATGTTTTACACGATTACGAATGCTTAGGATTGAATGTTATTGGTGTGGATGCCAGTGATAAATTCTATAAAGAGCTAGCTGGAGTTAAAGATCCAGAAGAGAAACGTAAGATTATCGGTAAAGGTTTTATCGATGTGTTTGATGTTGAAGCTCATAAAATACAAGATGTAAAATGGTTGGCACAAGGAACTATTTATCCAGATGTTATTGAATCATTATCAATTACAGGAACTGTGATAAAGAGTCACCACAATGTGGGTGGGTTACCAGAGAAAATGGCATTAAAACTATGTGAACCTTTAAGACTTCTATTTAAGGACGAAGTGCGTAAGGTTGGTACAGAATTGGGTATGCCAGATCATTTAATTAAGAGACATCCATTTCCAGGCCCAGGTCTAGGTGTAAGAATTCTTGGAGACATAACTCCTGAAAAAGTAAGAGTTTTACAAGAGGCCGATCAGATATTTATTAAAGGTCTTAAAGAATGGGGATTATACGACAGTGTATGGCAAGCAGGTGTAATCTTGCTACCAGTGCAGTCTGTAGGTGTAATGGGAGATGATAGAACTTATGAGAATGCAGTAGCTTTACGAGCTGTAACTTCTACAGATGCAATGACTGCAGATTGGTGTCATTTACCTTATGAATTCTTAGGTAAAATATCTAATGAAATTATTAATAAAGTAAAAGGAGTAAATCGTGTAACGTACGATATTAGCTCTAAACCACCTGCAACTATTGAGTGGGAATAAGTATATTTCTTTAGTAATACATAAAAGGATAGATTTACGAATCTATCCTTTTTTTTATGCCAATATATTAACATTACATTACCGATGTACTTAATGTATGTTGCCGACATACCTCAAGCATATCGGTAACATGACTCAGGTACGTCGGCAACATACAAGTGTTATATCGGCAATGAACAAAACACTTCTCTACATAAGTATAAAATAATGGCTTTGATAAGACCTTATAAGGTAATAGTTCTTACATTAGTTAAATAGAAAACAGCCCAAACTAAGCTTAGTTTGGGCTGTTCTCTATTGTATTTAATCTATAGATTAAGTAGCTTTAATATTTAAAATTCGATGGAATTTTACCTTTGAAATCTTTGAAAAAATCTTTAATAATTGGCATGTCTTTTTCAATATCTCCCGATGGAATAAACTCTTTTCCAACAGTAATTTTCTTTTCTGTATAATCAATACCTATTAAAATGATGGGCACTTTAGCACCACATGCAATATAATAAAACCCCTTTTTCCAGTTAGGGTTTGGTTTTCTTGTACCTTCTGGTGTAATAGCTAGATTAAATTGCTTTTTCTCTTCAAATAATTTACTCATTTGGTCCACAAGAGAGTTCTTTTTACCTCTATGTACGGGTATTCCTCCTATACCTCTAAAAAAATAGCCTAATGGGAAGGTAAACCACTCTTTTTTCATCATAAAAGAGGCTTTTTTATTGTACGCTCCATAAAAAAGCTTACCCATTAATAGGTCCCAATTAGAGGTGTGTGGAGCAACACATAAAATGCATTTTTCTGGAATATCGACTTTAAATTCAGCTTTCCAACCTAATATTTTATGAAAAATAAATCCAAATAATTGTTTCTTCATTCTGTATGCTATATCATTATAAAAAGCTAGGGTTTTGCTTAACAAAAGTAAGTAAAACCCTAACAGTAATTTGATCAATTTCTTTATTAATTAAGAGCCCCTATACTAGCTATAATTTCGCTAACGGCCTTAGAAAAATCTTCTTTGAATTTTTTATAAAAACCTTTTACATTCCCAGGTTCTGTATGGCTTATACGGCTTACAAACTCTAGTCTTACTTTGTAAATATCTTCTAATATAGGATCAATTTTATCTTGAGATAGTTCTGGTTTCAATAACTCTTGAAATAGACACTCGCTATAAAGGTCTGATATAATGTAATTGACCGTCTTTTTTAATTTTCTTCTACTTGCCATAGTATTAATAATTTTAAATTAATAACTCCAAACAAAGATAGTGTTATCCTTGTATATTCTATAGATAATGTAATTTAATTCTATATGTAATTAAACAATTTTGTACTATTCAAGATAGATTTAGTATAAAATAGGCTATTCAGGATTATTTTTAATAGGAAACAACCTATCTTTGTATTTATGGTATAATGTGTAATAAATCCACACAAAAGTTGATAAATCCACAATTTTTTAACGGATAGAACGAACTTATTTATCTTACTTAGGCTGATTAGTAGTGATTTATGTATATGTCATTATTTGGCCTGATATTTGCATATAGTATAATTGAAGTAAAAAATAGATTAAATATTTAGAGGTATGAGTAAAAATAGAAAAGATGCTCACAGTGAGAAGTTGAGTTTCTTAAAAGGTAGAAAGCTTTTTTTATTGATGGGTGTAGTGTGCTTAGGCATCATAATTTATTTCTTATTCTTTAATAAGCCTAAAGTAGAGATAGTCTTTCCTGTTGTATCTGTAGATACAGTTAAAATGGAAGACGTTAATATATATGGAGAGTATGTAGGCCGTATTCGTGCTCAGCAGTTTGTTGAAGTGCGTGCTAGGGTAGAAGGGTATCTAGAAAAAATGCTTTTCTCAGAAGGTACAGCAGTAGATAAAAACCAAGTATTATTTATTATCGATCCATCTATATATAAGGCGAAAGCTGATAAAGCACATGCTCAACTTAAAAAAGATGAAGCTCAGGCAGAAAAGACAAGAAGAGACTTTGAACGTGTAAAACCTCTATATACACAAAATGCAGTGAGTCAATTAGATCTAGATAACTTTGAAGCGGCTTACCAAAGTGCCAAAGCTACAGTAGCTATGAGTAAAGCAGATTTGGCACAAGCAGAACTTGAATTAAGTTATACTAAAGTTAAATCGCCTATTTCAGGCAAAATTTCGGAAAGAAATGTTGACTTAGGAACACTGGTAGGACCAGGAGCAAAATCGCTTTTAGCTACAGTTGTTAAGAGTGATACTGTTTTGGTAGATTTTAATATGACAGCTTTAGACTATCAAAAAAGTAAAGAGAGAAATATTGAGTTAGGTAAAAGAGACTCTACTCGTTCTTGGCAGCCTAATGTATCGGTTACTTTGGCCGACTATTCGGTGTATCCATTAAAAGGATATGTTGATTTTGCAGAACCACAGGTAGACCCTAAAACAGGTACGTTCTCTGTACGTGCAGAAATGCCTAATCCTGCAGGTGATTTGCTTCCCGGACAATCAACACGTGTAACATTGCTTCGCGATAAAATAGAAGATGCCCTAGTAGTGCCAACAAAAGCAATTGTTCGTGAAAAGGGTGGAGATTATATTTTTGTTGTAAACAATGACTCCATAGCTAAGAAAACTTTTGTAGTGTTAGGACAAGAGTTTGGTAACAATACAATTGTTGAAAGTGGTTTAAGAAGAGGAGAAAAAATAGTGGTAGAAGGATATCATAAGTTGGCTCCAAGTACAAAAGTTAGAATCGCTCCAGAAGTTGTTGCACCTAAAAATGAAGAGTAATAATGAAGATTAGTTTTTTTATAGATAGACCCGTTTTTTCGGCAGTTATATCCATATTGATAGTAATTGTAGGATTGATAGGGTTAAACTTGCTACCTGTGGATCAATATCCACAGATAACACCACCAATTGTACGAATCAGTGCCTCTTATCCAGGAGCAAGTGCCACTATTGTTTCTCAAGCAGTAGCTACTCCAATAGAGCAAGAGCTAAATGGTACTCCAGGTATGTTATACATGCAGTCGAGCAGTTCTAATACAGGAGGTTTTTCAGCATCAGTTACTTTTGATGTATCTGTAAACCCAGACCTAGCGGCTGTAGAGATACAAAATAGAGTTAAGTTGGCAGAATCTAGTTTGCCTGCAGAAGTAGTCCAAAATGGTATTTCTGTTGAAAAACAGGCTCCAAGCCAATTAATGACAATAACCTTAAAGTCGGATGACCCTAAGTTTGATGAAATTTACCTTAGTAACTTTGCTACAATTAATGTAGTGGATTTATTAAGACGTATTCCAGGGGTAGGGCGTGTAGCTAATAGTGGTAGTAGGTATTATGCCATGCAGATTTGGGTGTATCCTGATAAGTTGGCTAACTATGGATTGACAATTGCTGATCTTAAAAATGCTTTAAAAGAGCAAAATAGAGAGTCGGCTGCTGGCGTTTTGGGTGGTCAGCCTGTAACAGGAGCAGATATAACCATACCAATTTCTACCCAAGGTCGTTTGTCGTCCGCTTCAGAGTTTGAAAACATTGTTTTAAGAGCTACTCCTGAAGGTGCAATTATTCGTTTAAGTGATGTTGCAAGGGTTGCGTTAGAAGCCTCTTCTTATTCAACAGAAAGTGGTATCAATGGAGAAAATGCTGCGGTGTTAAATATTTATATGTTGCCAGGGGCAAATGCTATAGATGTCTCTAAAAACATTAGAGAGACGATGGACGAAATTAGTAAAAGCTTTCCTGATGGACTTTCGTATAATGTGCCATTTGATGTTACAAACTATATTTCCGAGTCTATACATGAAGTGTATAAAACACTTTTTGAGGCTTTAGCTCTAGTTATTATTGTGGTGTTTTTATCTCTCCAAAATTGGCGTGCAACTTTAATTCCAGTTGTTGCTGTACCTATCTCTTTAATTGGGACTTTTGGTATGATGTTAGTTTTTGGTTTCTCGCTCAATATATTAACCTTGTTGGGGTTAATTCTGGCCATTGGTATTGTTGTAGATGATGCCATTGTCGTTGTAGAGAGTGTGGAATTAATTATGAAAGAGGAAAAACTATCTCCATATGAGGCTACTAAAAAGGCTATGACAAACCTTACAGGTGCTTTAATTGCCACCTCTTTAGTTCTTGTTGCTGTATTTGTTCCTGTAAGTTTTCTTTCGGGTATAACGGGGCAACTATATCGTCAATTTACAATAACTATTGTAGTGTCAGTAATTATATCTACAATCGTGGCGCTTACATTAAGCCCTGTAATGTGTTCACTTATCCTTAAACCTTACTCTGGTAAAAAGAAGAATAAGGTGTTTCGCAGAATTAACTTGTGGGTTAACTTAGGTAATAATAAGTATGTACATGCCATTAAAAAAGCCATAAAACACCCTAAGCGTGTTATGAGTACTTTTGGTATGATGTTGGTATTTATATTCCTAATTCATAAAATATTACCAACCAGTTTCTTGCCCGTAGAAGATCAAGGTTTCTTTAAAGTAGAGTTAGAATTGCCAGAAGGAGCCACTCTAGAGCGTACTAGAGTTGTAACAGAGCGTGCTATTGACTACTTAAAAGCACTTCCTGCAGTAGATTATGTCCAGAACCTAACTGGTAGTAGTGGTAGAGTGGGTACAAGTCAGGCCAGAAGCTTATTGACTGTAATTCTAAAACCATGGGATGAACGTAATCATCAAAAAATAGGTGAGGTTATACAAGAAATTCGAGACGAGTTTGCCACTTATCCAGAAGCTAAAGTTTATATATCAACACCTCCTGTAATACCAGGCTTAGGGTCTTCTGGAGGTTTTGAAATGCAGCTAGAAGCTAGAGGAGATGCTACCTTTGACGATTTAGCACAAGCTGTAGATACATTGATGCATTATGCTTCTCAGCGGAAAGAGTTAGTAGGCGTGTCATCGTCTATGCAAGCAGAAATACCTCAGTTAAGATTTGATGTAGATAGAGATAAAGCTATGCTATCGGGAGTATCACTGCCAGATATTTATGCAACAATGAAAGCATATACAGGTTCTGTTTATGTGAACGACTTTAATATGTTTAATCGTATTTATCGTGTATATATTCAGGCAGATGCAGAGTATAGAAAGAACAAAGATAACTTAACTTATTTCTTTGTTAAGGGTAGTAATGGTGCTATGATTCCATTAACAACATTAGGCACAGCTCAGTATTCTACAGGACCTGGTGGTATGCAGCGTTTTAATATGTTCACCTCTACATTAGTTACAGGACAAGCTGCTCAAGGCTATAGTTCTGGAGAGGCTATGAGAATAATGGAAGAGATTGCTGCTAAGCATTTGCCTTCAAATATTGGTGTAGATTGGAGTGGACTTTCATATCAGGAGAAGAAAGCAAGTGGGCAAACTGGTGTTGTCTTGGCATTAGTGTTTTTATTTGTCTTTTTATTCTTGGCGGCTCAGTATGAAAGCTGGTGGGTCCCTATTGCAGTTATATTAACTCTTCCTGTTGCGGCTTTAGGGTCGTATCTAGGAGTGTGGATTTTTGGATTAGAGAATGATACTTACTTCCAAATTGGTTTAGTTATGTTAATGGGACTAGCTGCTAAAAATGCTATTCTTATTGTAGAGTATGCAAAAGTACAAGTTGATAAAGGGCGTGATTTAGTAGAATCGGCAGTGTATGCTGCGCGTTTACGTTTTAGGCCTATTGTAATGACATCATTAGCATTTATTTTAGGAATGTTACCAATGGTGTTGGCTTCTGGGCCTGGTGCTGCTAGTAGAAAAGCCATTGGTACGGGTGTATTCTTTGGTATGATTTTTGCCACAGTGATTGGTATTGTTTTTGTGCCATTCTTCTTTGTGTTGATTTATAAGATAAAGGCAAAGTTCAATCGAAAAAAAGCGTAAGTATATGAGTAAGTTAAATAGTAAAATAAAATATAGTGTAATAGTAGTAATCCTTATTTGTATAACTACTTTAACCTCTTGTAAAGTTGGAAAATCGTATAGTAGGCCAGAGCTAAATTTACCCGAAAGTATTTTATCACGACAAGATAGTGCTAGTTTAGCAGATATGGCGTGGTGGGATATATATACAGACCCTCTATTGGTAACTTTGATAGAGCAGGCTTTGGAATATAATAAAGATGTACAGATAGCTGCTGCTCGACTAAAAGAGATGGCAGCCAAAAAGAGGATTAGTACTGCCAATTTATTACCTCAATTAAATGGAGAGGTCTCTGCTAGTAACAAATCAACTAATGATAGAGGAGAGGGTACTAAGCATGTTGACACTTATAGCGGTAAGCTATTATTATCTTGGGAGCTGGATTTGTGGGGAAACTTACGTTGGGATAGACAAGCCAGTATTGCTGAGTATTTAAAGACTGTTGAGGCTCAAAGAGCACTTCAATTGACTATTATATCGGAAGTAGCACAGTCTTATTATGAGTTAATAGCTCTTGATAATGAAATGAGCATTTTACAACAGACATTAGAAGACCGTAAGGCTGGTGTTCGTTTGGCTCGCATCCGTTTTAATGGAGGAATGACTTCCGAAATTCCGTATCAACAGGCGCAAGTAGAAATGGCAAACACAGCTTCGTTAATACCAGAGCAAGAGAGAAAGATTTCTGTAAAAGAGAATGACATAGCTATGCTTGTAGGTAGTTATCCGAAGAAGATAAACAGATCTCTTACCTTAGTAGATTTGTTTAAAATGAAAGAATTGCCCTACGGTTTACCATCTACTTTATTAGAGAGAAGACCAGATATACGTGGAGCAGAGCAGCAGTTACGCCAAGCTCATGCTAAAATGGGTGTGAGTTATACCGATATGTTTCCTAAAATAAGACTGACAGGTAAACTAGGGTATGAGAGTTCTGAGTTTTCTTCATTCTTAAAATCTCCATATAGTTTAATCGAAGGAGCTTTATTAAGTCCAATTTTTAATATGGGTAAAAATAGAGCTGCTTGGAAGGCGCAGAAGGCTGTCTATGAACAACAGTTGTATAGTTATGAAAAAACTGTATTGAATGCGTTTAGAGAGACTCAAAATGCAATTGTGAACTACAACCAACGTAAAGAGGTGCATGGTCTTAAAGCACATTTAGAGAAAGCTGCTAAAAAATATATTGATATAGCGCATACACAATATTTAAATGGTGTAATTAATTATATTGATGTGTTAGACGCTCAGCGTAGATACCTTGATGCTCAGATAGGTTTGAATAGTGCTGTGCGTGATGAGATAATCTCTATTATTGAGTTATATAAAGTACTAGGAGGCGGTTGGTAAAAAGCTAACAAAATTTAAATCTGGTGCTTATTTTTATTTTCGATAAAAAATCACGATTTTTGCAAGTAAAGAAGTTAATTTACTAACACCATTTTAAATTATTTTATACAAATGACTAAAAGTGCATTACAAATAGCTAGAGCTGCTTATCAGCCAAAGCTTCCAAAAGCTCTAAAAGGTTTTGTTAAAGTTACAGAAGGCGAAAAAACAGAGTCTGTAGCAGATCAAGCAGATATTAAAGCTTTATTCCCTCATACTTATGGTATGCCAGTGGTTCACTGTGAAGAATCAGCTCAGGCAATTGATTATCCTGCAATTAATGTAGGTGTAATCTTATCGGGTGGCCAAGCTCCAGGTGGACATAACGTTATATCTGGTATCTTTGACGGAATTAAAAAAATGAATACTGGCAGCAAGCTATATGGTTTTATCTTAGGACCTGGTGGTTTAGTAGATCATAACTACATTGAGCTAACTGCTGATATTATTGATGAATACCGTAATACTGGTGGTTTTGATATCATTGGTTCAGGTAGAACAAAATTAGAAACAGAAGAACAATTTGAAAAAGGGTATGAAATCATTAAAAAACTAGGTATTAAAGCACTAGTTATGATTGGTGGTGATGACTCTAATACAAATGCTTGTGTTCTAGCAGAATACTATGCTAATAAGAATTATGGAGTTCAAGTGGTTGGTTGTCCTAAAACAATTGATGGTGACTTGAAAAACTCTATGATTGAGACTTCATTTGGTTTTGATACTGCATGTAAAGTATATTCAGAAGTTATCGGTAACATCGAACGTGACTGTAACTCTGCAAAAAAATACTGGCACTTCATTAAATTGATGGGTCGTTCAGCTTCACATATCGCTTTAGAGTGTGCACTACAAACTCAACCAAATATCTGTATCGTTTCTGAAGAGGTAGAGCAAAAAAATATGTCTCTTGACGATGTAGTTACTTATATTGCAGAGATTGTTGCTAAACGTGCAGCTCAAGGTAATAATTTTGGTACAGTTCTTATTCCAGAAGGTCTTATCGAATTTATTCCAGCAATGAAGAAATTGATCGCAGAGTTAAATGACTTCTTAGCTCACGATACTAAATTCTTAACACTAGGTAAAGCAGAACAACTTACTTATGTTAAAGATTCAATTTCTGCAGAAAACGCTGCTGTGTTTGCAAGTCTTCCAGAAGGAGTTGCTCGTCAATTAACACTTGATCGTGACCCACACGGTAACGTTCAGGTTTCATTAATTGAAACAGAAAAACTTCTTTCAGAAATGGTTGCTAATAAATTAGAAGCTTGGAAAAAAGAGGGTAAATACAATGGTAAGTTCTCTCGTCAACACCACTTCTTCGGTTACGAAGGTCGTTGTGCTGCTCCTTCTAATTTTGATGCAGACTATTGTTACTCATTAGGATACAATGCTTCTGCATTAATAGCTAATGGAAAAACAGGTTACATGTCTTCTATCCGTAATACAACTGCTCCTGCTGCTGAATGGGTAGCTGGTGGTGTGCCTATTACAATGATGATGAACATGGAACGTCGTCATGGTGTTATGAAACCAGTTATTCAAAAAGCTTTAGTAGAACTTGATGGTGCTCCATTCAAGAAATTTGCAGCTTGCCGTGAAGATTGGGCTATGAACACAGACTATGTTTATCCAGGTCCAATTCAGTACTTTGGTCCATCAGAAGTTTGTGATCAAACTACTAAAACTCTAGTTTTAGAACAACAAGGTAAATAAGTGAAAGCTTATTCTTAAATAAAATATTTAGCCGATAGTTATATTATGTATCTATCGGCTAATTTTTATATTTATGGGTATAAAGAAATCTCCTTTGTCATCAAAGAAAATAGTAAATAAGAGTAAGAAAAAGAGTAATAAGCCTGTAGGTAAAGCTAAGAAAAGTCGGAAGGGAAAGAAAACTAAGCAAAAACAGACATTTGCTAATAAGTTTAAAAAAATGGGTTCAAACTTTCTAAAAAGGCTTCTCAATAATAAGTATATACAGTCTTTAATTGCACTCTTTGTCGCATTCCTGGCTCTATATGGTGTCTATTGTTTCTCTATAAAACCGTATTCATATAGATGGATGCCGTGCTATGGAAACAAAAGCTATGGAGTATGTATGCCTTTTAAATATGATGTGCATGGCTTAGATGTTTCGAGGCATCAAGGAGTAATTGAATGGGATACTATTGTGTCTCATATTGACCCAATATCTCCACTTCATTTTGTATTTATAAAAGCTACAGAAGGTGGTGACTTCAGAGATATTAACTTTAAACGAAACTTTTCTGAAGCAAAAAGAGTTAATCTTATCCGTGGTGCATATCACTTTTTTACCCCAAAGACTAGCGCTAAAAAACAGGCTGAGTTTTATATTGAGAATGTGAAGTTATCTTCTGGAGATTTACCTCCTGTTTTAGATGTAGAAGTTTTAGGGAACCATACGGCGCAATCTATTAGTGATAGTGTTAAGGTATGGTTGGATATAGTAGGTTCACACTATAAGACTAAACCTATTTTATATACTTCTTTTAAATTTAAAAAGAGGTACTTGAGTAATCCTTATTTTGATGCTTATCCTTTCTGGATAGCCCATTATTATGTAGAACGTGTGCGTTATACAGGAAAATGGAGTTTTTGGCAACACTCTGATATAGGAAGAGTTAACGGAATTTATAAAGATGTTGATTTGAATGTTTTTAATGGAACAATAGAAGAGCTAAAAGAGCTAACACTCCATTAAAACTCTTCTATCTTTAATATTTTTATCTCTTCTCAAGAAGCAAGCATGCCCAGTTATTTTTATTGTTGGTTTTACTAAAGTGAAGTCCAAGTGATTTACCTTTTTCTTCTAAAAGAGTGATGTCTTCTGTGTAAAATCCACTCATTAAGAGTTGTCCTCCAGTTTTTAAAACCTCGGCATACTTATCCATATCTTGTAGAAGTATATTCCTATTAATATTGGCTATGATAAAATCAAAAGGGCCTTTATCTTTTAAGGAGTTGGCATCTCCTAACTCAACAAGAATATCTTCTGTATTATTTAGTTTACAATTATCTATTGAATTATCAACACACCAAGTATCAATATCTATTGCAGTAATAGGTTTTGCTCCTCTTTTATGAGCTAATATTGCTAATATTGAAGTCCCACAGCCCATATCTAATAAAGCTTTATCTTTTAAATTAGTATGAAGTAACTCATTTATAATTAAACTTGTAGTCTCATGGTGACCTGTACCAAAAGCCATTTGAGGATTAATAACTATATCGTATGTAACAGGTGGAATGTCTTTGTGAAATGTACTGTGTATGGCACAAAGATTATCTATTATAATAGGTTGGAAAAAATTCTTTTCCCACTCTTCATTCCAGTTCTTATCTTCGGCTTCTTCGTATTGATATTCAATGTGTTCTACTTCAATGGGAAATTGTAATAAGGCTTGTTTTAAATCCTCTTCAGAGTAGCAGTTTTGTTGGATATATCCTAATAATATATCAGATTCATTTACGAAGCTCTCAAAACCTACATCGGCAAGTACGGCCATTAATACGTCTGAAACTATCTCATTGTTAGGTTCAAATTTAAAGGAAAATTCTAAATATTTCATACAGTTGTGTATCTGGTTTATCTTGAATAAAACAACTTGTGACTTAAAGTTGTTAATAAGATATTAATTTGTCTATTTGATTTTACAAAGATAGTGTATATAGGGAAACCCCTATTTATATTTGGGGGAAATATCTACAATTAGGTGTAATATCTAACTATTTTTGTTATAGTCATAATAGTATTCATTAAAAATCGGAGAGAAATGAAAAAGATAATATTTTTATTAGGGATCTTGATAGGGTTACCTTTAGCATCATCTGCTCAAGGAGCTGATGATATGTATTTCTTTTCTTCTCCTAAAAAAGAAGAAAAGTCAGTAAAGTCTAATCAACAAACAAAAACAACAAGACCCGTAAAGAATAGTCAGAAAAGTATTTTTATACCTAATAATGGTAGTTCTACTGTTATAATAATTGATGATAAATCGAATGATTTAAATGAGGTCGATTTGTATAACAGAAGAGGTAATAATACGGTAATAGAAAGTTCTGTTTCAGAATATGATATACCTTATAGTGATGGTGAATGGATTAATGGTGGATTTGAGGGCTCTTTAAATGACTTTTATGATGCAGAAAGATCAATAAGAAGTCGTAACCCTCGATATACAGTATCTGTGAATAGTCCTTATTATTGGGATGTTGTTTATGGATTAAATAGTTGGGATTGGAATATTTATGTTGATAATTATTATGCATATGTTTTTCCTAGATTTTCTAACCCTTCATGGTCAAATTGGAAATTTGGTCCACGATATAACTTCTCTTTAAGTTTTGGATATAATTCTTGGGGTAGACCAGGATATTACTATGATCCATGGTATTATGACTCATGGTATAGACCAGGATATTATGGTGGTTATTACGGCGGCTACTATGGTGGTTATTATGGCGGTTACTATGGTGGTGGGTACTATGACCCTTGGTATGGTGGCGGTTATTATCATTACAAACCACGTCGAAGGGAGAGTCCTGTAAGATACGAAACACCTCGTTACGATAGAGCAAGATCATCAACAACAGCAGGTAGATACGATAGACCTAGTTCAAGACCAGGAAATTCTACTAGGCCAAGTAACTCTTATAGACCTGGAAACACTTCGTCATCAAGACCTGGTGTGAACAGACCTTCTTCAACTCGTCCTAGTGTAAGGTCTTCTGCAACAAGATTTAGAGAGACTTCTACTACTAGACCTATAAATGGAAATGTTGGTAGACAAACTACAACTAGACCTAGCTCTTCTAGCAGAGTAAGAACAAATTATGTAAGACCTTCTAGCAATAGCTCTGGCAATTCAAGTTATACTAGACCATCAAATAATAGATCTTCTAGTAATACGAGATCAAATTATTCAAACTCAAGAACTAGACCTTCTTCTAGTACTTATCAGAATTCAAATAACTACTCTAGACCTTCTAGTACAAGAAGTAGCTATAGTAGTGGTAGTAGTTCTTCGAGAAGTTCTTATAATTCTTCTTCTACTAGATCTTCTGGTGGTTCAAGCTCTACAAGATCATCAGGTGGTGGTAGTTCAAGAGTTAGGGGTCGTTAATATTATAAAACTAGGTTATGAAAAAAATATTTGTAAGTATATTAATAATATTGGGTGTTGCCCATATAGCTGAAGCACAATCTATTTATGAAGCAGAGAAGTTAATGTCTAAAGACTTATCTGGAACTGCACGATTTGTTGGTATGGGAGGAGCTTTAGGAGCCTTAGGAGCAGACATTAGCACTATGGGCGTAAATCCAGCAGGGATAGGTTTATATCGAAAATATGACTTCTCTGGGACTTTGAGTTATGGAATGAATGAAACCAAATCGGATTTTTTTGGTAATCAATTTAATAATAACAAGAATAAATTTAATTTCTCTAACTTAGGTTTTGTAGTATCAACGCAAATAGGTGGAGATGTTTTAAAATATGTAAACTTCGGTTTTAACTATAATAGAGTTGTTGATTTTAACTCTAGAATGAATGTTAATGGAAATATGGGTGCAGGTCAAACAGTGACTAACCAGATGGCTGCTGTAGCTAATGCAATGCCTGGAAATGTTGCTGATGCTGATTTTGATGGGAAGGACTCTCCATATTTCAACCCTAATTACGGATGGTTAGGTTTAGTTGGGTACCAAGGAAACTTAATCAATTTAAATAATGATGGTAAATATGAATCTCACTTTTTAGATGCACAGTCAACAAACTTTATGATGAGAGAATCTGGTGGAATAAGCCAATATGATTTTAACATCGCTTTGAACTTATCTAATCGTGTTTTCTTAGGTGCTACATTGGGTGTTTATGATGTAAATTATAAAAACTCTATTTATTATAGAGAGAATTTTGGGAATGCACCATCGGGAGATTTAGAATACATGAGTTTGGATACTCATACTTCAACAGAGGGTACAGGAGTAGATTTTAAATTGGGAGCAATAGTTAGGCCTTTTGAGAACTCACCATTTAGGTTAGGTATAGCAGTGCATACCCCTGTATTTTATTCTTTAACTAGATATACTAACTTTGTTTTTCAGTCGGATGTATATGGTGTTAAAGATGGTAAAGAGGGGATTCTTGAGACTGATGTTGACTCTTATGATAACTATTGGTATGGTTATGATAATGAATTTGATTACAAATTACAATCTCCTTGGAAACTAAACTTAAGTGCAGGACATAATGTTGGTACATTTTTGGCCCTAGGTGCTGAGTATGAATATCAAGATTACTCTACAAGCAAATTTAAATACAGAGATGGTTATGGTGGTCATATATCTGATTTAGAAGAGGATGCTAAAGGATTTTTGAAAAAGGTTCATACTATAAGATTAGGAGCTGAGTTTAAAGTTATTCCTGAATTTGCATTTCGTTTAGGCTATAATTATCAAACAGCTAGTTTTAGTAAAGAATCTTATAGATATGTAATGCCAAATTCTAGAATGACAGATACTCATTATTTTAATAAGGATCAAGGTAAAAACACTTTTACAATTGGGGCAGGATATATGGGTAAAATGTTTTATACAGACTTAGCTTTTAAATACGATACTTATAAAACGAAGTTTAAACCTTATGATGGTACAGATTTGCTATTCTCTTCTGTAACTAATAATAAAAGTACAGTAATGTTTACATTTGGTGTAAGATTATAATTTTTTAATATTTATATGTTGATTAGCGTCCAATAGACATTTATAGTTTGTTGGACGCTTTTATATTCAAAGCATTAAAAAGGGGTTTGTTATCAATAACAAACCCCTTTTTAACTACTATAATAGTTTTAATACTCTACCTTATCATCTTTAGTCATCCATGTTTCAAAAGCAATTATTGCTTCATCTCTCATAAGCTCTTCGGATGGTAATTTTCTATTTTCTGGTGTAAGCTCAATCTCTTCATATATAAAGGAGTCATCAAACCCTATATTTTTGGCATCGGTTTTATTATTCGCATAATATAGTTTATCTAAACGAGCCCAATATATAGCTCCCAAGCACATAGGGCAAGGTTCGCACGAGCTATATATTTCATATCCTTTCAAATCAAAAGTGTTAAGTTTAGAAGCTGCTGCTCTGATTGCACTAACTTCTGCATGTGCCGTAGGGTCACAACTATCTGTTACACGATTTACTCCTGTAGCAATGATTTCACCATCTTTGGCTATAACAGCTCCAAATGGACCACCGTTGTTTTTAACGTTCTCAATAGAAAGCTCTATGGCTTTTCTCATTAATTGTTCTTTAGTCATAATTGTATAATTATAGTTTTCCTAAAACTTTATCCATCACCCAATTTACAGTAGTTGCTGTATACCCATCTGCCATACATGTTGATTTACCTAAAAGATGATCAACAACAGCTTGTATAAGTGGCTGCTGTACATGTGGTGGATTTTCTATTGTAATTTCTTCTCTACCAGATTCTGTGTGTAGT
Organism: Bacteroides sp.; assembly: GCA_030151885.1. Classification (GTDB taxonomy): domain Bacteria; phylum Bacteroidota; class Bacteroidia; order Bacteroidales; family Bacteroidaceae; genus Bacteroides_E. The sequence continues at coordinate 26,455 of JASLCG010000072.1, forward strand.
GCTATAGGCTCAAATGAAAAAACAGAGAAACAAATCATTCCTTTATCTCCTATAATTTCAATTCTATCCTCTTTAGCAGACTCATGGGCTACGAAGCACCAAGATCCACTTCCTATCAATCCAGAGTCGAATCTAAAACACGCACTAATAGAATCTTCTGCTTCATATAGTTTACCTATATTATTTTTAAATCCTTTAGCATCAAGTATGCACCCAAACATGTCTTCCAAAAGATTAATTTGATGCGGAGCAAGGTCATAAAAATATCCTCCTCCTGCAATGTCTGGTTGTACTCTCCAAGGTAAATTATTCCTATTATAATCTAAATCTCTAGGAGGTTGAGCAAATCTTACTTGAATATTAATAACCTTTCCTATTGTATTATTGTTTACTAATTCTTTCACCTTTTGAAAATAAGGTAGGTACGGTCTGTAGTATGCAACAAAACAAGGTAGGTTCATCTCTTGTGCTACTCTATTTATTCTACAACACTCTTCATATGTTACAGCCATTGGCTTTTCAATGTAAACAGGTTTACCAGCTTTTAATGCCATTACAGCATATGTAGCATGCGAAGATGGTGGTGTAGCAATATATATAGCATTCACTTCAGAGTCATTTATAAGTCTAAGTGCATCGTCGTACCATCGGGCAATGTTATGCTCTTTTGCATAAGCTTTTGCTTTCTGACTGTTTCTGCTCATTACTGCAACTACTTCAGATTGCTCAACTTTTTGAAAAGCAGGGCCACTTTTATATTTGGTAACTTCACCACAACCTATAAATCCCCATTTAATAATTTTATCTTCCATCCTATTTATCAGTTATATAAATTAGTAATAGTGTTGTATCTTTCTCACTATTGGGCATAAAAATAGCCTTAGCGAATGATATTCGTAAGACTATTTAAATATATTCTTTTTTCTTGATTATATCAATCTTATTAGTGATAATATTTTGCGTATAACTCTTTATATTCTTTACTATTTAAGTAATCTTCGATCCATACATTAAGACTATCTAGTAGTTTGGGAGCCTTTTTATGTACTCCCCAAGAGTAAAATTGTGTAAATCCAATAGCTAAGCTAACATCTATATTATTAATATGCGAGGCTTCAACTTTTGCAACTATTTCGTCACATACAGCATAGTCTATGTCATTATGTGCTACTAATGCTATTAATGCTTCTTGTCCATACTTATCTAGTTCTTCAATAAAAATCGTATCAGCAATTTCGTTACTCAAATTATTAATTCTAAATATTGAGGGCGAGTTCTTAACTACATGTACCGTTTTTTTTGCCAAATCTAGTTGGTTAGAGATGTATGTACTGTCTTTTCTTTGTACAAGTACTTGTCTGTTTGTCAATATTGGTACTGTTAAGTTTAGACTCTCTTTTATCTCTTTGGTAGCTATAATATTAGATGCAAGAATATCATACTTGCCTTTTTCTATATCTTCTATTTGTTCATTTAGGCTTGATACAGGAGTTATGTTATATTTAATATTCTTGTTGTGAAAGATATGATGTATCATTTCGTACTGAAAGCCTTTAATCGTATCTCCTTCAATATAATAATCTATCCCATTATAGGAGGTTACAATATTAACCTCTCCAGAATTAACAATATCTTGGTAATCTCTAATATTGTTTAAAGCATCTTTTTTTTTAAAGAAATAACTGATAAGAACACCTATAAATACAACTATAAAAATATTAAAGATGCTTCTATTTTTTTTTGTCATGTTATAAAGGTTTTAAGGTTTTATATATTTATTAATCGTAGAAGTTCCACGAAATTCCTAATTTAAAAAGTCTAGGATTAATAGGGTAGTGGGGTACGGTAAAAGCTCGTTGATTTCCCATTCCTTCATTAACATGCGATACCATTGCATAAATACGAGTACGTTTTAGATGTAAATTAGCATATACATTAATGATTGGATATGCGCCAATAGATACTTGGTCGTTTGTTGGTTGATTATGAAAGTTCTGTAGCAGTTCATTATATGCAGGTGCGTTATACTTAGTGAAGTATCTTACATCTGTACCTAATTGAACTTTAAGTACTTTCTTTGCCAAAGAGGTTTGTATATACAAATTATGGTATAAAGATAGAGTAGGTAAGGGTATTACTTTATTATTACTACTACTTTGCCATGTTACTTCATTATCTAAATGTAAGATACCTAGTTTGAAGTTTTGTTTTAGAGTAGCAGAAACAACTTGAATGTTTTCTTTGTGTTGTAAAGGAATCATATCAGGTCCAAAGTATAAGTAATCTTTAATATTTTCGAAACCAAAACTTATATATGTTTTAGTTCTGTTATACCCAAGTTCTCCGCCTAGGTGTTGCTTAAAGATGTTTTTGTATTTTGGTATACCATTTTTACCAGAGTCCCAATACAGGTGATTAGAGTGAAAATGTCTCATAAAGAAAGATGGTCTTTCGTTTGACATTTTAGCAATTCCTTTAAATGTTATGGTGTCTTTTTTAAGAGGCATTTTTAGGGTGATATCCCCACTTGTATTAAATGTTCCTGTATAATATCTAGATAGTCCAGTTTCTGCCATTACTCGATAATTGAAAAATCTACCTTGAGTTCTGGCTAACTCTCCACCTAAATAAAGCTCATTTTGATTGTATGTTTTAGTTTTATCAACGGTTTTAGTCATTAACTCAAATCGGCTAGCTTTATGTGTTAAGAATGCAGTAAGTCCCATAGGAACATACTTGTTTAATCCTTCGGCTAATGCTATTCCAATTGTATTTTGAAAGCTTAAAGATGTAGTTCTGTCATTAGAAAAATCTTCATTAACATGAATGTATGTATTGTCATAATAATCTTTAGGCTCATTTTTACCAATGAACTTATGTACTCCTCTTTCTATTTTTAGAGTATGTATAAAGCTTGTAACAGGTATATATTCTTCATATATGATTGTATCGTTCTTAGAGATATCTTCTGGATTATGCTCATCTTTTATAATTTCTCTAGTTTCTTTGTTGAAGCCTAGATTATATCGATGGTTAAAATTAATATAGAAGTCATTGTTTCGATTCCAAGTTCGTGTTAGGTTTACAGGGATGTTTTGAGTTTCATAACTCTGTTTCCCTTCAGACATATCTTCTGGATTAGTAATGTATCTATCGTCAGTAATACCTCCATTTTCACCCATCTTCATTACAAAGTTATTATACATAAAGTGGGCTTGGTATTTTTCGCCTCTATAGCTACCAAATACTCCTCCATTAAAGAAAGACGTTGCTTGATGCTGATAATAACCTCTTCCATACATGTAGTCAAAGTTAAACCCAAAAGCTAGTTTCTCGTTTGCATTAACAGAAAAATATGCTTTAAAGTGATCGTCCCCATTTATTTTATTTCCAGATCTATGGTAGGTTAAATTAGTGTATGGAACGTTGCTATTGGTGTAAAATAGCTGACTAGGTTTGAAGTAAAAAGCAGAGTAGGGTTGCATGAAAAAAGGAACATCTTGCGTGTCTTTTGCTCTTTCAAAAAAGACTCTAGATATTCTAGGTGCTCCTAAATTGCCTATTTGATTATACATACCATTTATACCATCGTCTAAGTTGGTATTCTGGAAGTAGCTAAATAAAGTATCTGCGGCTACATGTTGTATGTTTCCTAACCGATCAGATATTTTCCACATATATAATTCAGGAGCTAGGCTCTTTATTTCTGTTTTTGTGGTGTCTTCTAAACTCTTAGGGCGTGTTGTAGGATCAATAGGATTGCCAAACTGATCTAATTCATTCCCAAATTGGTCATATCGCACTCTTTGGCCAAACTCATTATATTTTGGCTTATTTTGGTTCAATGGTTCTGTTTGAGCTATTACGGGTAGGAATCCGCCTAACAGAAATATAGTAATGATAATAAAAAGCTGTCTCATAATTGGAGGCAAATATACAATAAAAAGAGTTGTTCAGTTTGATTATAGGAATCTTTCTTACATCAAAAAATCATATACTCAACTTCATGAGTATATGATTTTATAAGCTTAATAGTAATAAGGAGCTATTATTTATAGCTCTTTTATGAGTTCTTTCCCTTTTTGAATAGCTTGTTCATTCATAGGGATTAGCTTATGGTGTCTCTCTGGTAGAGATTTATATAAGCCTTTAATAACACTTTCGATAGTTACAATAGGCATAACTTTTAATAATCCTCCTAAGACAACCATATTGAATGCTTTTGAATTGTTCATTTGTATAGCTCCTTCAACAGCATTAATATGGTATATATTAATATCTTTTCGTGTAGGAGGGTCTATTATAGTAGATTCTTCATAAATAAGAATTCCACCAGGTTTTACTTTGGATTCAAACTTCTTCAATGATGGCTGATTTAAAACTATTGCAACATCGAATGAGCTTAATATAGGTGATGATATTTTTTCTTGACTAACAATAACGGTAACATTTGCAGTTCCTCCTCTTTGTTCTGGTCCATAGGCAGGCATCCAAGTAACCTCTTTATCTTCCATTAATCCTGCATAAGCAAGAATCTTTCCCATTGAAAGGACTCCCTGACCACCGAATCCAGCAATAATAATTTCTTTCTTCATAGTCCTTTTATTTATCTTTACTAATGTCTTTTAAATCACCAACAGGATAGTGTGGAAACATGTTTTCTACCATCCATTGATTCGATTCTGCTGGAGTCATTTTCCAACCAGAAGAACATGTTGAAACAATTTCTACTAAGTTTGATCCTTTACCCTTCATAGAGTTTGTAAAGGCTTTTTTAATAGCTCGTTCCGCTTTTTTGATGGCTGCAACGGTATGTACAGATTGGCGTGTAACATATGCTGTACCTTCCAATTGAGCCGCTATTTCGGTCATTTTAAGAGGATATCCATGTAGTTCAACATCTCTACCTGTAGGGCAAGTTGCCGTTGGCATTCCTAAGAGTGTTGTAGGTGCCATTTGGCCACCTGTCATTCCATAAATTGCATTATTTATAAATATAATGGTAATATTATCACCTCTATTAAGGGCATGTATTGTTTCGGCTGTACCTATACATGCTAAGTCGCCATCTCCTTGATAAGTAAATACCAATCTGTCTGGCCATAGCCTTTTTATTGCAGTAGCTAAAGCTGGAGCTCTTCCGTGTGCAGCTTCTTGCCAGTCAATATCTATATAATTGTAGATAAATACGGCACATCCAACAGGAGAAATTCCAATAGCTTTATCTTCCAGTCCCATGTCTTTAATAACCTTTGCAACCAATTTATGTACAACTCCATGACTACAGCCAGGACAATAGTGCATATCATTGTTGTTCATCAATTCGGGTTTTTGATAAACTAGGTTTTCGGGTTTAATTATATCTTTTACTTCCATAGCTTGGATGTATTTAATTTGTAAATCGGATAATGAATTCTAATACTTTCACAAAAATAGCAGCTCCACATATGTAAATGAATAGTTGGAAATCGTCTGCTATAAAGTATGTTAATACAGCAACTATAGCTCCTATTAAAAATAATATATTTAAAATTGATCTTAATTTCTGTGGTGTCATTTATACTATCCTATTAGTTTTTCTTTAATTGCATTAACTATTTCATCAGGACTAGGAACTATACCTCCAAGTCTTCCAAAGTGAGCAACATTAACTTTGCCATTAACGGCAAGTTTAACATCTTCCACCATTTGTCCTGCATTAAGTTCAACAGAAATGATACCTTTCACTTTAGATGCGTATTTTTCAATTGCTTTTGTTGGAAAAGGCCATAAAGTAATAGGTCTTAGAATACCTACTTTAAGCCCCTCTTCTTTGGCCATTTCTACAGCTTTTTGACTGATTCTAGCCATTGCTCCAAATGCAACGATAAGATACTCTGCATCTTCACAGTAAATTTCCTCGTATCTTACTTCATTATCTTCAATTATTTTAAACTTATCTTGGAAAGCTATATTCTTTTTTTCCATTTCGGATGACTGAAGTTCTAAGGAAGTTACAATGTTAGGTTTTCTACCATTGCTTTTTCCTGTTGTGGCCCAAGGGCAACGTTTAATAACCTCTTCGTCAGAAAGTCTTTCTCTTTGTTCTGGAAGAATAAGTTTTTCCATCATTTGACCAACAACTCCATCTGCCAACATCATAACAGGATTTCTGTATTTAAAGGCTAGTTCAAATCCTAAACCTACGAAATCGGCCATTTCTTGCACAGATGCTGGGGCTAGAGTAATTAATCTATAGTCTCCATGTCCACCTCCTTTAACTGTTTGAAAGTAATCGGCTTGGCTAGGCTGAATAGTACCTAGTCCAGGACCACCTCTCATTACATTAACAATAAGGCATGGAAGTTCTGCTCCAGCTATATAAGATATTCCTTCTTGTTTTAAACTAATACCTGGGCTAGAAGATGATGTCATAACCATCTTACCACTTCCAGCACCACCATATACCATATTTATGGCTGCTACTTCACTTTCAGCTTGTAGTACAACCATTCCAGTTGTTTTCCAAGGTTGAAGTTCAGCTAAAGTCTCAAGTACCTCCGATTGAGGTGTTATTGGGTAACCAAAGTATCCATCGACTCCATAACGAATAGCTGCATGAGCTATAGCTTCGTTACCTTTCATTAAAACTACTTCTTGTTTTGCCATATTTTGATATAACTTTATTCTGATTTAACTCGATAGACAGTAATGCAGCCATCTGGGCAAACTAGTGCACAGCTTGTACATCCTGTACATGCATTCTCTAAGACTGGTTGTGCATAGTTGTAACCTCTCATATTTACCTCTTTTACAAGAGATATAACATCGAACGGACAGGCTACTACACATAGATTACAACCTTTGCAGCGTTCTGTATTTACAACGATTGCACCTTTCATTTTTGCCATAAGCATTAAAATTATTGATTGAACATGTCTTTGTTATAAAAACTTAATATCTCAAGAATTAGTTTTCTAAACTCTTGGGCTATGCTATTAGGATTAATCTCAATAGCATATTGAAAATTATTTAAGGCCTCATTCCACTTTGTTTCTTTTTGGTATGCTTTGCCTAATAATATATATATCTGCTCTTTATCAGTATCTTCTGATAGAAGTTTATTTAGGATTTTGATTGATTCTTCTGTATTACCTAAATTAATGTTTTCTTCAATTTGAGCTCTTTCTTGCTCATTCATAGGAGATTGTTTAATGTTGGTTAAAATCAAAGATAATTTTTATTTTGATAAACAGAAATTTGTGGACTTTAAATAGTACTAAAAAGCATATAATTTATTTTTTATTGGCATTAAAAAACGGGATTAGATAAACTTCTAATCCCGTTTTGAAATATTGTTTATGGTATTACCATGTAGCTATTTTGTCAATTCTCTTTTGATGTCTGCCTCCTTCAAATTGAGTTTTAAAATACATTGTAAGTATTTTATCAGCCTCTTCTTCCGATATGTATCTACCAGGAAGAACAAGTATATTTGCATCATTATGAAGTCTAGCTTGTTCTGCAATTGACTCGCACCAGCATAATGCAGCTCTTACACCTTTGTGTTTATTTAGAGCCATATTGATACCGTTGCCAGTTCCGCAGATTCCAACACCTTTATTGAATTCTCCTGCTTCAAGAGCACTTGCCATTGGGTGTGCAAAGTCTGGGTAGTCACAGCTATCTGTTGAATGAGTTCCAAAGTCTTTTACTTCGTAGCCATGCTCTTTTAGCCATTTTGCTACATAGCATTTTAATTCGTACCCTGCATGGTCAGAGCATATACCGATTAATTCCATTTATATCTTTAAATTATAACATTTCTTTAACTTGGTTGTATACATTTTGTGCAGTAAAGCCTAGCTTTTCGTCTAGCACTGTATAAGGTGCAGAGAAGCCAAATGAATTTAGACCAAATACTTTACCATTAGACCCAACTAATCCTTCTAAGTTAACAGGTAATCCTGCTGTAAGACCAAATATTTTAGCCCCTTTAGGAAGTATTGATTCTTGATATTCTGCTGTTTGAGATCTAAATAAACCTTCTGATGGAGCAGAAACAATTCTAACTTTTACACCATCTTTACGAAGTAATTCAGCTCCGTCAACAAGAGTTGACACTTCCGAACCAGAAGCTACTAAAATAACATCAGGATTTTCTTCAGATCCAGCAACAATATATGCTCCCATCTTAGTAGCTGAATAATCAGTTCCAGTTGGAAGATTTTTAATGTTTTGGCGAGAGAAAATTAAACCAGTAGGAGTATTCGTATTTTCCATAGCTAACTTCCAAGCTTGAGTTGCTTCTTCGACATCTGCAGGACGTAATACTAGCATAGAATTTTGTCCTTGGTGATTTTGAAGTTTCTCCATAAGTCTGATTTGTGCTTCTTGCTCTACTGGCTCGTGAGTAGGTCCATCTTCACCAACACGGAATGCATCATGTGTCCAGATGAATTTAACAGGTTGTTGCATTAATGCCGCCATACGAATAGCAGGCTTCATATAATCAGAGAATACGAAGAATGTAGCACATGCAGCATAAACTCCTCCGTGAAGTGTCATACCAATACATAGGCAAGCCATTGTAAGTTCAGAAACACCAGCTTGTAAGAAAGCACCCGAGAAATCATCTTTTTTGAAAGCATGTGTTTTCTTTAAGAAACCATCAGTTTTATCTGAGTTTGAAAGGTCTGCTGATGAAACAATCATGTTTTCAACTTTTTCTGCTAATACTGAAAGAACAGTTGCAGATGCAGCTCTAGTAGCTGAGTTAGCTTTTTGCTCAATGCCTTCCCAGTTAATTTCTGGTAGTTTTCCAGAGAAGAAAGCTTTCTTCTTCTCAGCAAGTGCAGGGTTTGCTTTAGCCCATGCAGCTTCTGCTTCTAATTTTTTTGCTACAATGCCTTTTAATTCTTCAGCACGTTTAGCATATAGTTCTTTTACTTCAGGGAAAATAACAAATGGATTTTTAGGGTCTCCATTTAAGTTTTCTATTGTTTTAGTATATGCATCACCACCTAGCGGAGAACCATGAGTAGAACAGTTAGCTTCATTGCTTGTTCCATCTGCTTTAAGGGCTCCTTTACCCATAACAGTTTTACCAATAATAATAACAGGTTGTCCTTTTACAGCTTGAGCTTCTTTTATTGAAGTTCTTATTTCCTCTGCATTGTTACCATTAATTGTGATGACTTTCCATCCCCAAGCTTCGTACTTCATAGCGACATTTTCACTTGTCACATCATCAGTATCTGTAGATAGTTGAACATCGTTAGAGTCATAGAACATAATAATATTGTCTAGGCCTAAGTGTCCAGCTATACGACCTGCACCTTGAGATATTTCTTCTTGAATACCACCGTCAGAAATATATATATATATATTCTGGTTCATGCAGTCTCCAAATCTAGCTTTTAAGAACTTAGCAGCAATAGCAGCACCAATACCAAATACATGACCTTGACCTAGTGGACCAGATGTGTTTTCGATTCCTCTTTTAACATCTAATTCAGGGTGTCCTGGAGTTGGACTATCCCATTGACGGAATTCTTTAAGTTCGTCTAGTGTAAATTTGCCAGTTAATGCTAATGTTGAGTATAGCATTGGTGACATGTGTCCTGGATCTAAGAAAAAGCGGTCTCTTCCATCCCAAGAAGGATTAGATGGATCGTACACTAAAAACTCTGAGAAAAGTACATTAATAAAATCAGCACCTCCCATTGCACCACCAGGGTGACCTGAATTTGCTTTTTCAACCATGGAAGCAGCTAATATTCTGATATTATCAGCTGCACGGTTCATCAGTTTATTGGTATTCATATTTAATATATTTTAGTTGTAAGACAAAGATAAGTTTTTGTATTTAACATTGCCAACTTTGTATAGTTTTTGATTTACTATCTAGAATAAGGATTTAGAGGGCTAAAAGTTTTAGTCTATGCCTTATTTATAGTTAATTTTTGCCTAAGTCTATGAAAATGTTTCGCTTATTGTGTATAAGTGTACTCAATAAGAATTTAATAGCATAAAAAAAGAGGGACTATGTAGCCCCTCTTTTAAATTGTATTTTTATTTATGCTAGTTTTCTGGCACCATCAGATATGATAACTTCATATACTTTTGGTTCTTTGCCAAATTTCTCTTTGAATGCTTCTTTGGTAGTTTCAATAAAGTTGTCGTGCAAGTCATCTTTTACAAGATTAATTGTACAGCCACCAAAGCCACCACCCATAACACGTGATCCTGTTACGCCACACTTTTTAGCACAGTCATTTAAGTAGTCTAGCTCTTCACAGCTCACTTCATAAAGTTTGCTCATTCCATGATGAGTTTCGTACATTTTCTCTCCAACTGTTTCTAAGTCGTGTCTGCCTAATGCATCACATACGTCAAGAACTCTTTGAATCTCTTCAATTACATATTCAGCTCTCATATAATCTTCTGCAGAAACTTTATCTTTAGCTTCTTCTAGCATCTCTAAAGTAACATCTCTTAAGAACTCTACGTTAGGGTATTTTTTCTTAATTTCTGCCACTACATTTTCACAGCTTTCACGGCGTTTATTGTATGCTGATGATGCTAATTCATGTTTTACTACAGAATCAAGAAGAACTAATTTATAGCCTTTAAGCTCAAATGGGAAGTACTCATACTCTAATGATCTACAGTCAAGTCTGATTAGATGATCTTTTTTACCAAATACAGATGCAAATTGGTCCATAATACCACATTTTACACCTACATATTTATGCTCAGTTGCCTGACCTACTTTAGCTAGTTCAAATTTGTCTATTTTATTATCGCCAAAAAGATCATTCATAGCAAATGCGTATGTACTTTCTAAAGCTGCAGAAGATGACATACCAGCTCCCAAAGGAACATCTCCAGAGAAAGCAGTATCAAAACCTTTAACTTCTACACCTCTCTCCATCATTTCCATACATACACCATAAATGTATTTAGCCCATGATGCTTTAGGAGTATTATCTTTTTTAAGCTCAAACTCGGCACATTCGTTTAAGTCAATAGCAAAAGCTTTAACAACGTTAGTGCCATTAGGTCTGATTTCTGCTATCATACCTTTGTCAATAGCTCCTGGGAAAACGAATCCACCGTTATAATCAGTGTGTTCACCAATTAGATTTATACGACCAGGCGATGCATATACAGAACCTTTTGTAGCTCCGAATTTTTCTTCAAAATGTTTTCTAACTTCTTCTGTTTTCATAATATGTAATCTAAAATAAGTTTACTCTGCTGATTGTGTTACTTTATGCCCTTTTAAAGCATAATAGATTAGGTAAATTTCTGCAACCACTACAATGCTCCAAGTCCAAGTCCAACTTCCAGCTGCGTCAGCTGCAATACCTTGGATAAATGGTAATGCTGCACCACCAAATACACCCATCATTAAAGCACCAGATCCTTTTGATGTATACTTACCTAGACCTTCAATAGCTAAAGCAAAGATAGCTGGCCACATAATAGAGTGGAACAACCCAACACCTACTAAGAACCAAGGATTGTTTGTAACAATAGTTAGACATACTAAAACAGTAGCTATAACAGATGTAAATAACAATTGAGTTTGTGCTGATATCTTATTGATAAAGCTACCACAAAGACGACCAACAAGCATACCACCCCAATAAAGTGATGCTAGTTGTGCTGCCGCAGACATTGTAAATAGAGTTTCTCCATTAGCTCCTTTTAATGAGATTGCATATAGGTTAATATTAGCACCAACAGCAACTTCAACTCCTACGTAGAAGAAAATAGCAACTACGCCCAGTGCAAGATGTTTGAATGACCAAACACTTTTAGGAAGAACCTCATCTTTTGTAGCTGAGCTTCCAGCAATATCTGGTAAGTTTAACTTGTTTAGTACAATAGTTAAAACAAGTACAATAGCCATTAAAATGAAGAAAGGAATAAAGATTGAATCAATACTAATCTCTTCAGCTGGTTTGTTTTGGAATATTAATGACGCTACGATAAGTGGTCCTATTGTTGTCATTGTTGAGTTACCTGCTCCAGCAATAGATTGACGTTGTACGCCTGTTGTTCCTGGAACATCACAAGCTACAAGATATGGATTAATTGCAGCTTGTAGGTAAGTCATAGCTGTACCAGCTACGAAAGAGCCAACAATAAAGACAAGATATGCGTGTGGAATCATTACACCTTCTTTTAATGCAAAGAAAGTAGGATTGCTATCAAACATAAATGCAGCTGCTTGGAAAATAGCAAACCCACATAGTAAGATGATAAGTCCTCTTGAAAGAGTCCCTCTATAACCATGTTTATCAATAGTCTTAGCACTTAAATTACCCATTACAAGGTATGCTAAGAAAAAGGTAAAGTTGATTAATGTAGCAAATGTGTTCTTTAAGTCACCAGCACCTTTCAAAAAGGCTGCCTGCATAGGACTTTGAAACTGTTGATTAATATTTGTTATTAATCCAACCAGTGACATTAGGATAACCATTGTAATAAATGGTCCAAGATAATTTTGTTTACTTGTTGAAGTCATGATTAAGTTGATTAGTTATATTTATTATAATATTATATTATATTGAAAATTCATAAATTGTTGTTTGCTCGTACTTTTCGCCAGGATTAAGTTGTGCTGATGGAAAGTATGGGCGATTAGGTGTATCTGGAAATTTTTGAGCTTCAAAACATAAAGCACTTCTAGCAGGGAATGTTGCTCCATGTGCACCTTTAAAACCTCCTAGCCAATTTCCTGTATAGAACTGTACGCCTGGTTCTGTAGTCTTAACTGTCAACTTTCTACCCGATTTAGGATCATAGCAAGTAGCTGCTTCTGTTAATTTATTAGCCTCTTTTTTATTTAAAACATAACAGTGGTCATAGCCTGCACCATATTTTAGCTGATCATAATCTGCTTCTATTCTTTCACCAACAGTATGGGGTGTTCTAAAATCCATCGGAGTTCCTTCTGTTTTTAGAATTTCGCCTGTTGGAATAGAAACGTTATCCATCGGAGTAAAATAATCAGCATTAATAGTTACTATATTATCTTCAATAGATGAAGTTGGATTTGCTATTCCTGCTAAATTAAAAAATGCGTGGTTGGTTAAGTTAACAACTGTTGTTTTGTCAGTAGATGCTGCATAATAAATATTAAGAGCATTTTTATCGTTGTCTAGTTGGTAAGTAATTGTAGTTGAAAGGTTACCAGGGTATCCCTCTTCTCCGTCTTTAGAAATGTAGGTTAGTTTTAAGGTTCTATTATCTATCTGCTCTGCATCCCAAACTCTAGCGTGAAAACCAGAAGGGCCACCATGAAGGGCGTTAGGGCCATTGTTAATAGCAAGATTGTATTCTTTATTTTGTAAGTAAAACTTACCTTTTGCTATTCGATTAGCATATCTGCCTACTGCTGTGTTTAAAAATGGTTCAGGACAAGCTAGAATATCTTCCAGACTACTGTGTCCTAAAATTACATTTTGAAACTTGTTGTTTTTGTCAGGAACCATAATTGAAAGTAGTGTGCAACCGTAATTGGTAACTGCCACTTCCATTCCTAATTGGTTGTTTAAGAAAAACAAATCAGTGTTTTTCCCATCAATAACCTTCTGAAAATCTTTTTTATTAAGTTGGGATAGATTTTTTAAACCAGTACAAGTGTTTTCCATGGAACTACAATTTTAATCATAAAATTCATGCAAATAAAGATAAATTAAAGTGGACTCGCAAATATATTTATCTAAATAAATGTTCTTTAAATGGTATAATTATTAAAAAATATTTGTAATGATGGGATTTTAATTTGCTAAATTTTAATTTATTTTTATGATATGCTTAGCCTTATTTCTGTACTTTTTTACTAAGTTTGTGAGGTATTAAAATAATAAAAATCAATATTAAAATTACTTAGGAAAATGTATCCGTTTAAATTCGAACCTCTTTTAAAACAAACACTTTGGGGTGGTGATAAAATCATACCTTACAAGCACTTAAATGACAAAGTTGAAAGAGTAGGTGAAAGTTGGGAAATATCAGGTGTAGAGAATAGCGAATCAGTTGTAGCTGAAGGACCTGATAAAGGCTTAACATTAACTCAACTAGTTCGTAGACATAGAGAAGAACTTGTCGGAGAAGATAATTATAGAAACTTTGGAGAGAAATTTCCACTTCTAATAAAGTTCATTGATGCTAAGCAAGATTTATCTATTCAAGTACACCCTACAGATGAGTTAGCTAAGAAACGCCATAACTCTTTTGGTAAAACAGAAATGTGGTACGTAATTGATGCTGATAAAGGAGCAAAGTTAAGATCAGGATTCTCTAAAGAATTAGATCCAAAAGAATATAAAGAAATGGTAAGAGATAATACCATTACTGATGCACTACAAGAGTACGAAATTAAGGCTGGAGATGTTTTCTTTTTACCTGCTGGAAGAGTACATAGTATAGGTGCAGGTTCTTTTATTGCAGAGATTCAGCAAACGTCTGATATAACATACCGAATATACGATTTCAATAGAAAAGATGCTAATGGCCAAACTAGAGAATTGCATACAGATTTGGCTAAAGATGCGATTGATTATGAAGTATTGAATGATTATAGAACAGCTTATGATTGTGTTAAAGATGAACCTGTAGAACTAGTAGCATGTCCATACTTTACAACTTCACTATATGACTTAACAGAAGAGGTTACTTGCGATTATGCAGAGCTAGATTCGTTTGTTATTTACATATGTGTAGAAGGAAGTTGCGCTATTAAAGACAACGAAGGTAATGAGTTGACTTTGAATGCAGGTGAAACAATTTTGTTGCCAGCAATAACAGAAGAGGTTACTATTATACCAAACCAAGAAGGTGTGAAAATAATTGAAACGTACGTTTAATTCGTATGGTTTAAAATATGTATAAAAAAGGCGATAAGAATTCTTATCGCCTTTTTATGTTTAGATTATAATATTTACTTATCTTTTTTTACTAAAGAGTCTTCCTATCTTTCTAAAAGCTCTGACACCCATAATGATAGTGTCAACAGCAGCCATCCCTATATTAAAAGAATTCATTATAGGATTACTACCCTCAGCTCTAGTAAAAGGGGCTACTATTTTATCAAATCTACCCGACAATAAATCTTGCTGTTCTCTAACCTCTTTAAGAACCTCTTGTTTGTGCTCTCTAAGATCTTGAAGCTTTATTGGGTAATTGTTCTGTATTTTATATTGAATTTTATTCATGCTTATAAGTTGGAATCGTTTAAGAAAAGTTTAGCTAAGAAATTAACCATTGGGTTAATGATAAGCTTTTTCCTAATCAAATAGATTAATAAGATAAGTACAAGAAGTACTCCACCCATTATTGTTAAACTGACTCCTAATCCTCCAACATACTGAGCCATATAATAGGCTAGAGCAAAAGAAAAATAGAGTAAAGCTATTGTGCCGATTAGTATAAATACCATGCCCATGACTAATATTGAAATTAACACAGATAACTTTTCTGTTAATTCAATTTTAGTATACTCTTTTTGGAGTTCTAAATACTTTTTAACCTCAGCTATAAGGTCTTTAAAGCTATCTATATTTTCTTTTTTTAAAAACATTTACAGACTTCTTTTGATTTGATAATAAGATTCTCTTTAGTAAACAAAGAAGAACTTACTCTTCTGTAATGTTTTTAATCTCAGCAGAAATTTCATTAACTAAATCTTGCATGTCATCTCCAGGAAGATTAATTCCTCTTTTTCTAAGAGCCTCAGCTATCTTTTGACGACTTTTCTCACCTTTTTCAGGAGCAAATAATACACCTAGTGCACCACCTACAACAGCACCACCAACAAAGGCTGCTAAAATACTTAATGATCTCATAATTGTTTATTTTAAATAAGTTTATTACTAGTAAATTAAACGTTCTATAATATTAATTGTTTGAGTAAATATGCGAAAAAAATATGAATTAATCCCAAAAGTAGATCATATAATATTAGACAGGTGGTATTTATTTCGCAAATAAAGATCAAACTAGTTACATATGTAGGCTATAAATGTTATTATAGTAATTTAAGTTACTTTTTTAGTAACATTTTTTTGAAAGAACAATTTATTTATATTATTTTGTTCTTTATATACGCAAGGTAGGACCTTTAAATTAAAGATTATAGCCACGTATATTTATGGATTTTATCTAAAATGTAAATTGTAAAAGAAGAATTATGAAAAAATTATTCATGTTCGGTTTTAGTGCATTGCTTATGTTTGCATTTACTGCATGTAAATCTAGCGAGAGTGCATATAAAAAAGCTTACGAACAAGCTAAGCAACAAGAAGTTGTAGTTGAGGAAGTTGAATATGTTGCACCTGCTCCTGTAGTAAGAGTTACTCCTGCTCCAAAACCACAACCAAAACCAGTACATGATTCATCAGTTCGTGAAGAGAAAGTAACAGTTGTTTCTCCAGGAGCTAATAATCTAAGAAACTATAGCGTTATTGCTGGTAGCTTTGGTGTAAAATCAAACGCTAACAACTTGAAACGTGTATTGGATGGAGAAGGATACGATGCAATGGTTGTTTATAACGCAGAAAACAACATGTATCGTGTAGTAGTTTCTACTTTTGATGATAAAGACTCTGCTCAAAGAGCTAGAGATTCTTTCAAAAGAAGATACCCAAATCGTAAAGACTTCCAAGGTGCTTGGTTGCTTTACAGATTGTATTAATACATAATATATAAGATAGGGCGAATGACATCAGCGTTGTTGGCCCTATCTTATTTTAATCCACTTTGTTTAGTTGGATTAATTAATGTTTATACTGAATGAATACTGATATCCTTTCCTTAGCAATACAAGCTTCCCTTAAAGCAGGAGAAGCTATTCTTGAAATCTACGAAAATCCTCAGTCTAACTTTGAAATAGAACGTAAATCAGACCAATCTCCACTTACTATAGCAGATAGGACTGCTCATACTATAATTGTAGACTTTCTTAAGCAAACAGCGATTCCAATTTTAAGTGAAGAGGGAAGTCACGATAGTTTTGAGGTGAGAAAAAAATGGGACAAACTATGGATTGTCGATCCTCTAGATGGAACCAAAGAGTTTATTAAGAAAAACGGTGAATTTACCGTAAATATCGCTCTTGTAGAAAATGGAATTCCTACTCTTGGTGTTGTTTATATACCAGTACAACATAAACTTTATTTTGCAGAGGCTTCAATGGGAGCTTATGTCGTAAATGAAATTACTACAAGTAGCTTTAAAAGTAATCCATTATTACTGAAAGATGCAGTGAAGCTCCCTCTATCTAAAAAGGACAAGCAAGAATATGTTGTAGTGGCATCTAGATCACACCTATCAGAAGAAACTAAAAGTTACATTGATAAGATTGAACAGGAGCACAATAACATTAAGTGTGTATCTGCAGGAAGTTCAATTAAGATTTGTTGGGTTGCAGAAGGTATAGCAGATATCTATCCTAGATTTGCACCAACAATGGAGTGGGATACAGCTGCCGGTCATGCTATAGTATTAGCTGCTGGTAAAAATATAGTTTTAGCTTCGAACGAGGATATCGCTTTAACATACAATAAATCAAATTTACTAAATCCTTGGTTTGTAGTAAAATAAATAATAGCGTATGTCAATACAGATGCTTTTAGTTGTTTTAGCCCTAGTGTTGATGGTAGCTGCTTTAGCACTAGATAAGATGCGCCCAGGAATGATCCTATTTTCTGTGGCTGTGTTTTTTTTATGTACAAGAATAATTTCTGCCGAAGAATTATTAGCAGGATTTAGTAATAAAGGTGTAATGACAGTGGCTTTACTCTTTTTAATAAGTGAAGGTGTACGGAACTCTAATGCGTTAAGTCAACTCATTAAAAGACTTCTTCCTACTAGTAAAACAACAGTTTTTAGAGCCCAAGTTCGTATGCTTCCTTCTATTGCATTTATTTCGGCTTTTCTAAATAACACCCCAGTAGTAGTAATCTTTGCCCCTATTATAAAGCGATGGGCTGAAGCAATGAAGCTTCCGGCTCGTAAGTTTTTGATTCCACTCTCTTATGTTACAATTTTAGGGGGAATGTGTACACTAATTGGAACCTCTACCAACCTTGTAGTACATGGTATGATTCTAAACGCTGGATACGAAGGACTTTCTATGTTCGAACTAGCTAAAATAGGTGTAATTATAGCAGCTGTAGGGTTAGTATATCTCTTCTTATTCTCTCCGAAACTTCTACCAGATGATAATGTAGAAGATGCTATGGATGCAGCTAATAACTTAAATATAGTAGAAGTTATATTAGGACCTCGTTTTCCTGGTATAAATAGAACTTTAAGCAAATTCAATTTTAAAAGACATTATGGTGCAGAGGTTAAGCAAATTAAGCGTGCTGGAGAAATATTTAAAGATGATATTGATCAGATAAGACTAAAGGAAGGAGACACTTTAGTATTAGTAGCAGATGATAGTTTTGTGCCTACGTGGGGAGAATCTTCAGTATTTGTTCTTATTGCCAACGGACATGAAGAGGCTATAGGAAAGAAAAGAAGGTATTTGGCTATTATACTCCTTGTTTTAATGATTATTGGAGCAACTGTGGGTGAGCTTCCAATTGTAAGAGAAGCTTTTCCGAATATACATCTTGATATGTTCTTTTTTGTAGCTGCAACTACTGTTATTATGGCCTGGTTTAAGCTGTTTAATGCTAGAAAATACACCAAGTATATTTCGTGGGATATTTTAATAACAATAGCATGTGCTTTTGCAATAAGCAAAGGGATGGTAAACTCGGGAGTATCAGATTTTATTGCTAGTAAAATGATTCTATTAAGTAATCACTATGGTCCTTATGTCTTGTTGGCTGCACTATTTTTAATTACAAATATTTTTACTGAGTTAATAACAAATAATGCAGCAGCAGCATTATCATTCCCATTGGCATTATCCATATCGGCACAGTTAGGGGTAAATCCGATGCCTTTCTTTATAATTATATGTATTGCAGCTTCTGCAAGCTTTGCTACTCCAATAGGATATCAGACAAATTTAATAGTGCAAGGTATTGGAGATTATAAGTTTACTGACTTCTTAAGAGTAGGTATTCCACTTAACATTATTACATTTGTCCTTTCAGTACTATTAGTACCTTTAATATGGCCTTTTTAATTTAAAAATAGCGAATGAAGAATAAAACAACGAATATATACCCAATCTTTGATAAAATGTTGGGTAAGAGTGATAAAGAAGACTTACTGAAACAAAAGGGTATTATGTTATGGTTTACTGGGCTTAGTGGCTCGGGAAAAAGTACAATTGCAATAGCCTTGGAAAGAGAATTACATAAAAGAGGACTATTATGTAGAATTTTAGATGGAGATAATATTCGCTCTGGAATAAATAATAACTTAGGGTTCTCAGCAGAAGATCGAAAAGAAAATATAAGAAGAATTGCAGAGGTGTCTAAGTTATTTGTAGATACTGGAATAATTACATTAGCAGCATTTATAAGTCCTAGCGAAGATATGCGTCAAATGGCTTCTGATATTATTGGTGCTGATAATTTTCATGAAATCTATGTGAGTACTCCTTTAGCAGAGTGTGAAAAAAGAGATGTAAAGGGCTTATATGCAAAAGCTAGAGCTGGAGAAATTAAAAACTTTACAGGTATATCTGCTCCTTTTGAGGCTCCTAAAGCTCCGAAATTAGCTTTAGATACATCTAAAATAGATATAAAAGAATCTGTTGAAAAACTGCTAGAGTATGTTTTACCACTGATTCATAAATAACAGAAAATAAAAAAATATAAAGATAGAATCTATATAACTATGTCAGAATATAATTTAAGCCACTTAAGAGAACTTGAAGCTGAATCAATTCACATCATCCGCGAAGTGGCTGCGGAATTTGAAAATCCTGTTATGCTATATAGTATCGGGAAAGATTCATCAGTCATGGTTCGATTAGCAGAAAAAGCTTTTTACCCAGGGAAAGTACCATTTCCTTTAATGCATATAGACTCCAAATGGAAATTTAATGAAATGATTGAATTTCGTGATCAGTATGCAAAAAAGCATGGTTGGAATCTGATTGTTGAGAGTAATATGGAAGCTTTTAATGAAGGCGTAGGACCTTTTACTCATGGTAGTAAAATCCATACAGATTTAATGAAAACAAAAGCCCTTCTTGCTGCTTTAGATAAATATAAATTTGATGCTGCATTTGGTGGAGCTAGAAGAGATGAAGAGAAGTCTAGAGCTAAAGAGAGAATATTCTCATTCAGAGATAGTTTTCATCAATGGGATCCAAAAAACCAAAGACCAGAGTTATGGGATATATACAATGCGCGTATTCATAAAGGAGAAAGCATTCGAGTTTTTCCATTAAGTAACTGGACAGAATTGGATATATGGCAATATATCCGTCTAGAAAATATACCTATTGTACCTCTATATTATGCAAAAAAACGCCCTGTAATTAATATTGAGGGTAATCTAATTATGCCTGATGATGATAGAATTCCAAAAGAATTACTAGAAAATGTAGAGTATAAAATGATACGTTTTAGAACTTTAGGCTGCTGGCCTTTAACAGGAGCTATTGAAAGTGAGGCGGACACGATTGAGCAAATTGTCGAAGAGATGATGACGACAACTAAAAGTGAGCGAACAACTCGTGTCATTGACTTTGACCAAGAAGCCAGTATGGAGCAAAAAAAACGTGAAGGTTATTTCTAAAAGAGGATTACAATGGTAGAAAATTTAAATATACAAGAGTTTTTAGATCAAGATGAGCGCAAGGATTTATTGCGTTTACTTACAGCTGGATCTGTAGACGATGGTAAATCAACTTTAATTGGCCGTCTATTATACGATAGCAAAAAACTGTACGAAGATCAGCTAGATGCTTTAGAAAGAGATAGTAAAAGAGTAGGTAATGCTGGTGATGAAATAGATTATGCATTGCTCTTAGATGGATTGAAAGCAGAAAGAGAACAAGGTATTACGATTGATGTAGCTTATAGATATTTCTCTACTAATAAGAGAAAATTTATTATTGCAGATACCCCAGGGCATGAACAGTACACACGTAATATGATTACAGGAGGCTCTACTGCAGATCTTGCTATTATTCTTGTGGATGCCAGAACTGGAGTAATTACACAGACAAGAAGACACACTTTCTTAGTATCTTTACTAGGTATTAAGCATGTTGTATTGGCTGTAAATAAAATGGATTTAGTTGATTATGATCAGAAAGTATTTGATCAAATAGTATCTGATTACATGAAGTTTGTAAGTCCATTAGAAATACCAAATATAACTTGTATTCCATTATCGGCCTTAAAAGGAGATAATGTAGTGGATAAATCAGAAAGAACACCATGGTATCAAGGTATGCCACTATTAGAGTTTCTTGAGAATGCTGATGTATCTGAAAATCACGATTTTGATGAGTTTAGATTCCCAGTACAGTATGTGCTAAGACCAAACTTAGACTTTAGAGGTTTTTCTGGTAAAATAGCATCTGGAGTTGTACGCAAAGGAGACGAAATAATGGCTCTACCTTCGGGTAAAAAATCGAAGGTAAAAAGCATTGTAACATACGATGGGGATTTAGATTATGCTTTCCCGCCTCAGTCAATTACAATAACCTTAGAAGATGAGATTGATGTCTCAAGAGGTGAAATGTTAGTGCATCCTAATGCTCAGCCTAAAGTGGGTAGAAACTTTGAAGCAATGCTAGTATGGATGGATGAAGAGGCTATGAATCCTAGAAAACAGTTCTTCTTAAAACACACAACAAATTTAAGTAGAGTACATATAGACAACATTAAGTACCGTGTTGATGTTAATACAATGGAGCATTCTGATGTAGATCATCTAGAACTGAATGAAATAGGAAGAGTTGTATTAACAACAGCAAAAGAACTATTCTTCGATCCGTATAAAAAAAATAAAGAGTGTGGTGCATTTATTTTGATTGATCCTCTTACTAACAACACAAGTGCAGTAGGAATGATTATAGACGCTGTAAATCAAAAAGATGTTCACATTGTAGATGACAGACCGATATTAGATTTATCTAAACTAGACATTCAGGAAGCTGAATATGATGTAGTTCTTAAAGCTGTAAAAGAGTTAGAGCGTCAAGGTTTTGGTATTAAAGTAATAAGATAACTTTATGGGATTATTAGATTTTAATAAATTACCTATTAATACTTTAGTCGGAGCAGATTGGAAAACTTTTAAAGCTGTAACCGAAGGACGAACTATTGATAAAGGTTATAAAAGTAAATATAGATTAACAAAAGCTGTATGTAGATTGTTATCACCTTTGGCAGCATTTCAAAACAGAAAGTTTAAGAAGAGGCTAGCTAATCAATCTATTGAGAAAGACCCTGTATTTATACTTGGTCATTGGAGAAGTGGAACAACTTTTGTCCATAACGTCTTATCGTGTGATAAACGTTTTGGATATAATACGACGTTTCAAACTGTTTTTCCTCATTTAATGATGTGGGGACAAGGGTTCTTTAAAAAAAGTATGAGTTGGCTCATGCCCGATAAAAGACCTACTGACAACATGGAGTTGGCGGTAGATTTGCCTCAAGAGGAAGAGTTTGCCTTAGCCAATATGATGCCTTATACGTATTATAATTTTTGGTTTTTGCCTAAATACCAAAAAGAATATGCCGATAAGTATTTGATATTTAAGGATATTAAAGAGGATGAATTGAAGATATTTGAAGATACTTTTAAAAAGCTAATAAAAATATCATTGTGGAATACAAAAGGAGAACAATTCTTAAGTAAGAATCCTCCGCATACGGGTAGGGTAAAAGAGCTTCTTAAAATGTTTCCAAATGCTAAGTTTATCTATTTGATGAGAAATCCCTTTACTGTGTTGGAGTCAACACGTAGCTTTTTCACTAATACGATTCAGCCACTTAAATTACAAGATATTTCTAACGAAGAGATTGAAAAAAATATATTAAGCATTTATACTGATTTATATAATAAGTATGAAGCAGATAAGCATTTGATTCCAAAAGGAAATCTAATAGAAGTAAAGTTTGAAGACTTCGAGGCTGATGCTTTAGGTATGACAGAGAAAATATACAAAACCTTAAATTTATTCGACTTTGAAAGTGCCAGACCTGCTATTGAAAAATATGTAGGTAAGAAAAAAGGATATAAGAAGAATAAATATAAATATGATGCACGCACTGTAGATTTAGTAAAAACAAATTGGTCTTTTGCTTTAGAGCAGTGGGGGTATAAACTAGACGAAGAACTATAATGTTATGAGAAAAATTACAACATTTTTAGGGATAGGGTTATTAACTTTAGTGTGTGGAAGTAGCTATGCACAAAAGCAAAAAAACGATAGTATCGACAAGGCAAATAAAGAAATTGTTGAGCTTATTCCTTATGGAGATATGGATCAGTGGGTTACTAGACGTATTAAAGAGTCTGGAATTATTGGTGGTAATGTAAAAGATGTATATGCTATTGGTCCTAAACAAACAATAGAGGGTGCTGTGCCTTATGCAAGTGATGTTTCACCTTGGGCAACATCCAATGTGTTGGCTAAAGTAGCTGGAGTAGTAAAAACGAATACATCTGTCTTTCCTGAAACACGCTGGGAAGGATTCGCTGCTAGACTAGATACTCGTATGGAGAGTGTTAAAGTGTTAGGAATGATTGATATTACAGTTTTAGCTGCTGGATCTGTCTTTTTGGGTTCAGTTAATGAACCTATTAAAAGTGTAAGTAATCCTCAGAAAATATTAGTTTCGGGTATACCTTTTACAAAGAGACCTAAAGCTGTTCGTTTTGATTATAAAATAAAACTATCTGGTGAACCAAATAGAATAAAAGCAACAGGTTTTGGTAGCTCGTCTTCTGTGCCTGGAAAAGACTTACCTATTGTAGTATTATTATTACAAAAACGCTGGGAGGACAAAAAGGGAAATGTGTTTGCTAAGCGTGTTGGTACAATGGTAATGCGTTATGCCGAGGATACTGATGGTTGGGTAGAAGATGCAAACTATCCTATTCATTATGGAGATATTTCGAAAGAGTTATTTTATAATGATGAAAGTATGAAAATTCAAGATGAGGAGCGTTATACGATTAATAAAAAAGGTAAGAGTGTTCCGATTCAAGAAGTAGAGTGGGCTGATGCAGATGAAGAACCAACTCATATTATTTTACAATTTGCTTCAAGTCATGGAGGTGCATATATTGGTTCTCCAGGTAATACATTTTGGATTGATAATGTAAGATTAGTGTACTAATTATAATCTTAATATATAGTTAAAAGAGGTGTTATGTCGGCATAACACCTCTTTTTTTGTAACCAATTGTTAGTCGCCGACTGACCTCTGTCTTGTTGCCGACATGCCTCAAGTATCTTGCCGACAAGGCTAAGGTATGTCGGCAATGAAGAATTGTCATATCGGCACTGTTATTTAGCGTTGCTGTAGGTGTGTTATTAAATAGTGCTTAGCTACGCTTTACATCTCATTAAAACTATGTTTTATTTTTACCTATATATCTTATAAAACACATTAAGTAACAATTTTATGATTTTGTTATTTGTGATTTTATATGTCTTATATATATGGAAATTTAAAAAAGCCCCTAGAACTAATTCCAGAGGCCTCTTTAACTATTCAACTATTTTAAACAAAAGACTTTATATGTTAATCTTCTAAGAGTTTAACCGCATCTATATATTGTGCAATGCCAGCAGCTACTTGTTTAGCATCTTTCATGGCCAATACCACAGTTTGTGGTTTGTGCACAACATCTCCACCAGCAAAAACTCCTTTTCTGCTAGTCATACCATAGGGTTTTTGTTTTGTTTTTACATACCCAGTATCATCAACGTCAATTCCTGTTGTAGTGGATACTATTTTATTGGCTGGCTTAGAACCAATAGCTAGTAAAATTCTATCAAAATATAACTCCTTCATACCTTCGGGAGTATTAGCTCTAATACCAACTACATATTCTCCATTCTCATCAGCAATAAACTCTTTGGTATCCGTTTCCCATATAAATTTAGCACCATCTTTTAAAGCGAAATCATATTCTCCTTTAAGTGCAGGCATATTTTCGAGTATATCATTTGAGATAACTGTAACTTCTTTTGCATTCATTTTAATAGCAGTACGTGCAGCATCCATTGCTACATTACCACAACCTATTATTCCTACAGTTTCACCCTTTCTAAAAGGTACTTCATCTTCGGCAATCTGCCCTATACTATATAAGCTAGCCATTTGTAAGAAGTATGAAGATTGTATAATACCCTTTAAATTAGATCCAGGCATATCTAACGTTTTTGGTTGAGCAGTTCCTGAACCAATAAATACAGCATCAAATCCTTGATTAAAAATGGTATCTACTGTAAAATCAATACCAACAGCATGGTTGGTTAAGAAATTAACACCTAAATCTTCAATTTTTTTAATCTCTTTTCTCACTACGTCTTTAGGAAGTCTATATTCGGGTATGCCATACATTAGTACACCACCAGGTTCTTCTTGTTTTTCTATAATAGTAACATTAAAACCTATTCTAGCTAAATCTCCAGCTACAGTAAGTCCAGCAGGTCCTGAACCAATAACAGCTACTTTACCTCTGTTTTTCTGAGGTAACTTTTCGCGTATTAGATCCATATTCGTATCAAAATCTGCAATAAAACGTTCAAGTCGTCCTATACGAATAGGTTTGTCTTTTTTATTAAGAATACAATTCCCTTCACACTGTTTTTCGTGTGGACATACACGGCCACATATAGCAGGCAAATTACTTTTTTCGTTAATAATCTTCATAGCTGCACCAAGATTACCCATAGATAGTTGATTAATGAAATCAGGTATTTGGTTTGCAATTGGGCATCCAGCTATACATGAAGGTTTTTTGCAATTAAGGCATCTTTTAGCCTCATCTATTGCCTCTTTCATTGAATAGCCAGTATCGTCTTCCTTAAATTTACTATTGATTTGATCCATTTTATATGCTTGAATTACTAATATTGCTATATAGACATTGCAAATGTACGGTTATAATGTAATCCTTATATAGTAATTTAGTTAAAAGATGTAAAAGT
>JASLCG010000076.1 GCA_030151885.1 Bacteroides sp.
ATACACAGCCCTTCCTTATTTATATTATGTTTAATAAAAGATTACTTATTCAATTTCCACTCACTTCCATCTTTTGTATCTTTTATTTCAAATCCTAAAGCTGTTAACTCATCACGAATTTTATCTGAAGTGGCCCAATCTTTATTTTGCTTAGCTAATAACCTTTGTTCTAATAACATATCAACTACTTTATGATAAGCTTCTTCTCGTTGATCGGAGGTATTGTTTTCTGCTTTCATACCTAAAATAGTAAAGAAAAACACATTGAATAAACTTTTTATTTCTTCAATATTCTTCTCTGTTAAACTAACACCACCAGCTATAGCCGTATTAATCAACTTAGCCAACTCAAATAAATATGAAATAACAATAGGTGTATTTAAGTCATCATTAATGGCCTGATACATTTTTTCTTGTAATTCTAAGATATTCACATCCGATTTTTCAGATAGCTTAATAGAATCAATGCGATTATATGCATCTAAAAGCCTTTCTAAGCCCTTTTCTGATGCTTGAAGAGCTTCGTTACTAAAATCTACAGTACTGCGATAATGAGCCTGTAAAATAAAGAAACGAATAGTCATCGGAGAGTATGCTTGCGCTAACAATTTATGGCTACCCGTGAAAAACTCTTCTAGAGTTATAAAATTACCTAAAGACTTACCCATTTTAGTCCCATTAACAGTAATCATATTATTGTGCATCCAATATTTAACCATATCATCACCTTGAGATGCTACAGATTGAGCTATTTCACACTCATGGTGAGGAAATACTAAATCCATTCCACCACCATGAATATCAAAATGATTTCCAAGATATTTACGTCCCATTGCAGTACACTCACAATGCCAGCCCGGAAAACCATTACTCCAAGGTGATGGCCAACGCATAATATGTTCTGGTTGTGCAGCTTTCCAAAGGGCAAAATCAGCAGGATTTTTCTTTTCAGACTGTCCATCAAGCTCTCTAGTAGTGTTTAAAACATCATCTAGATTTCTTCCTGATAACTTACCATAGTGATAATCTTTATTATATTTATTAACATCAAAATATACAGACCCCTCACTTTCATAAGCATAACCTTTATCTAGAATTTCTTTAACCAATTGAATCTGTTCAATTATATGACCAGAAGCATGAGGTTCAATACTAGGAGGCAAAACATTCAGTTCTTCCATTTCACGATGATATCTGTTTAAATAGAACTGAACAACTTCCATCGGCTCTAACTCTTCTAACCTAGCCTTCTTAGCTATTTTGTCTTCACCTTCATCAGCATCGTGTTCTAAATGACCTACGTCTGTTATGTTACGAACATAACGCACTTTATATCCTAAATAAGTCAAATATCTAAAAAGTATATCAAATGTTATTGCAGGACGTGCATGTCCTAAATGAGCATCACCATATACTGTAGGACCACACACATATAACCCTACATGAGGAGCATGTAAAGGTACGAATAACTCTTTCTTTCTGCTTAATGTGTTATAAATTACTAGTTTATGATCCATATTTTTATTTTTATATCAATTAATATTATTTATTCAATTCCATCATACTCTCAATGTACGAACGACTATTACTCAGTCTAGGAACTTTGTTTTGTCCTCCAAGTTTACCTTTCATAGCCATCCAGTCATGAAATAAACCATTTCTAGCTACAATTAGTTCAAGAGGCTGAAGAGCAATATCCTTAGATCGTTTAGCTTCATAGTCAGAGTTTAAATCTTTAAGAGCATCGTCAAGGATAGTAGCAAACTTAACAGAAGAGTCTGGTTTCTTAGCAAATTCAATCAACCATTGATGTCTACATTTAGCATTATTATCCATAAAAACAGGAGCAGCAGTATATTCAAGTACTTGTGCACCTGTTTCAGAACATGCTTTAGCAAGCCCTTTTTCTGCATTATCGACAATTAATTCTTCACCAAAAGCATTAATAAAATGCTTAGTTCTTCCTGTTATAACAAATTTATAAGGACGATTATTTGTAAACTTAACAGTATCCCCTATCATATATCTCCACAAACCAGATGAAGTAGAAATTATCAGAGCATAATTTTTATTCAATTCAACATCTTCAAGACAAACAACCCTAGGATTTTCTTTTTCTAAGTCCTCTAATGGCATAAACTCATAAAACACACCATAATCAATCATTAATAACATAGAAGGATCTAAAAGATCATTTTGAGTACCAAAATATCCTTCCGATGCATTATATGTCTCCATATAATGCATTTTATCAGATTTTATTACTTGATTATATTGTTCTCTATAAGGAGTAAAAGCTACACCACCATGAAAAAATACCTCAAGATTTGGCCATACCTCTTCCAACGTATGCTTACCTGTCTTATTAAGAATGTGTTTTATTAGCACCAAAAACCACGACGGAACACCAGATAAGTTGGTTACATTAGTATTAATTGTTTCATTGGCAATTCTCTCCAGCTTAGCTTCCCACTCATCCATTAAAGCAGTTTGCTTGCTAGGTACACGTATAAAATTTACTAACGGATTAATATTCTCAATAAGAATAGCCGATAAATCCCCTACTAAACTCTTATTAGAGTTTAAGTTTGGACGATGACTACCACCTAAAATAAGCCCTTTACCAGAAAAGAACTTACTACTCGGATTATTTTCTAAATAAAGTGCTACAACATCTTGACCACCTTTATAATGAATGTCTTTTAAAGATTCTTTACTAACTGGTAAAAATTTACTTTTATCATTTGTGGTACCAGAAGATTTAGCAAACCATCTAATAGTAGAAGGCCATAATAAATTTTGCTCACCAGCACGAAGTCGTTCTACATATGGCTTTATTTCCTCATACGTTTGAATAGGTACTCTTGATTTAAAATCTTCATAGCAATTTATCGATTTATAATCATATAACTTACCCCATTCTGTATTTTTAGCCTTGTTTATTAAGGATTTTAAAACCTTTGCTTGTAGTTCATCAGGTCTAGTTGTATAAAGTTCTAATTCTTTCAGTCGAGAATTAAATACATTACTTATAAGTCTAGTTATATTCATTTTTATGTTTGCAAGGAATGAAAAACAAAAATAATCTTAATTATCTTTCTTTTCTAGCTTTTTCATCTTTTTTCTATCTTTACAGTTGGAGCTTTAGTATATTATAACATAATAAATATAAATGTATGAGAATAGGCATTTTAACATCGGGAGAAGATTGTCCAGGTATCAATGCAACAATACGTGGAGTATGTAAACCTGCCATGCATCATTATGGTATGGAAGTTTTAGGTATTTTTAATGGGTTTGAAGGACTCATGAATAAAGATGTTAAGATACTTGAAGAGAGTACTATGTCTGGATTACTATATTCAGAGGGTACAATTCTTGGTACATCTAGAGAAAAACCTATAAAAAAAAGAGGTGTAGAAGTTTTACAACACGATCCAATAGTATTGAAGAAAAATATTCAAGATTTAGGTATTGAGTGTTTAATTTGTATCGGAGGCAATGGAACTATCACTATTGCAAATAAACTTCAAACCTTAGGTGTTAATATTATAACATTACCTAAAACAATTGATAACGATATTCCTGGAACAGATATTTCATTTGGATTTGATTCTGCCGTTACTATTGCAACAGAGGCAATAGACAGATTGCATTCTACTGCAAGTTCACATAAAAGAGTTATGGTTATTGAAGTTATGGGCGATAAAGCGGGATGGATTGCCTTATACGCAGGAATGGCAAGTGGAGGAGACATCATATTAATACCAGAAATAGAATATGATATAAAGAATATAGGAAACACTATTATAGAAAGACTTAAAAAGGGTAAACCATACTCAATTGTTGTAGTAGCAGAAGGAATTGACAAAATTGGAAGAAAAAGAGCCGCTAGTTACATCGCAGAAGAAATAGAATATGAAACAGGTTTTGAAACAAGAGAAACTGTTTTAGGATATGTACAAAGAGGAGGTTCTCCAACACCATTCGACAGAAACCTAGCTACACGCATGGCTGGATATGCTATATCAATGGTAGTAAATAAAGATTATGGAAAAATGGTAGCACTTAAAGGAGATGAAATAGTTGGAGTTCCTTTAAATCAAATTGCTGATAAAATCAGATTAATACCATTTGATCATGAACTAATTATAAGAGGAAAACAAATGGGCATTTGCTTCGGATAAAACGTTCAAGTAGCAATAGAATCTTCCTCAACAACAGCTGACTCTCTTTTCTCTTTACTAAAAATAATTGCTGATTTGAATTCAGAAGATTTTTTTATTCTATTAAGGGTCTCTTCAGAAGCTTTCTGTTGAGATTCTTTTTTAGAGTATCCTTTTCCCATTCCTCCATAAACACCTTCTACTAATACTTCTGTTTGAAATATAGGATTAGAGTGCTCATCTTGTAACTCTTCAATAAGTTCAAAAGAAATAGAGTATTTATTTTTTTGTCCCCACTCAATTAGCTTTGATTTATAATTCTGGTCAACTTCAGCTAACTTATCAAGGTTAATAAATCTATTTACTATTTTATCTTCAATAAATAATTTACAAAATTCATACCCTTTATCTAAATAGATAGCACCTATCAATGCTTCAAAAGCATTTCCATACATATAGTTATTATGAGAGCAAGACTTCGTAGAAAAAACAACTAACTGATCTAAACCAATTTCTATAGCTAACTTGTTAAGAGTCTCTCGTTGTACTATCTTAGATCTAGTATTGGTTAAAAAACCCTCTTTTTTAGAATTAAAATAATGAAATAGTAAATCCGCTACAACAGAATCCAATATAGCATCACCTAAAAACTCTAGACGTTCGTTATTGTATGCTTTTCCACTCTCATCTACGAATGTTGAGGACTTGTGTATTAACGCTTGGTTATAGATAGAAATATCATCAGGAAGGAAGCCAAGCATTTCATAAAAAGAAAGATAAGACTTTTTATCCTTCTTGAAAAAAAGCCTTATCTTATTTATAATATTTTTAAACACGACTTTAGTCAATGTATTTCTTAAAAATTACACATGCATTATGTCCACCAAAGCCAAAAGTATTAGATAAAACTGCATTAACAGTACGCTTCTGAGCTTTGTTGAATGTAAAGTTTAAATTATAGTCTATTCCTTCATCCTCATCTCCTTCAGAGAAGTTAATAGTAGGAGGAATAATACCATCTTTTAAAGCCATAATTCCAGCAATTGATTCAATAGCACCAGCAGCACCCAATAAGTGGCCAGTCATTGATTTTGTTGAACTGATATTAAGCTTATAAGCATGATCTCCAAAAACATCTTGTATAGCTTTAACCTCAGAAATATCACCAACTGGTGTTGATGTACCATGAACATTGATATAATCAATCTCTTCTGGTTTCATTTCTGCATCTTCTAAAGCATTACGCATTACTAGTTTTGCTCCTAATCCATCTGGATGTGAAGCTGTTAAGTGATAAGCATCACCAGACATACCAGTACCTGCTACTTCAGCATAGATTTTAGCTCCTCTAGCTTTAGCGTGCTCTAATTCTTCTAGAATAAGACAACCAGCACCTTCACCCATAACAAATCCATCACGACTAGCACTAAATGGTCTAGATGCAGTTTCTGCAGAATCATTACGAGTAGATAAAGCGTTCATGGCATTAAAGCCACCAACACCTCCAGCACTAATTGCTGCTTCAGAACCACCAGTAACAATGGCATTAGCTTTACCTAAACGAATTAAGTTAAAAGCATCTGCGATAGCATTTGTAGAAGTTGCACAAGCCGAACAAGTTGAATAGTTAGGACCATGGAAACCATATTGAATTGAAATTTGCCCTGAAGCAATATCTGCAATCATTTTAGGTATAAAGAAAGGATTAAATTTAGGACCCTTATCTTCATTTTTATAGTAGTATCCAACCTCTTCTTCAAAAGTTCGTATACCACCAATTCCAGCTCCGAATATTACACCAACACGATTTTTATCTAATGATTCTAAATCGAAGCCAGCATCTTCAACAGCTTGTTTAGCGACAGAGACACCATATTGACAATATAAGTCCATACGTCTAGCATCTTTTCTGTCAATATATTGTGTTGCATCAAAGTTTTTCACTTCACATGCAAACTGAGTCTTAAATAGAGACGCATCAAAATGAGTAATAGGCCCAGCCCCACTAACCCCATTAACTGCATTTTCCCAATATTCGGAAACTGTATTGCCAATAGGGGTAATGGCACCTAGACCTGTTACTACAACTCTTTTTAATTCCATATTGATGAAATCCTAATTTGCTTAGTTAGCGTTTTCTTCAACATATGATACAGCGTCACCAACAGTTTGGATTTTTTCAGCTTGATCATCTGGAATAGAGATATTGAATTCTTTTTCAAATTCCATGATAAGTTCAACAGTATCAAGAGAATCAGCACCTAAATCACCTGTGAAGCTAGCTTCATTAGTAACTTCTGATTCTTCAACGCCTAGTTTATCTACTATTATCTCTTTTACTCTTGATGCAATTTCAGACATAACTTTTTGTTTTAAATTAATAATTAATTTTATTTCTTTAAATTTGCCGTGCAAAGGAATAAATATTTATTGTTCTAAACAAACATTTAGATCAATAAATGCATTATTTTGCACAAATATAAGTAATTTGTGCATTAAAAACAGTAATTATGGAATTTAATTTAGCTATTTTTGCCTCTGGTTCTGGCACAAATGCTGAGAATATTATCAAATATTTTCAACATAAACCCGCTGTAAACATCAATCTTATAGTAACAAATAATCCTAAAGCTTTTGTTATTGAACGAGCAAAGCAATTTAATATTGAATGCCTTGTATTAACTAAAGAGGATTGGAAAGATGTAAATAAAGTATTAAACAAGCTAAAGCCTTATAATATTGACTTTATAATATTAGCTGGATATCTTTTAAGAATTCCATCTCCTATATTAAATATATATGCAGATAAAGTTATTAATATACACCCTGCACTATTACCTAAATATGGTGGGAAAGGTATGTATGGAGATAATGTGCATAAATCAGTTATAGCCAACCAAGAAAAAGAGAGCGGAATTACAATACATTATTGCAACGAAAATTACGATGAAGGTAATATTATATTCCAAGCAAAGTGCTCAATAAGCCCATCAGATACATATGAAACTTTAGCTACGAAAGTACATGAGTTAGAATATAAGTTTTATCCAATTATAATTGAAAAACTATTATTCAATTATAATATTGAACGCTGAAGGTTCTCGTCTTAAATAATAATTACTACGAAATGACTCAAATTGATCTGGATTTTCTTTTAGTAATTCAGAATCAATTAAAGGATTGTAAATTTTTAAAACAGCTTCATTATAATTAGAAGCATTAATACTCATTAATCTATTATCAACTAAACTAGGTGGTAATATTTTAATGTCTAATTTTAAATTATAAAAATCTGAGATAGCTTGTAAAGACATTTGAGCAGCTAAACACTTTCCATCAGCAGAATAACCTGCAATATGGGGGGTAGTTATAAAAGCTCTCGATAATAAGTTTTTATCAATACATGGCTCATTCTCCCACACATCTATTACAACATTTCTTATTAATTCTTTGTCTAAAGCCCTCGTTAAAGCCATAGTATCTACTACCTCTCCTCTTGAAGTATTTATTAATATAGGTTTTTTAGTAAGTTGATTAAAAAAATTAGAATTAGCTAAATGATATGTAGCATGATATCCACTTGTCGATAGCGGTACATGAAATGTTATAATATCAGCTTGCTCTGCAATAGTCGAAATACTTACACTAGTAAAGTTTTTTTCATTTACAGCACGTAAAGGATCATTTTGAAGAACTCTCATACCAAAAGATTTACCAAGTTCCACTATTTTCTCTCCTACATGCCCTACCCCAATAACTCCTAAGGTTAGCGAAGATAACTGTAAATTATAATGTAGAGCACAAAGTATTATAGCAGCCTCAACATATTGCTTAACAGAGTTTGAATTACACCCCGGAGCATTTTTCCATATAATACCTGCTTTATCACAATAAGCTGTATCAATATGATCAAATCCTATAGTAGCAGTGGCTATAAACTTCACACTACTCCCTTCTAAAAGATTCTTATCACACTTTACTCTTGTTCGTATAATCAATACATCCGCATCTTTTACAGAATCTCTAGTAAATTCAGCTGCAGGTAAATATACTACATCAGAAGTAACTTGCTCTATAGCCTCACGTATATAAGGTATTTTATTTTCAACTATAATTTTCACGCTCTTATATATTAAAATATAACACAAACTTAAATATAAATATACAGAAAGTACACCTAATAAATTTGTAAATACCTATCAAATTACAAAGTCACTATTATAAACTAAGCATAATACTTTATTTACATATATTTGTATATAAACCAAAATACTCGAAAAATGTCTACATCATTATATCTAAACTTACCATATAGAGTAAAAGACATCAATCTGGCTAAATCAGCAAAAGATGAAATTAACTGGATTAAGAAAGAGATGTCAGGACTTTCTGAAATTATAAATAAATACAAAAATTCGAAACCACTAGAAGGAATGAGAATTTGTGGTACAAATGATATTACCATCTATTCTGCTGTACTAATTGAGACTCTACATACTTTAGGGGCTAATGTAAGGTGGTGCGCTTCAAATATTTACTCCACACAAGACCATGCTGCTGCATACCTTGCTTCAATAGGTATTCCTATTTTTGGATGGAGAAATGAAGAAATATCAGAGTATTGGTGGACCATTTTTGAAACATTACATTTTGAAAACAACCTTGGACCTACTCATATAATTGATGATAAAGGAGACATAAGCTTAATGCTACATAGAGGAGTAAAAGGGGAGAAGAATTCTTCAATATTAGATTTACCACAAGACACTAATATAGAAAAAGAGCTTAATTTGTTTCTTAAAAGAGTACTTGCCGAAGACCAAAAATGCTGGCAAACACTTATAAAGAATTTAAACTCTATCTCTATAGATACTAAAACAGCAAATGACCAATTACAGATGGCTATCAATGATTCTGATAAAAATTATACAATAGTTGATTTAAACACATCTATAATGAAAAGTAAAATAGATAATTATTATAGCTGTAAAGAAACTATTGCAGAAGCTATTAAAAGATCTACTAGAACAATGATAATAGGAAAGTCTGTTCTAATATGTGGTTTTGGAGAAATAGGAAGAGGGTGTGCAGAGTCAATGAAACTTAATGGAGCTATAGTATCTATTGCAGAAACAGATCCTATTAGAGCTTTAGAAGCAGCAATGCAAGGCTACAAAGTTGTAGAGTTAGATAAAGTTTGTGATAGTACGGATATTTTTATTACTGCAACTGGTAAAAAGCACATTATCAAATTAGACCATATGCATAAAATGAAAGATCATGCAATTATTTGCAATATGGGCCATTATGAACTAGAAATAGATTATCAACAGCTAAATAATACTAAAGAAATTAAGAAAATACCTGTAAATAATCAGTTAGACAGGTACTTCTTTCCTGATGGACATAGCATATTATTGATAGCAGATGCAAAGCTTGCAAATCTAACTTTAGATACTACTCAACTAGCTTTTATTAAAAGCTGCTCTTACTCTGTACTAATTCTTATGCAAATCTTATTAAACCAAAATAAAATACAAAAAGGAATTAATAATATACCTCAATATATAGACAAAGAAGTAGCCAATATGCATCTAAATAAAATAGATGCTTTTATAACAAAAATAAAATAACACAATGAAAAAAATATTACCTGATACTATTGCAATTGTATCCTTCATAATAATTGCACTAGCTTATTTCTTTTATCCAACTATAAACAATCAAGTTTTATTAGAACACGATACTGCTGCCGGAATAGGTGCAGGGCAAGAAGCTAAAACATATTACGAAGAACATGGGGAAAGAACTAGATGGACTAATGCTCTTTTCAGTGGCATGCCAACATATCAAATATCTCCATCCTACAAATCAACAGATACACTTAAAGTTGTTGAAAAGACCTACAGTTTAGGACTACCTAAATATACGGCTTTAGTCTTCATAATGTTATTTGGGTTTTATATACTACTTCGTTCTTTCAATATTTCTCCTTTAATAGCAGGTATAGGTGCTGTATTATGGGCCTTTTCATCCTACTTTTTTATACTCATTGCAGCTGGTCATTTATGGAAGTTTATAACATTGGCGTATATACCACCAACAATTGCAGGTATCAACTGGGCATACAAAAAGAAGTATATATTAGGTGGTATTGTAGCAGCACTCTTTGCGTCATTACAAATTATGTCTAACCACGTTCAAATGACCTATTATTTTCTTTTTGTGATTTTATTCATAGTAGGAGCTTATTTTGTAGAAAGTTATAAGAAGAATGATTTAAAAAGTTTTTGGAAAAGTACCATAATATTAACTATATCTGGTTTATTGGCTATTTCTATTAATAGCTCCACACTATACCATACTTATCAATATAGCAAACACTCTAATAGAGCATCAAGCGAATTATCTTCAACTGATAACAATAATTCAGATGTCGCTAAAAAGGCATATATTACACAGTGGAGTTATGGTATTGATGAGACATTGACTTTATTAATACCAAATTACAAAGGAGGAGCATCTAAACCTATAGCTGCTAATCAAGATTTAATAAATAAAGTACCTACACAATATCCACAAGTCTTTAATTACTTTACACAGTACTTCGGGACACAGCCTTTTACTGCTGGTCCAGTATACGTAGGAGCATTTGTATTATTCCTATTTTTTATTGGATGCTTTTTCGTAAAAAGTCCACTCAAGTGGGCTTTAGTCGGAGCAACTGTTTTTTCAATTCTTTTGGCCTGGGGAAAAAACTTTATGCCATTAACAGATCTATTTATAGACTATATACCTCTATATGATAAATTTAGAGCCGTTTCTTCAATCTTAGTAATAGCAGAGTTCACAATACCATTATTAGCAATACTAGGTCTTGTGGAGCTTATTAATAATAAATTAAAACAACCAAAGCTTTCTTCTAATGATCTAAAATATATAGTTATTAGTTTCATTTTGACTGGTGGTATTGCATTAATCCTTGCATTATTCCCTAGTATAGCTGGTCCTTTTACATCTACTAATGATATTAATGTATTAAATCAACTTCCTCAAGAACTAGCACCTGCAACACATTCTAGCATTGTTACTATTAGAGAATATATCGTTCAGAAAGATGCAATTAGAAGTCTAATCATTATAGTTTTAGGAGTTTCCATACTTTCACTTTATTACCTCAAGAGAATTAATAGTAAAATAGCAATTATTTTTATTGGTATTTTATGTTTTATTGATTTGTGGCAAGTAGATAAAAGGTATTTACATGACTCACTTTTTTCTGATAAAAAAACTGTCCTCTTCCAAAAAACTGAAGTCGATAATTATATTCTAGCAGATAAAGACCCTAACTATAGAGTTCTTAATCTTACTACCGATACTTTTAACGAAAACAACACATCTTATTGGCATAAAAGTATAGGAGGATATA
This sequence comes from Bacteroides sp., assembly GCA_030151885.1. GTDB lineage: Bacteria > Bacteroidota > Bacteroidia > Bacteroidales > Bacteroidaceae > Bacteroides_E. Next base: position 11,596 of record JASLCG010000076.1, read on the forward strand.
ATGCAGCTAAAATTGGCAGGTACCAAGAATTAATTGAACATGGTATTTATAAAGATATATCCGCATTAGCTGATGATATAAAAAAGCAAAATTTAAACTTGGACAAACTTCCCATCTTAAATATGCTAAATACCAAGTATATTATATTGGGAAATAAAATAGAAACAGTCTTATTAAACAATAAGGCATATGGTAATGGGTGGTTTGTTTCACAAATTATAAAACCTAAAAATCCTGATGAAGAACTAAATCTTTTACATAATATTAATCTTAAAAACACAGCAACTGTTTATAATCAAAACATAAATATAAAAAATAACAATGCTGTAAAAGGAGATATCGAATTAGTAAGCTATCAACCAAATAGATTAGAGTATCAATGTACTAACGATCAAGAAGCTTTTGCTGTATTCTCTGAGATATACTATCCTGGATGGACAGCAACTATTGACAATGTAGCTACAGATATATATAGAGCTAACTATGTCCTAAGAGGAATAATAATACCTAAAGGTAAACATACTGTTGTTTTTGAATTTAAACCAAAGTCAATACAATATACAGAGATATTAGCATATATAGCTATGTTTGCCCTTCTTCTAATCATTATTACATACACATACAAGGCTTTCTATAAAAAGAAATAGATAACTCCGCATACAGGCTTAAAATAAGAAAGGGGTAGATTAATTAATCTACCCCTTTCTTATTTATTTTATAGAACAATTTATAATTATAAACCTAATCGATTTGAAATATCCAACATCTTCAAAATAGGTTTAACTGCTTTTACTCTAACTTCTTCTTCTACTAAGATTTCTGGAGCTTCCCTATCTAAACAATTATAAAGCTTCTCTAAAGTGTTTAAACGCATAAATGAGCATTCATTACAAGCACAGGTACTATCATTAGGTGGAGCAGGTATAAAAACTTTATCAGGACAAGCTTTCTCCATTTGATGAAGAATTCCAGATTCAGTCGCAATGATAAACTCTTTGTCATTACTATTAATAACAAATTTCAATAAGGCTGATGTAGATCCAACATAATCGGCTAAAGCTAATACTGTACTTTTACATTCAGGATGAGCTAAAATTAAAGCAGAATTATGAGTTTTCTTTAATTCTAGCATCTTTTCAACAGAGAACTGTTCATGAACATGGCATCCACCATTCCATAATAACATATTTCGTCCTGTTATAGAATTTATATAGTTACCTAAGTTTTTATCTGGTCCAAAAATTATATTTGCATCATCGGGTAAGCTATCAACAATTTGTTTTGCATTAGTAGAAGTTACAACAATATCAGTTAATGCTTTAACAGCAGCAGTCGTATTAACATAAGATATTACCGTATGTTCTGGATGAGCCATTACAAACTTCTCAAATTCATTTGCAGGACAACTGTCAGCTAAAGAACATCCAGCTTCAGAATCTGGGATTATAACTTTTTTATCAGGAGATAAAATTTTAGCAGTCTCTCCCATAAAATGTACTCCACACATAACAATAATATCAGCAGTAGTTTTTTCAGCCCATTGTGCAAGAGCTAAACTATCCCCTACAAAATCTGCTATTTCTTGAATCTCGGGTCTCTGATAGAAGTGTGCTAAGATAACAGCATTCTTTTTTCTCTTCAACTCCTTAATAGCACTTATTAGCTTATACATAATAATTATTTAATTCTTTTATACTTTAAAAAATATATGATAGTGATAATGGTCTGTCAATTGTGTCAGTAAAAAAATACGATTTATATAGGATATTATGTTATAAACTAATTATTAAAAGTTATCTATAGTTTTATCAACCTAATATTCATAGTATAAATACTGATTATAAGATAAATATATAATATAATCAACAGTATGTTTATAAAAATCAAAGTTAAAAACTTTCTTAGTATTCTATCCATATTTCCGATTAAAAGTATGTTTAATACTGGTTGTTAAGTTTATAATAACTTTCTTGGTTTTTAATATAAAAGCAATATATGTATCATTATAAGCTATAAATCAAGGACTATTTATCAAAACTTATAATCAAGATATCATCGAGTTTTTGACATCTATTGACAAGGATGTTGACTGATTGTTTTTAACTTTGTTGCTCTATAATAAAACGATATAAAATGAATAAAAAGCTAGCTATAACCGAGATGAATAGATTATCTCTAGAGGAATTTAAACAGATTGAAAAAACACCTTTTATAGTTGTTCTAGATAATATTAGAAGTATGCATAATATTGGTTCTGTTTTTAGAACAGCAGATGCGTTCTGTCTAGAAATGATCTATTTATGTGGCATAACAGCTACCCCACCGAATACAGAAATTCATAAAACAGCCTTAGGTGCGGAAGAATCCGTAGATTGGGTTTATAAAGAAAAAACTGTTGATGCTGTATTAGAGCTTAAAGAAAAAGGATATAAAGTATTTTCTATTGAACAAGCTAAAGGTAGTACAATGTTACAAGATATGGTGCTAGCTAAGAATGAAAAAATAGCTATTGTTTTGGGTAATGAAGTAAAAGGTGTAGAACAAGAGGTTATTAATATCTCAGATAGTTGTATTGAAATACCACAGTATGGAACAAAACACTCTTTAAATGTTTCTGTAACTTCTGGTATAGTTATCTGGGAACTGTTTAGTAAATTAAATTTTTAATTGATAATAACTCTTTCAACACATTGTTGATTATAGGGAAGAATAGATTTTATTCTTCCCTATTTTTATTCCCAACTTTTTAGGTTTTTAATAATACTAACTCTATATTAGTCCTTTGTTTATAATATTGTTTATAAGCACCTAATACCTTTTAATTAACTATGAAAAACAGCTATATAAGTGTTTATATCTGTATTGTTTATTTGTTTATATCTTTATCTATATCAGCACAAAAAATTGCTAACTTTAGATTAAGTAATGACCCAATAAATGCCGTATTATCTCTTCTAGATGTAAATGATGATAACCCTGATGATATAGTAGATATATTATCATATTATCTACTCAATCCTATAGATTTAAACAATACAAATGTTGATGAATTAACAGAGTTGTTCATATTGTCACCAAAACAGTCAATAGCCATTGTTAACTATGCAAAATATAATAGATTTCACTCCATTTTTGAATTGCAACTTATTCCACAATTAGATAAAACAACTATTACGCTTCTAAGCCCATTTGTAACCGTAGATTATGAGTCGTTAAATAAACATAGTTGGAAATTGAGTAAAATCTTTTCACACCCCTCTCAAGAGCTAACAACTAGGTTAGATATTCCATTGTATAAGAAAAAAGGTTATTACAATAAATATGTAGGTCCATCTTTTTATAACTCATTTAGATACAGCTATAGAAGTGGTAAAAACTTTTATGCAGGTGTGGGGGCTGAAAAAGATCCAGGTGAAGCCATATTTGGTCCTTATAATAATAAAGGATACGATTATTATACATATTATATATTACTACAAAACTATAAGTTTATTGACTATTTAGCTTTAGGAAAATATAGGATAAATTGGGGACAGGGATTGATTTTAGGTGTGAGGCAATTTGGATCTAAGTTTGATCAAATAAACATACTCTTTCAAGAAAACAATAGAGTTTATAAACATTCATCTCTTGATGAATATAATTACTTCAATGGTATAGCTATATCATTAGCAATTAGTAAGTTTAATCTATCTGCGATGTCATCTAAAAGATTTTATGACGGAGTTATAAACAGTAATAGACAGATAGAAAAGCATAGTAAAACTGGGTTACATAGAACTGTTAATGAAATCGATCAAAAAGATAATATAAAAAGTAATTTATATGGTTTAAGATTTAGCTATAATACACCTTATTACTATCTATCAACCAATGCTATATATTATGATTATAATGCAGCTTGGATTGTTGATAATAATAAACCCTATACACTATATAATATGAAGGGGAATATTTTTTATAATGTGAGTGTTGATTATGGTCTTAATTTAAATAAAATATTGATAAGAGGTGAGTTTGCACGTGGAAAAAAGGGCATCGCGACAATCAATAAAATTTACTATGCACCAACAACTGATCATGAATTTCTTTTGTTAGGAAGATATTACTCAAAAGATTACTGGGGTAATTTTGCTAAATCCTATGGATCTCAGTCAGCTATTAAAAATGAGCAAGGAGTGTTGATATCTTACTCAACATCAGTACTGAGTCCTTTTAAATTAGCTATTTATGTAGATTGGGCTAAGTATCCATGGTTAAGATACAGAGTAAGTAAACCATCACAATCATTAGACTTTGGAGTAAAACTAGATTACAATAAATCATTTAAGCACTTGGTATCAATGGATTATAGATTTCAGAAGAGAGAAAGAGATAAAACAGGTACTGGTGGTAAAGTTGTTAATAACATAGATTATCATAAATTTAAAGTAAATTATACTAATCAACTATCTTCTAATTTTAGCTTAAAATCTAGTTTAGGGTATGTGTTTAAATTTGAGCTGTTAAAAGAGCAAGGTTATCACTTGTCGCAGAGGTGGACATTTTTGTCTAATAATGAAAAGTTAAAAGCTGACATACAATATACCTTTTTTCAGACTGATAGTTACGATACAAGAGCTTACGTATATGAGAATGTTTTATTATATAGTTTTTCTTCTTACTCTTTTTCTGGTAAAGGCTACCGTACTTCATTAAATATAAATTATAAACCAATAAAGAACATCCATTTAACTTATAAAATAGGTGGAACTAAGTACCTTGATAGAGATAAAATAGGTCAGGGAAATGAAGAAATAGATAAGAATTACAAAATAGATATGCAGTTTCAGTTAAGATTAAAGTTTTAATGATAGTAAGCTATGTTGCTTTATTTATATTTGTATTAATAAAATAGAACAAGTAATTATGACAATAATTTATCCTTCTCCAATTTTTGGTCCTGTGCACTCTCGTAGATTAGGAGTATCTTTAGGAGTTAATTTATTACCTTCTGATGGTAAAATATGCTCTTTCGACTGTCTATATTGTGAGTGTGGATTAAATCAAGAGCGCCGAACCAAATCTAAATTTCCAGCGAGAGAGTTGGTGTATGCTACTTTAGAAGCAAAATTAAAAGAGATGGTAGAAAACAATAACTTACCTGATGTAATAACATTTGCGGGTAATGGAGAACCAACAGGACACCCAGACTTTTTTAATATTATTAAAGACACGCTACTGTTAAGAAATCAGTTTGCTCCTAAAGCTAAAGTTAGTGTGTTAAGTAATGCAGCTCACCTGAATAGAGAACAAGTAATAGAAGCTTTAAAACTTGTAGATAATAACATTCTGAAACTAGATACTGTAGATACTCATTTTATTAATACAGTTGATAGACCAAATTTTGATTACAACATTCAACAAATAATAGAAAATATTAAAAAGTTTGAAGGGAAATGTATTATACAAACGATGTTTTTAAAAGGAAATTATGAAGGTGAGGTATTAAATAATACAACAGATAAGTATGTATTGCCATGGTTAGATGTTATTGATGAAATAAAACCTCGTGAAGTAATGATATATACTATCGATAGAGAAACACCTATAAAAACTCTTGAAAAGGCCAGTAAGGAGGATTTAGATAAAATAGGAGAAATGGTTAAAAACAGACATCATAAAGTACAAATATCATATTAAAATAAGAGAGGATCATCTTTACACATGATCCTCTCTTATTTTAATATGATATTTGTACTTTATGATG
>JASLCG010000094.1 GCA_030151885.1 Bacteroides sp.
AGAATCAAGCATGGATGGATAATATAACATCGGGTGCTTACGAAAAATATTACCAAGATATGTATAGTAATAGATAATATATATATAAAGTAAAATGGGGAGCTAATACAGTATTAACTCCCCATTTTACTTTATATTTGCTTAGCTGTTTTATTTAATACCACACAGCTCTTTTAATTCTAGAACCTTACGTTCTCTCTCTATCGAGTAGGTATTACTCCATTTTGAAATGTACTCGAACAAGAATAATGCACGTATGCCTAGCTCTCTTTGCTCATCCTTATCAGTAGAGACTAGTGAGTCTGTATAAATAATATTAGCCAATATATCTAGCTTCATCATTTGATTCTGCTCCTGCTCTCCAGCAAATGTTTGTGTTAGTTCCTCTAGAGTTTTATCAATAAAATAGGTCTTATCTCTATCGAAGAACTGCATATAGCATTTATCTACATCTTTTTTCTTCTCGTCAAAGTTCTTTTTACCACCAATAATTAGTTCTAGAATACGCATAGCCTCTTGGAGCATACGAATCAGAAAATCCTCTTTAATCATTTTACCTCCTTACTTTTTAAGTGTCAGTGCATACAAACTTGTAAATTCGGCTTCAGATATGCTACTTAAAGCATTTGCCACCTCAGGTTTTTTATGCTTAATCTCGTTTACCAAACTATATATCAGCTCCAACGTCTCTAAAGTGGATAGATGAATCAATTTATCATCTCTATCTATGGGCATAACATAGGTAAGTGGCAATTTATTATTTAAAATATAATCTGTTATTATTTTATAATTATATGCAATAGTTTCCGCTTCATGTGGCAACTCCTTTAGAGCCTCTATATCATTTCTACTGATGTTATCAATCATTTCATCTAGTATATAGATGGTGTCTATCGAGTAATCAATAAGCTCTTCATGAAGATGCTGCTCACGAATAAGACCAATAAAAGAGATGCTAGGCTGATTAGTAACTTTGCGGTACTCTGCCATATATTCGTCTAAAGCGAGGTCTAGTTTATTAAGTAGCTCTTTAGGCGAGGTTTCTAGAGGTAGTGTTAGTTTTTTATCAATGCTCTGCTTATCCATAGGGCTCTTGCCAGTAATATGAACCATCATATTTGTTGCAGTAACCTGTATGGTTAGTTCAATGTAATTATTTCCGAATACCTTTATTGTATTGCTATCTACTTTAGTAATAACCGACTGATTAAATTCACTAAGAAATGGTATTAGTTGAGGCTTTAAGGTGACTTGAGCCTTTAAAGCCCTGGTCTTTGGTAAGATAACAAAAGTTACTACCATAATAATTGCAAATACTGTAATAAAAGGGATCATAATTTAAGTCTTTTTTTATTTGCTCTTAAAGATAAATGAAAAATAAATAGCTTTCGGTATTAAATTCTTATAAAAGTAACCTCAATTAGGAAGTTTCAAGTGCTTAATCGTATCGTAGTTAATAGAATTACGGTCTATCTATATTATAGCAAGCGTTCATTGCCGACATCCTTTGGGTTAGTCGGCGAGAAGCTTGAGGTATGTTGCCGATATACTAGAGGTTAGTCGGCAACATACAAAATGCTTCACTAAGTGCTAGTAGATATATATGTGCATAAAAAAGGTAGATTTGTATATAAAATACAAATCTACCTTCAGATATATTATATGAAAATAGTCTGATAGATTAAATTCCTTTAGCCTCTACAGATTTATCAATCTTTTTGATTAAGCCTTGTAGAACAGCACCAGGACCACACTCAACAAACTCAGTTGCTCCATTGGCTATCATGTTTTGTACCGTTTGAGTCCAGCGTACAGAAGAGGTTAATTGAGCCACAAGATTAGCTTTAATCTCCTCTGGATTTGTATGAGGTTTTGCATCTACGTTTTGGTAGATAGGGCATTTTGGTGTGTGGATAGTTGTTGCTTTAATAGCAGCTTCTAGTTCAACCTTTGCAGGATCCATAAGTGGAGAGTGGAAAGCACCACCTACTTTTAATGGAAGAGCACGTTTTGCACCAGCAGCTTTCATAAGTTCGCAAGCTTGAGCAATGCCCTCTGCTGAACCTGAAATTACCACCTGACCAGGACAGTTGAAGTTTGCTGCAACACATACGCCATCGGTAACACTGTTACATACCTCTTCTACTTTTTCGTCTGGCAAAGCAATAATAGCAGCCATTGTTCCTGGAACAGCATCACAAGCTTTTTGCATAGCCATAGCACGCGCAAAAACAAGTTTAAGACCATCTTCAAAAGATAGAGCACCCGCAGCAACTAGTGCAGAAAACTCTCCTAACGAATGGCCCGCTGTCATATCTGGTTTAAACTCATCTCCTAGGCAAAGTGCAGATATCACCGAGTGTAAAAACACAGCAGGTTGTGTAACTTTAGTTTGACGTAACTCTTCGTCTGTACCATTAAACATGATATCTGTGATACGATATCCTAAGATTTCGTTTGCTTTTTCGAATAATTCTTTAGCCATTGGAACGTTATCGTATAGGTCTTTACCCATTCCTACGAATTGTGCCCCTTGACCAGGGAATACAAATGCTTTCATATTGATAGTTTTATATCTTAATGTTCGCACAAATATAAGTCGATTTTATTAAAAAAACTTCAACCCTCTTCTCTTTTTTCTCATTTTATGTGGAAATGTGCAATAAATGTGTTTTTATCTTTTCTTGAAGCTTTTTAAAATTTAACTATTTCAAAGGTGGTATGTATATATTTAAAAATATTTACTTGAATATATAATTAGTTTATAGCTAATATGTAAAATATAGCAAATATGTATAACTATTTGATGGTTAATGTGTTGGTGCTTAGGTTGATTGGCTACTAAACATGTTGTAAAACACTCTTGAAGCTCTAAAAAAAATGATATGAAATATTTATTTTTATTGAAATTGTAGAGCGCTACATCTATTTATATACTATAAACTAAAATTAAAGTATTATGAAAAAAGCACCACAGAAGAAATTGGTATTTCTTCTAGTTTTTCTTTTTGTGAGTATATCTATGTACTCGCAGAAAAGAGCTTCGATTCCCCTAACATACGGGGCGCAAAGGGTAGGAGTACGTACAGACGATGCTATGAATCGTTGGCGAACCCATGGTCTGGGACAATTTATTCATTGGGGAGTTTATGCCCTTCCAGGAGGTCACTGGAATGGTGAGTATTATTCTGGAGCTGCAGAATGGATTCGTTCATGGTCAAAAATGCCTAATGAAGAGTATGATCAACTCTATAAAGAATTTAATCCAAAAAACTTTGACGCTATACGCTGGGCTAAGCAAGCCAAAGAGATGGGGGCTAAGTATTTAATATTTACCACTAAGCATCACGATGGGTTCTGCCTGTGGCCAAGCAAGTATACAGATTATACAATAGCAAATTCGCCGTTTAAAAGAGATATAGTTGGAGAAATTGTCGAAGCTTATAATGCAGAGGGAATTGATGTTATTTTATATTTCTCAATTATTGATTGGAATCATAAGGGATACAAATCTGCGATTCCGACGACTAAAGAAGCTAAAGAAAATTACAAAGAATTTTTATCGTTTACTAGAAATCAGTTGTTGGAGTTGGTAGATAACTATCCTTCAATAAAAGGTTTGTGGTTCGATGGCTCTTGGGATAAGGCTTGGATAAACGAAGCAGAATTTGCGTATAATTTAGATGCAGAATTAAGAGGCAAAATTGACGGGCTTATTATTGGAAGTCGGTTCAGAGCAGACGAATTTGGAAAAAGAGGTTATGATTCTAACGGAGACTTAATAGGAGATTACGAACAATCGTGGGAAAGAGCACTTCCAAACGATATTTCTGAAGTATATGGTAATGATTGGGATTGTGTAATGACTATTCCTGAAAATCAATGGGGATACCATTCGGATTGGCGTGGATACGTTAAAACAGGGTACGATTTGATAGAGATGATTGCAAAATCGGCTTCAATGAATGGAAACTTTGTGCTAAATTTTGGACCAGATGGCTTAGGTAATATTCGTCCTGAGGAGACCAAGCTTGCTAAAGAAATTGGTGAGTGGATGAAAGTTAATGGAGAGGCCATTTATGGAACTAGTTATATTGATTGGAAAAAACAGGGCTGGGGTTACTATACTCAAAAACAACAACTCGTAAATATGATAGTATTTAATAGACCTGTAAACAACCTTTTAACAGTAGAGATACCTAAAAATGGTCCGAAACCTGCAAAAGCTTATTTGCTGGATGGCAAACAAGAGGTGAAAATATTAAATGCGGGTAAGAATAAATTTAATGCTAATTTATACCACATTGAATTACCTAAGAAAATGAAAATAGACCAGCCATTTACAGTAGTTCTTGAAGTGGAAAATACAGAAGATAAAGGACCCGAATATCAACAGGCTAAAGTCTAAACTTAAAATTTAAATTATGATACTTAAAAATATATTTAAGCAGAGTCAAAAAACTTTGCTTAAGAAAACTATTGCCTTAATTGTAGTGTCATTGATGTTT
>JASLCG010000102.1 GCA_030151885.1 Bacteroides sp.
GCTCAATGAATAAAAATATAACTTGTCAAATAAAATCATTTAAGGAACTTACCTTAGAAGAGCTCTATAATATCTTAAAACTACGTGAAGAGGTATTTATACGAGAACAAACTTGTAATTACACAGATATAGATGGTGCCGATTTCCATACTCTACATTTGTTAATGTACGACAATGAGGAGCTTATTGGATATGCTAGGATATTTGGGCCTAACACATTACATAAGAACAAAGCTTCTTTTGGAAGAGTTCTAATAAGAAAATCACACAGAAAAAAAATGTTAGGACACTACCTTATTGAACAAATAGAAAAAAACATAGAAGCTAATTATGGCTTAGTAGATATTGAAATATCGGCACAAGCCTATTTACAGGATTTTTACAAACACCATAGATACACTCCTTTTGGAGAAGTATATTTAGATGCTGGTGTGCCACATATAGGGATGATAAAGAGAAATCTCATTTGAAAATATTCAAATGAGATTTCTCTTTATCTTTTAGTTACAAAACTCTGGTCCCCACTCCTGATGACCACGATTGGGCCAACACTTATAAGCTTCCTTTATTTTTAGAACTTTCCAAGATCCATTATTATTCCGTTCAACTTCTATAATTGATATTATACCAAATATAGAATCATCCATTAATCCTTCCTCTTTTATAGATAATTCAAATAAATCTTTGTGCAGTTCTTTAATAACCGTTTCATAAGAATAGTTTCCTTCTGCATAAACATCTTTTGCCCTATATAGAGAGGCTAACTCTTCTAATGTTGTAACCTCAGAGGTTTCAAGTTCATTGTTAAACATCTCAATACGTCCTTCATCAATAGCCCTATAGCTAATTTCTTTCTTTTCACTATTTATACACGACACCACCATGGTGCATGTTATAAGTAGAATAAGCAACTCAAAAGCACTCTTTATCTTTCTCATAATAAGATTATTAAATATAATATTACAAATATATAAAAACACTTTATATTATATTTAATTTTCATCTTAAAGTAAAGACAAAATCATCATATTCAATTAGTAACTAACGGCTTATTATAAATAATAGAATTTAGCTGATAATTATTGTAATAATAACCTTTTTATAAGATATTTGTAAAATATTATTAAACACAACCAATGAAAAGTAATAAATTATCTTATTTAAGACCTCTATTCCTTTTTTTTATTTTAGGATTTATCATACTAACTGTTAGTAGATTAATTCTATTTTATCTGTATAAAGATAGATTAATAGAGGTCGATGAATATATGCGAATATTCTCTCTAGGTATGCGAATTGACCTTATTCTTATGAGCTATTTGTCATTTATTCCCATACTGTTAGTAACTTTTATGCCCTCTTTTAAAAGGAAGCTAACTACAAAAATAGTAGCTGGTTATTGTGCTGTATTTTTATTCTTCATACTTTTTATGGAGCTTATGACTCCTGAGTTTATAGACCAATACGACACAAGACCTAACAAACTTTTTTTAGAGTATCTTATCTATCCAAAAGAAGTGGCTACAATGCTACTTAAAGCTAGACCATGGACGATAGTTGTACTTGGTATTGTTATTACAGCAATTATTTGGCTTCTTGCAAAAACAGCTACCTTTATCTTTAAAGTAGATCGTAGTGACTGGAAAATCCGTTTTTTACTGTTCCCTGTATTAGCCTTTTTCTGTTTCTGGGGAGCAAGAGGTAGTCTTACCTCTAGAAGGCCTATAAATGCTAGTAACTCTGTATTTAGTAACGACCAGCTAGCAAATGTAATGGGTGTAAATTCACTTTATACAGTAGCATTTGCAGCATACTCTATGAAAAATGAAGTAAACCCTGCTAAGCTCTATGGTAATATGACCGAAGAAGAAGCTATTTCTAGAGTGAAAAAATATATGGATGCTACTGAAGACTCATTTATCAGTAAAGATGATAACCCTATGCTTCATATTTTAAAAACAGATTCTTTAATAGATAGACCATATAATGTTGTTATATTTTTGCAAGAAAGTTTAGGAGCGGAATTTGTTGGATGCCTCGGAGGATTACCTCTTACACCTAACCTAGACAAGCTATCCAAAGAGGGGGTTTTATTTACCAACCTATACTCAACAGGAACAAGAAGTGTTAGAGGGATAGAAGCTGTTACTACTGGCTTTTTACCATCACCTTCCGAAAGTGTTGTCAAACTACCAGGATCTCAAGAAAACTTCTTCACATTAGCCAGCCTATTAAAAAAGCAAAATTATAATACAAGCTTTATCTATGGAGGAATGGCTAATTTTGACAATATGGCGTCCTTCTTCAGTGGAAATGGATTTGATTATATTATAGATGAAAGTGTACTAGATAATGACGATAACAAATATGCCCTAAAAGGCACTTGGGGTTATTCTGATGAAGATATTGCTATAAAAGCTAATCAGTATTTTAAATCACTTGGAGATAAACCTTTCTTTTCTCTAATGTTTTCTAGTTCAAACCACGAACCTTTTGAATTTCCTGAAAACAGGATTGAACTGTATGAGCAGCCTCAAGCTTCAGTACACAATGCAATGAAATATGCTGATTATGCAATTGGCAAATTCTTTGAAATGGCTAAGCAAGAGGAGTATTATAAAAATACAATATTCATTGTTGTAGCCGATCATAATACACGCACATATGGAAATCACTTAGTTCCTATAGATAAGTTTCATATTCCAGCTTTGATTATTGCTCCAGGTTTAAATCCTTCTGAATATAATAAACTATGTAGCCAGATTGATCTACCTGTAACCATAGCTGCATTAATAGGGAAAGATTTTGAAGTTCCTATGGTCGGAAGAAACTTATTAACACTTCCAGAAGAGATACCTGGACGTGCAATTATGCAGTTTCATGATATAAATGCTTTTAGAGTTGAAAATCAAGTTACTATTTTACAACCTAATAGGCCAGCTGTTCAATTTGAGCTAGAAAGTGATACCAAGCAAATACAAGTTCCCGTAAATGAAGAGTTAGCTAAAGATGCATTAGCTCATATTTTATTAGCTCATTATTTATATAAAGGGCAAAAATATAAAGTAGGAGAATAATTATTACTTATAAATAATAAGATAAGGCGAATATACTTCATCAGTATATTCGCCTTATTTTATGAGGTATGTTGCCGATAAATCTCCTTATGTATAAACTCTTCGTATGTTGCCGACCAACCTATGATATGTCGGCAATATGCTTAAGGTTAGTCGGCAACAAGATAGAGGCTTATCGGCAATGTACAATTAGCTGGATATAGCTTTAGTATTTAGTCATTGATAACCATTATTTGTGATACCTAGTAAAGCTACAACAAATACTATTCTCTACCCTATTGAAACAAAAAAGAGAAGTATCCTCATCAGATACTTCTCTTTTATATTTTAAATAATCTGTTAACTCAATTACTGAGCAGAAACAGGTCTGTCTTCAAGAGCAACACCAAAATCAGATGGTTTATTACCCATTGTATATTCTAATGTGCCACCAGCTACTAGGTCTTTATATTCAATATAAGATTTAGTATAAGGCTGACCATTAAGTTTAACACTTTGTATATACATATTTTCTTCACTGTTATTATGGGCTATAATGGTTAAGTTCTTACCATTACCTAAATCAACTGTAGCCTCATCAACAAGCGGACTTCCAAATACATATACTCCTCCTGCAGGAGCAACTTGATAGAAACCTAATGAAGATAAAATATACCAAGCAGACATCTGACCACAATCTTCGTTACCAGATAATCCAGCAGGCTGATCAAAGTAAAGAGTAGTAAGTACCTCTCTTACACGCTGAGCTGTTTTCCATTGCTCTCCCACAAAAGGATATAAATATAATACGTGATGAGAAGGTTCATTTCCCTGTACATATTGTCCAATTAGACCTGAAATATCTGGAGAAGCATCTTCACCCATATCTCCTTCTAATGTAAATAGCGTATCCAGACGTTGGATAAATACATCTTCACCTCCTAGTAAATCTACAAGTCCATTTACGTTTTGAGGTACTAACCATAAATAATGCCATGCATTACCTTCAGTATAGTCATCTTCACGGTGTTTAGAGTGGTAAGGGTTAAGTTCTCCTTTTCTAAAGTTTCCTTTTGAATCTTTTCCTCTAAAGAATCCTACTGATGGGTCATAGTACTCTTTAAATGAGTTACTTCTATTTAGAAAGTAGTTGTAGTTTTCTTTATCTCCTCTTTGTTTCGCTACTTGAGCTACAGCCCAATCTGCTAATGCATATTCTAAACCTTTTGCAACAGACTCATTTTCAATATCAAAAGGAATATAACCTAGTTTTTTATACTGGTCTAAACCACGATCATCGCTTAATGCTGTATTAACTAAAGATTCGTAAGCTAACTCTTTATCAAAGCCATCAAAACCTTTTAAATACGCATCAGCCACTACTGGTATACCTGGATTTCCAACCATACAATCTGTTTCATTACCTACTAAGTGCCAAACAGGTAGCCTACCTTGCTCTTTATAAATATTAAGCATAGTATTTATCATGTCAGACATCTTTTCTGGATGTATAATAGTCATTAAAGGATGCGCTGCTCTATAAGTATCCCATAAAGAGAATGTTGTATATGTTTTATGATCTTTATCATTATATATTTTACCATCAGCACCTCTATATTCATTGTTAACATCCGAGAAAACAGATGGGGCAATCATTGTATGGTATAATGAGGTATAGAATGTACGTAAAACAGCTGGATCTTTCGATTCAATTGTTATTTTATGTAACATTTTATTCCATTCTTCTTGTGCTTTTGCTACTACTTCGTCAAAGTTCCAAGCTGGAGCTTCTGTAGCCATATTTAATTTTGCATTCTTTATACTAACAGGAGAAATTGCCACTTTTAGTAAAACTTGTTCATTCTGCTCTGTTTCAAAACCAGCTTTACCATAAACTAATTTTGTTTTAAGTTCTTTTCCTTCAACTAAAGTCTCACCATTATAAAGTTCAAAACTCTTAATCGGTTTTGAGAATTCAGCAGTAAAGTACACCTTTTGATCATCTGCCCAGCCTTTAGAATATCTATAACCTGAAATAACTGTTTCACTTTCTTGAATTAAATATCCTTCGACAGAAGCATCCCAGTTTAAAGCATCCGCTAAGTTTATTACAATAGCAGCGTCAGAAGACTCTGGGAAAGTATATCTATGCAAACCTACTCGTTCCGTTGCAGCTAGTTCTGCTTTTACATTATATCTATCTAAAAGTACAGAGTAATATCCAGCCTTAGTAACTTCATTTGCTCTGTTAAAAGTAGAATACATTCCTGACTCTAGATTTCCATGCTCACCTTTAGCCATCTTAGGGTTACCTGTTATAGGCATAACTAATATGTCTAATAAGTCACCAATTCCTGTACCACTTAAGTGTAAGTGAGAGAAACCAAATATTGTAGAATCTGTATAGTGATACCCTGATACCCAGTCCCAACCTGTTGATATGTTTGTTGGACCTAATTGAACCATTCCAAAAGGAACATTAGCACCCACAAATACGTGACCATGATCTCCTGAGCCAATCAAAGGATCAACATATTGTGTTAAATCTGCAACTTTGGTTGTAGAAATCTCTTTTGTACAAGATGATAAACCCACTAATACAAATGCAGATAACACACATAAGTGCATCACACGTTTTAAATATTTCATAATATTAATCAATATAATTATAGTATATAATATGCTTTTTATTTACTCTTTGATGTTAAATACAAAGAAACAGCAAAAATTGACTTATCTCAAATATAGATAGAGTTTTATTAGCAATAAAAATAAAAATTAAAGGTTAACAATTTTTGTAAGAATATTAAGAAACTATATTTAATATGTATATATATAATAACTACTTTAGTGCAAAATCTAACTAACTATTAATTTTAAAACATGACCAACGTTAAAACTACAGACAATAGACAGATTGTTTGGATTGATTTATTAAGAGTATTTGCCTGCTTCCTAGTTGTTATAGCACATGCCTGTGATCCTTTTGTTGGAAAAACAGATAGTAATTATTTAGAGTTCGTATCTGGTGCATCTATCGGAAGTCTTGTTCGTTCCTGTGTTCCTCTATTTGTAATGATATCTGGGGTTCTATTACTTCCATCTAAATTAGATATGATCACATTCTACAAAAAAAGGACCAAACGCATTATTACACCATTTATTTTTTGGGCTATTACTGTACCAATCTTTTATTTCCTTTATTTTCAAACGGGAATACAAACCCCTAATGTAAATATTGATATGAGTGGATATACGAGTGAAAGCCTTATTAATAAACTATATTCCTGGATCTTTAATTTCAATTATGATACAATTCCTCTTTGGTATGTTTATATGCTAATTGGATTATATTTGTTTATACCAATATTTAGTGCATGGATTAAATCTGCCAATCAAAAAGAGATAAAGCTCGTAATTATTTTATGGATTATTACTACTTGCTTACCTTACTTACAACTTGCTGCTCCCTTTTTAGGATATGTTGGCAATGGTGGTAACATGGGATTATTCGGTATTTGTGACTGGAATGATTACGGAACGTTTTACTATTTTTCGGGATTTATAGGATATCTATTACTTGGATATTATTTATTTAAATATCCTCTTAATTGGAGCTGGACTAAGACTTTTGCAATAGCTACTCCATTATTTATAGTAGCATATGCCATAACATTGGGTGGTTTTTTATTTACTCAAAAATACTATCCCGAGAACTTTTCTAATCTAGAAATTATTTGGTCATTTACTAGTATTAATGTTCTAGCTATGACTTTTGCAGTATTTATTATCTTCCAGAAAATGGAGTTAAGACCCTCAAAAGCACTTAAAACAGGTGCAAATTTAACTTATGGTATTTTCCTATGCCATTTCTTTTTTGTACAAGTGGCATACGATATTATCTATCCTAATGTAAAATTAGCTCCTGTTGTACAAATATTACTTACAGCTATTTTAGCATTTTTAATTTCTGGACTTCTCGTATGGGGTATGTCGCTAAATAAATTTACTAAGAAATTTGTGAACTAATATCTTATCTTTTATATGCTGTACAAAATATGTACAGCATATAAAATTTGTAAATTATGAATAAATTAAAACCAAAGGTTAATTATATACCTTATAAATCACTTGTTATAAATACCTGTATAAATCCGCTAACGAGTATAATTGAGCCATTAACTATAACGTTATCATATCAACTAGTAACTTTAGGTAAATGGTGTAAGATGGGCGATCAAGTCTTTGTACAGATAAAATATAACAACCAAGTTATTCAGAAAGACCTATGGAGTGAAGAGTTAAAGAATTTATCTAAGACTCTTACGGAGCTTTATCCGACACCTGGTCATAAAGAAGAAATACCTTTTAAAATCTCTAATAAAACCAAGAAAATTTTATTAGCTGTCCTTGTTTTTTTCTTAATTATTTTTCTTTTATATAAAAAACTTTCTACTTAAAGAAGTGCTTCCATTTTCTCCAAAAAATCATTTCCCAAATTTGTTTTTACATCAATATGTTTTAATATCGTTTTAACAAATTCATTCTCCTCAAACACTCCTCTTACTCTATCAAAATCTATCTTTTGAGTGTATCTATTGCCATCAAGCCCAAAGCTAATCCTAGACGATAGTGAAAATTCTTTTTTAGCATCAGTATATAGTAGTTTATCGAGTGTTATAACAGCCTCCTTCCACTCCGAAACAATATAGATAATGTCTTTAACTGTTATTGAATCAAGCTCTAGATTAAAATACTCCTTAATTTTCTCCCATGCCCAATCCCATTCCAAGTTATAGTAGTTCTTATGTAATGCATAAAAACTATTATTCACTTGTTCTATAGTATCTATTTTATGACTAGTAATTTTGTCTATTATATCTATAATGCACTTTTCCGAAGCTATTAGGCCAGCTAAATCTCTCCACTCCCCTACTCCATCTGTCGAACTAGGTTTTAATCTTAATCTTATATCAACAATTGAGTCATAAGAATCATTATTCAATCTAGATATGATAGAGTTTCCTAAGAATTTCTTAATTGCAAGGTCATAATAGTACAATCCTTTGTTTAAAGATGATGCTTTTATTTTACAACCTTGATAAGTATAGTAATCAGCCGTTTCTCCACAGGTTTGTTTAAGTTTATTTAGTATTTCTACTCCTTTAAACATTTTTTGAACAGTATATGGACTTAACAGATTAAAGTTGATATAGTCTAATAATTTATCGTCTTTTCTATTATCTCTTTTAGGGAATTTTATTGCATCACGAATTGTGCCAACGCTTCTAAGGTTTACACCAGGAATTAGTATTGTTTCATCATTATTTTCTATCAGATAAGAAAAAGGTAAGTTAGATGTATCAGAGTTATTTGTATGCCTACCCATAATTAGAGAGTATGCCCCTATTCGTGCTGGCCACAAAATGTAAGAGTTACTAGTTGTCTTTCCACCTCTTTCAACAATTCCTTGATGAATAGCACCTAATTTATACATATGGTTACTTTGGTTGGAGCCTGAACCTGCATTCATAAAAGAGAACATACCAGCAATAAGCAAGGTCGATTTATGATGGGTAACGGTAAATGGTCCTGCAAAGATAGAGGCTGCTTCACCATTTTCTCCTTGACAGTTACTAAAAAAAACTGAATCTGTAGCTGAATATGTATGACCTAACCTACATGTCTGACCTATAAAGCACCTTCTTAACATAACACCATCTGTTATTTTAGTTCCAGAAGATATTATGAAATCGTTTGCTACTACACTATAACCAATATGTACGGGAGCTTTTTGTGTGCTATTAATACTTCCATTTTCTAATAATCTAGCTCCTTCTATACTGGTATAATCACCTACTCTAACACCTTTTATTGCCCCTACATCAACAATTATACAGTGTTTTCCTATAGTTCCTTGAAATGACTTGAGCTTCTCAACATATGCTAAAATCATATTTTTAATACGATCAATTAGTATTGGGTTATATCTATAGAATGTGTATATATAGGCTAAATGAGCATTGAGATTATCATAAATAATAATCTCTCTTCCACCAGTCTCATTCATTACTGCTACAGATGTTCCATTGCCAAAAGAGGATTCTCCATCAACATATATAGAATTTACATTCCTTATATAGGAATGTGCTCCTATCTTATAATTAGCTATATAATTTTGTACATGTCCAATATATACTGCATTACCAATATCACAATTATGAAATGCAACATTTTCTAATGTAGCTGATTGTTCAAAACCTCCAGGAAGAGAAAACACCCCTTGAATAAGACCAATTTTAATATTACCAGAAAATCTACTATTCTTTATGTTTTCTGTTACAAAATTTGGCACTACATAAACTTTAGACCAATCTGAAGAGGTGCATCCTTGTCTTTCTAAAGATCCGATCTCTTTTTCTGTTATAGGACGGTATTTTATAGACATAAGATTTGTTTTATAAAGTATACAAATATATTACTCTCTCAGTAACAAAAGTATTAAAGAGCTAATAAGTTACTAAAAATGAGTATTATATTGATTAAAATCAATGTAGATAAGATCAAGTATTATTCTTTCACATATCTTTTTAAAGAAACCTCATTAACCCTTATTATTTATTATTGACAGTAACTCATACAGCTTAAATTTGATTGTAATCTTCATTAAATCTATAATCTTATGCATCGCTATAGAACGATTAAACTATAAATACTGAATTAATTTTAATATACTACTGGTATGTCAGTAGTAACAATATACCTGGTATATTGCTCACGACACAATTAGCTGTTAACAGCACCAAAGAGAGATACTATCGGCCAAAACAACAAAGTCGTCATTTAAACACCATAACAGACTTAAATAATTTATTTAGAACGTGAATATTAGTTATTTAATGCAGACACTCTTATAAAAAATATTAGTTTTGTAATTGACACAATATTTATTTAATTCAAATTCTAACTAAACATTTATTAATGAAGAGCACTTTTTTTGGAGGTTTGCTATTAGCATCTGTATGCTTAAGTAGTTGTAATACAACTGAAGCTCCTGAGGCAATCCTTCCTGTACCAACTCAAGCACAAATTGAGTGGCAAAAAATGGAGCAATATGCATTTATTCATTTTGGTCTTAATACATTCAATGATCTTGAGTGGGGATATGGAAACACTCCTGCAGAGACCTTTAATCCTACTAACTTAGATGTAAACCAGTGGGTAGATATTATTAAACGTGCTGGCTTTAAAGGTGTAATTCTTACTACCAAACACCACGATGGATTTTGCTTATGGCCTACAGAAACAACGGAATACAACATTAGTAAATCTCCTTGGAAGGACGGAAAAGGAGATATGGTAGGAGAATTAGCAAAAGCATGTCAAGAAGCGAACCTCAAATTTGGTATATATTTATCTCCATGGGATAGAAATAATGCTAACTACGGAAACCCCGAGTATGTTAAAACTTTTCATAAGCAAATAGAAGAGCTTACATCTAATTATGGACCATTATTTGAATACTGGTTTGATGGTGCTAATGGAGGTAATGGATGGTATGGTGGAGCTAATGAAACCCGATCTATTAAGCCTACAGAATATTATGAGTATGAGAAAGCTGTAGATTTAATAAAGTCTAAACATCCAAATATCATGATATTTGGTGGTACTGTACCTACAATTAGATGGATTGGGAATGAAGCTGGTTTTGCTGGTGAAACAAATTGGTCTAATTTCGATACTACAATACATGAAGCAAAAGGAAATGAAGGACTAAAAGATGGGAAACAATGGATTCCAGGAGAAACTGATGTTTCTATTAGACCAGGATGGTTTTACCACCATAGAGAAGATCATCAAGTTCGTTCTGTAGGAAACTTAGTGAATATCTATTATCAAAGTGTTGGAAGGAATTCGAATCTTTTATTAAATTTCCCAGTAGCCTTAGATGGTAGAATTCATCCAACAGATTCAATAAGAATACTAGAATGGGCAGAAGTCTTAAAGAACGACTTTAAAGAAAATATATTATTAAATGCTAAAGTAAAAGCTACAAATAGTAGAGGAAGTAATTTTAGTGCTAAAAACACTAACGACAATAACTGGAACAGTTACTGGGCTACTGAAGATGGAGTATCTACTGCTTCTTTAACATTTAGCTTGCCCGAAGAAACTTTAGTCAATAGACTAGTATTACAAGAGTATATACCGCTAGGACAAAGAGTTGCACATTTTAATGTAGAAGTCTTATTAAATGGCATTTGGAAACCAATTAATTGTAATGAAAAGACTACAACTATTGGTTATAAAAGAATTCTTCGTTTCGATACAGTAAAGACCAATGCAATACGTATTAACTTTACTGAAGCAAAAGGTCCACTATGCATTAACAATGTAGAGGCTTATATGGCTCCGCTATTACTTGAAGAACCTACAATAACAAGAGATAGGAAAGATATGGTAAGTATAAATACTCAACTGAAAGGTGTTAAGGTTATTTATACTATAGATGAAACTACTCCTACTGCAGAAAATGGAATAGAGTACAAAGGACCTTTTAAGTTGTCAAATAAAGCAGTTGTAAAGGCAGCAATTTATGACCCATTACAAAATAAGCTTAGCCCAATATCAACTAAAAAACTAGACATACCTAATAGCACTTACAAAGTGATAAATATTAATGATGAAAATACAAGTAAGTTATTTGACGGAAATGGGTATACATCATATTATTTGCCAAAAGGCATAAAAGAAGTTGTTATAGATTTAGAAACACAGCACATAATTAAAGGTTTTAAGTATACACCAAACCAAGGTAGAGATGCTAGTGGACATATAGATAGATACCAATTCTTTGTAGATAAAAAATTAGTTGCTGAAGGAGAGTTTTCTAATATTAAAAACAATCCTATAGAACAAGAAGTAGTATTTACTCCTGCTAAAGGAAAACAAGTTACGCTTAAAATAACTAGAGTTGTTGATAATGTTAATCATGTAAATATAGGAGACTTTTCTATTATTACTGATTAGGAGTTTATTTGGTCAATACCAACCTATATATTAAAAAAGGTAAGCGAACCCGAAAGTTCGCTTACCTTTTTTTAAACACGTCTATAACTACTGAAAAGGTGCTTTAGCACATTAGTTCCCTAAAATAATGTCTTCTTCATCCCAATCACTTATAGATACTATAATTCCATTAGTAGTATTTTTGAAATTAATATATAATGTAACTTCTTGCTTATTTTCAACAGAGATATTTTCTTGTTCTAAAAGCTCTTTTAAAACAATAGCCTTTAATGGTGTAGCCATATTATTAGAATCATATAATTTGACTTTAATATTGTTGTTGTTTTTAAAACGCAATGAGTGTGCTAAGAATGTCTTCATCTTAGAATTTTCATTTGACATGACTGGATTATAAATAGCTTCATAACCTTTTGTAGGCTCCATATTAAAGTTATACTGAGGCATAAGATTCTCTATTGTAACAGATAAATCTTTTGATCCAAAGTTATGAGCATTCACAATAAATTGGATATTGGCAGATTCAAATTTCAATGTCTCTCTTACAGTAGAATTAGGAGCAGTTATTGATATATTTTTTTTACCAAAGTATAAATTATCATTCGTCGTAATTCTCCCTTTAGAATAGCCATCAGGACTTAATCTAGCAAGATCTATATCATTTTCATTACTTATTTCAGAATAAGTTCCTTGATTACCCCAACATACTAAAGAATATTTACCTATGGGTAAGTCTAAAGATTTATGAGAGGTTAATTCATTTTGTGTTATGCCTACTATATTATATAATAATCCGTTATCAGCATATATATATAGTTTCGCAGAGTTAAGGTGTTTTTCAACAACATTACTACTTTCATCTGCAAAATATTCAAAGCTTAGGTTAATATTACTTGTATAGACGCAATCTTTAAGGGAATCTTTAATATCACAGTTTGTTAATAAAACGCCTAAGCAGATCAGTATAAATGTGTTTAATTTTTTCATTTCTTTATTTCTTAAAAAATATCATTACCCCTTTTTTAAAGGGGTAATGATTATAAATTACTTCTAACTATTAGTTTTGAGGGAAAGTTGTAACTTCATCCCAAGCTACTACTTCTACAAGAACTTGTACGTCTTTTTGACCAGCATTTGGAGTTTCATCACCATCACCTGGGTTAAATGGACCTGTTGAACCATCACCATCCCAGTCTACTAGTCCTAAATCAATTTTATAGATTTTACCACCTTCTATATTTAGCGCAGTTGGATCAATTACTTCTTTTGTACCAGTAGCTAAACGAAGTGTACTATATCTAATTTTTGTTTCATTCTCGTATTTAAAGCTATGCTTGATAATTAGTTTAATATTTTTTTCTTTTCTATCAGCTGTTTCATCAGCTTTTTGTGGATAAACGTGGTATGCATAAACTTTATTACCATCATCTAATTTTCCAGTAGCAGAGTAGTCAAAAATCTTATCATATCCTTTATTAGCAGTTTTATAAGTATTCCATACTTCAGAATCTTGAGGGCTTCCTAAAGCAAATTTATTATTATACATTTCATACTCTTGTAAGAAGTTATCTAAAGCTAACAACTGTACTTTACCTTCAGATATTTCTTGTGAATACTCAACAGTACCTAAAATTTGTACTCTAGCTATTTCTGATTTTAAAGACACCCTTGCACTATAAATTTTATTAGTAGTTTCTGGGTTTGTTTTATTAGTATCAACAAAAGCTCCAGACTCTCCGAATAAAGGTGATTTAGAAATACCTGAACCAATACCATCACTTATAGGTTGGATTGCAATAAATTCACTACCCATTAAGTGTTTTTTTACATCATTAAGTGTTGAACCTACTACTACCTTTGTATTGTTTATTGCATTAGCTGCTACAAATATAGAAGCTACACTAGAAGGAACTTTAGTTAAAATATAACCATCTCTTCCTTTCATTGCTTGTAGTACATCATTATCCGTTAAAACAGCACTATTTACCACTTTTTTATTTGCATCTAAATATACTACTTGTATACTTGTAATAGCAGATGTTGGGTTTCCAGTAACTTCAGTATCAACAGCTCTAGTTAGAGTTTGAGGTGTGCTAATCTTAAGATTAACATCTCCACCTTTAAATTCTGGAAGATTTTTGTCTTCGTTAGAACAAGCAGACATAGCAAACACAGCTAAGCCAGCTAAAAGTAAGTTTTTAATTTTCATAATTTAAGTTTTTAATATTAAAATAAGTCTTGATTTTTTTACTTCAAGGTCTATTAGTTATTTATATAATAAGAGTTTATAATTCTGGTTTTATAACTTCTTCAGTCCAATCTATTACTTCAACTTCTACATAAACTAGTTTATCCTTAGCATTTGGGGTTTCACCTCCGTAACCTGGTTCAAACTTATCATCTTCATCAATATCACCATCACTATTCCAATCTATTTGATCAAGATTTATTGAGTATATTTTACCCGATTCTATAGCCATTGAAGTATTCGATAATTTTTCATCAGCCAAGCGCAAGGTTGCATACTCTATATATCTTATACTTTCATCAGATGAGAGCGTATATTCTAGTTTTAATAATAGTTTAATATTAGCATCTTTGTCTTTATTATCAGTATTCTCTTTATTATTAGCTTGAGGAAAGACATGATAAGCATAAGTTTTATCCTCTTCTAATAAAGTATTCAAAGGAAAGCTTTCTGTAAATTGTTTTGATGAATCAAAAACAAC
Source organism: Bacteroides sp. (assembly GCA_030151885.1). GTDB lineage: Bacteria > Bacteroidota > Bacteroidia > Bacteroidales > Bacteroidaceae > Bacteroides_E. Next base: position 14,813 of record JASLCG010000102.1, read on the forward strand.
TGGTATTAATCCTTTATCTTCATAAATCTGATCTAGAGCATCTCCAGAAGTAGTTTTTACATTAATATAACTAGGAGATTTTTCTATATTACTCTCAATAAAGTTATCTAAGTATATTCTAGTTACAGCTAAATCTTTTATTTTATCAGATTTACGTATTACTCCTGTCATCTGAATTCTAGCTATCTGAGGCTCTACAGCCATTTCTACTTTATAAATATAGTTGTCAGTATCCGGATTTTTCTTATTAGTAGCTACTAACTCCTTACTATCAAACAAGATAGTATTACTAATTCCAGGATACTTACTAGAGGGCTGAAGCTTCTCTATCTTAGTCCTCAGAATGGCCTCTTTTAAAGAGGTGGTTTTTGCAAAACTAGCATAATCTACATCCTCAATTTTATTAGCAATAATAGCTATTCTATTAGTTATACTAGGAGCTTTACTATATATATATTGAAAGGTTGTTTTTCCAGAAGCTTTAAAAGCCTCAAGTTCCTTATCTGTTAATGAGTGAATTTTAATAATTCTCTCATCTTCTAATAATACTAAGTCTAAAGAATTTATTTCAGATAATGTTTTATTGTTTTCTCGTATATCTTCAACTCTTGATAAATGCCTTTTTTTAAATCTAAACTCAACACTAATATCTTTCTCTTTGTCAGCTACATCTAACATATCAGTAGATGAACAAGATAAAAGCATTAATAAGAGAGGTAATAATAAACTATATTTTTTCATAATTCGTCCATTTTAAGTTAACATTATTAATTGCCTGGGTATACAGCTATCTGATTCCAAGGCTCTACCTCTGTCATTACTGCTACATCCTTACGTACTGCATTAGGAGTATCATCACCATTATCAGGAATAAATTTATCTTCATCTTCATCAAAGCTGTTATCACCATTCCAGTCAACTCTACTCAAGTCTACTGAATAAATAAATCCTGGATTAATATCTACTATAGATCCTGATGATATACCACTAGAAGTCATCAGTTTTAGAGTAGTGTATTTTACTTCTTGTTTATTGAGTACCTTATTATAATACTCCAGTTTTAAAATAATATTAATGCCACGTTCTTTTATATTACCCTCGTTTGTTTGTACCTGAGGAAATACATGATAAGCATATACTTTTTTATCTTTTTTCGAATTTAATATTTGAATTCCATCATTATTTATTTCAAATATGTTAGAGTATTTTTTCAATTTATTGTCTAGTTCTTGTCCAGAAGAAGTTCCTACCGTAAATCTTCCAGTTGGGAATTCAGAATCTTCAATGAAATTATCTATAAACATCCGTGTAATTTTCAGATGAGATACGTATTCATCATTTACAGCAATTTCTCCACTTACTTGAATCCTAGCCTCAAGTGGAACTAAATTTAAAACAGCATTATATTGGTCATCATCTACTCTATGAAGTATCTCTGCTACACCTGCAAGAGTACAATTAGATATACCTTCCATGTTTTCAGGCTGTATCTTATTAAAAGAGCTATATGTTGTAATATTTTTTAAATAATCTAAGGTTATACCTTCACTAAACTCTCTAGTCAATGCTCTATTAGCTGTTATTAAAACACCAGAAATCACATTCTCATCACTTGACACTACATACTTTCCATTTAGAAGTTTTTTAATTTCTTCTTTGTTTAAATTATCTAGAATTTTATGAAGCTTTTGTCTATTAGCCTCACCCGAAAGTAATAATACATGTACTGAATTTAAATCTGATACATCATTAGCAGAGGCTACACCATCTATTGTGCGTGTTTTCATTGAGTTAACAGCAGCCCTTAAATGCAATTCTCCATTTACAGTAGGTATGGGAGTAACAATAACCTCTTCTTTATCAGAAGAGCACCCCATTGCAAATGTGAGTAATAAAGTAAATACTAGTAAGCAGTTAATTTTCATAATTCAAAATTTAATTTAGTTATACAGAATTTCACAATCTCCTTGTACAACCAAGATATCTATTTAAGTAAGCAATTTTCTAAGTAAGTTTCTACAATCATTAAAGAACGAATAGTCAGTTCATCCTTGTAATTAACAACCTCAAAGTTAAAAACTTTATTTTATATTATATCATTTTTTTTATATAATCTTATCATAATTATGATTTTCCCTATTTAAATCGCCAAACAAGAGGGATTTTAAGGAGTAAACGTCAAGACAAAACTGATATACTTCTTAA
>JASLCG010000116.1 GCA_030151885.1 Bacteroides sp.
GTGCTTAATACTACAATTAAGCAACACATTTTTTATCAATTGATATATTCTTTTATTAACAGACCTAATTTGAATATAAAATCCCTTTAATTAGTTTGTTTTTATCAATTTATACTTACCTTTACTGCCATTATTAAGGTTATTAAAACTATCCATACATCCATACTGTTTCTTTAAGTTGTTTTATTAAAGTCGAGTCTGTTTTGTTAGTAGTATTTACACACCTGATTTTTAACAATTTAATTTTTAAGAAATGAATATTTTTATCGCAGGATTAAGTTACAGCATTACAGATGCTGACTTACAAGAACTATTCCAAGAGTATGGTGAAGTTGCTTCAGCTAGAGTTATTATGGATCGTGAAACAAGACGTTCTAAAGGTTACGGTTTCGTAGAAATGAACAATGACGAGGAAGCTAAAAACGCAATCTCTGAACTAAACGAAGTTGAATACGACGGAAGAACTATCTCTGTTTCAGAAGCTAGACCACGTGAAGAAAGACCAGCTCGTTCATTTAACAATAACAGAGGTGGTGGTTACAATAGAAGAGGTGGTAACGGAAACAACAACAGATACTAATCTGATACTTCTATAAGAACTGTGCATTTAATACCAAAGTGTATTAAATAACAATTCTTTCAACCATATTAAAAGGACAAAGGAAATTTATTCTCTTTGTCCTTTTTCTTTTTAAAAGCTATCTATAACACTTATAAACAGCCATATTATTTGTAGATATTTATATAAATATATGGTTGTATTTATAAGTGATGGTATAGAGAAATAGTTTATCTTTATTGTTTAATAATGTCATAATCAGAGATAAAAATGGGAAATAAAAGATTGAATTATAGTTTAGTAATTATATTGTTAATTATGTTTTCGTCTTGTGCCGGAAATAGTGCAAAAACAAAACAACAGCAGGAGAATCAACTAGCTTTAGTTAAAGCTAATAATGTAATCAATTATACCAATAGGATTATAGATGAGTCTAATAGAATTAATGATTGGACAAAGAGTAATGAAAGGTACGTTAATCAATTGATTTCAATTTCTAAAAATCCGCAGTTAATAAAAGATATCTCAAACATTAGCTTTTTTACTTTTGCGAGCATGGCTTTTCCTAAGTTAAGTGATAATAAGAGAGATGAGGCTCTTGAGTCAATAACAGATGCTTTGGAAGAGGAAGATAGGGTGTTTATGGAAGTTAATATAACTGAGTATCTGAAGAGTAAAAACGGACTTTATAATGCTTACAAAGAGGTCGAAAAGTATGTTCAAGAAGAAAACTATAAAGATGATAAAGGTAGGCTAGGAAAACAACTAGCAGATTCTGTAAACATCTATTTTCATAGAATGAATGATGTTATGTCTGAGCTAGTGGCTAAGGCGGCGGCTTTAGGAGAAGAAGCGGAGTTGAGTACTCTAGATAGCTCTCCATTAAAAGATGTTATTTTACTTATGAGAAATCAAATGGATTTATCCTCATATATGATTGCAGCTAGCTATGCATATAATGAGGGAGAATTTACTAAGGAAGAGTTATTGGAGATAAATGAAAAATACCTATCAATCAATGAGGAAAATATAGAGAAAAGTAAGCGTATTGAGTTATCTAAAGTTCAGCAAAATAACTTTGAAGCGTTTATGAAAGCAAGTTATGAAATTTCTGTAGCTATTAAAAAAGGGATACGCTCTGTAAATGAAAATAAAAAAATAGAGACGATATCTACAATGGAAATTTATTATAATTCTCTAGTTGGAAAATATAATGATGTGATTAAATAATCTGTTTAGCATTATCATAGAAGTCTATTCAATCTGTTTTGAGTAGACTTTTTTATTGCTCAATATTACTATATACCCCCTAAAAAGTGTTGTATTCTCTTTTAGATGAAATAGATTATATATCTTTGTCATCCCAATTAATATAGTAAAACTTACGAAAAAGACTTATAGTAAGTATTATTTGAACAACTACTATTATATATATTGTTTATATAATCAAAGTAGATTTAAGATATAAGAGTATGATTATAAACTATATCACCGACAACGACCTATATAAATTCTCTGTTATGTACGCTATACAGAGGCTATACCCATGGTCTTATGTGAAGTATGAATTTATTAATAGAGGAGAAAATCAATTTCCTGTAGGGTTTGCAGATATGCTGAAAAAAGAGATTCAGCACATGGCTACGCTTAAAATGACAAAGGAAGAGAAGAAGTTCATAGAAAAACGCTGTTACTTCTTTGACCCAGTATTTATTGATTTCTTAGAAGGGTATCAATATGATCCTAATGAGGTTCAGGTTTCTCAAAATGAAAAGGGGGAGCTTTCTGTCGTAGTTGAAGGGTATTGGTATAGAACAGTGCTGTGGGAAGTTCCACTTATGGCTATCATATCAGAGTTGTATTTTCAAATGACTAATGAAACGCCACATGATGTTGAAGAACGCGCAGTTATTAAAGCGAAGAAATTAGCTGAAATAGGTGCTGATTATTCAGAATTTGGTACTCGTCGTCGTTTCTCTTTTGATGTGCAAGATAGAGTGGTTAAATGTTTAAAAGAAAACTCGAAAGAGTATTTTAAAGGCACAAGTAATATGTACTTGGCAATGAAGCATAATACAACTCCAATTGGTACGATGCCACATGAGTGGTTTATGTATCATGGTGCTATGTTTGGTTATAGAGCGGCCAATATTAAAGCTTTAGAGGCTTGGGTAGAAGTATTTGGTGGAAGTCTTGGTATTACACTAACAGATACTTATACTACCGATTCATTCTTTGAATCATTCAGCTTGAAACAGGCTAAACTTTTTGATGGTTTGCGTTGTGATAGTGGAGACCCTCTTGAATTTATTGATAAAACGATTGATTTTTACGAAACAAATAGAATCGACCCATCTTCAAAAACAGTTGTGTTTAGTGACTCATTAAATATAGAGACTGTGAAGATGATTAAAGACTATGTAGGTACCCGTTTACACGATACTTACGGTATAGGTACATTCTTTAGTAATGATGTTGGTGCAAAACCACTGAATATGGTAATAAAACTTACCGATGTGAAGAGCTCTCCTAAAGGAGGATATCACAGAGCCATTAAACTATCCGATGTGTTAGGTAAGATTACAGGTGATCATCGAGAAATTGAAATATGTAAATTAACTTTAGGTCTAGATTAATCTAGACCTTTTTTTTATAATCCGACTTGGGTTTTTATTCTTTTAAATATTAAAGCTTGTACTATGCCACGCATTGCTAAATAGGTTATAAAAGCTAACCAAAGTCCGTTATTTCCCATAGATTCTTTAGTAATGTAATAGATAGTGAAGAATGAAATCATTGCCACAAACATCGAATTTCTCATCTGCTTTGAGGCAGTCATACCTATGAAAATACCATCCCATAAGAATGCTGCAAATCCTGCTATTGGAATTAATAATGCCCATATAATGTACTCTTCGGCTATAGCTATAATAGCTTTCTTGTCTGTTAATATTCCTAATATATTATCAGCAAAAAGAAAGTATAAAATAGAGAAGAATAGTGTTAGTCCAAAGCCCCAAACAAATAGTCTTTTTACTAATATTTTAAGTGCAGAGGCATCTTTTCTTCCAACGTATTTGCCTGTAAGGGCTTCGGCTGCGTAAGCAAATCCATCCATCATATAAGAGAATAGAACAAATAATTGCATCATTAAGCTGTTTACTGCAAGAATAGTATCACCAGATCTAGCTGATATAGAGGTGAAAAAGGTACTAACAATTATTAAGCAAAGTGTTCTTAAAAAGATATTGCTGTTTACTTTAAAAAAAGGAATTAAGTCTGATAGTTTATGGATAAACTTTTTATGTACATACTTGTGTAGGCTTTTGTATTTGTAGTACCAACTAGCTATACAGAGAGTTAAACCAGAGTATTGTGCTATAGCAGATCCTAGAGCTACGCCTTTAAGCTCCCATTTTAATACAAAAACTAAAAAAAGACTCGTTATAATATTAACTACGTTAACAGCAATAGAAATATACATAGGAGTTTTTGCATTTTGCATACCAATGAACCATCCTGTAAATGCATACATACCTAAAACAGCAGGAGCAGCCCATACGTAGATATGGAAATAGTCGGCAGCTAACAACATTACCTCAGGGCTTCCTTCTATGAAATAGAAAGCGATATTAATGAGGATATATTGTAAAATAATAATAGTGATACTAGCTATTGCTACAACTAGTAGTGCTTTAAGAAGAATATCTACAATTTCTTGTTTGTTATTTGCTCCATAGGCTTGTGCTGTAAAGCCACTAGTACCCATCCTTAAGAAAGAGAAGCTCCAGTATAATAAGTTAAAGATCATAACTGCAATAGCTATTGCACCTATATATAGTTCTGAACTAAGGTGTCCTACTATGAACATATCTATCATACCAAGCAGTGGAACTGTTATGTTAGATATAATATTGGGTATGGCTAATCGAAGTATCTGTTTATCCATTATTTTTTTACGCTAAAATTTAGAAATACAAAGATAGCTTAAAAATCTAACTTATCTAGAATGATTATATTTAGAGG
>JASLCG010000005.1 GCA_030151885.1 Bacteroides sp.
TGTGAATGGTATATCTGGTTGCTGTTGTCTTTTGCAAAGCTAAATTTGGTACCCATCATCAGCACCCACTCTTTTTTTAATGGAATGCGTTGATCTGCATAGGCAGCTATACGGTGTATTTTCTGACGCGAATTTGATGTAAATTGGTTCTCTTTGCCTACCATATACTCCCGATAGTCTTGTCCACTTCTATTGTCGTAAAAGGTATAATCTGCCCCAACAGTTAGCCCTATGGCTGTATTTAAAAATGCCTGTAAGTTGTGCATTTGCACTGCTCTGTCGGACTCTTTTACATTGGTCGATGTAGATAGCGTTCCGTCCGAGTTTATAAGTCCTTTTGTTTTAGGGCTGATGGCACTTGTATAGGTAAGACTAAGGGTGTTTTTATCGGTAATCTTTAGGTCGTGATTTAGACGGATGTTGTGGCTGTTTGTCCAAGAGTTTCCTTTGTCTTTCTGATAAATATCGTGAACAACTCCTTGATACAGATGATGCGAACGTACATCGTTTACGAGTCTGTTATTGGTATGTCCGTAGCTATACATCATATCAGTAGAGGTTCTTTTGGTATTGTATAGCAGCGTTGTACCTATTTGATAATTGGCATAATAGCGCTGTTTAAAATCTGTTGTAACTTGTCCTTGTAATTTGGGTGCGTCAAGTTGCTGCTCTTTTAGTACCAAATTGATAACTGCACCATTTACATGGTATTGTGGTGGAGCTACATACATTACCTCTGCATGCTGTACACGCTCTTTCGGCATACTTTTTAAGAGAGTCATAACCTGTTCTGTCGACATGGAGGAGGGTTTTCCATTGATTACTACCGTTAAAGCCTGGCTACCTACAAGTGTAACATTATCGTTATATTCTACCACACCCGGTACTTGTAGCAGAGCATCGTAGGCAGATGTTATACTCTTCTGTTGGCTTATTTGGCCGATATCGTACGTTAATCGTCCTTCTTCCAGTTTTACCAAAGGCTTGTCGCTGGTAATGACTACTTCCGATAGCGTATGTTCCTTGGTCGTCAGTTGAATGTTAATTGGGTTGAGGCTGTCGTTATTGTACAACTTACTGCTGGTCTCGTAGAGTAAATGCTGTACAATAAGGCGAAAACTTTCCAGCTCAGTTTGGAATTGAAAAGAGCCATAGTCGTTCGTATAAAAAGAGTCTATATAGGTAGAATCTGGACTTTGAAGTACTACTACAGCCTGTTCTATTGGCTGCTGATGAGAATTGGTTATTTTACCCTTAACTGTTTGTGCTTGAGATAGGGTAACGAACAAAAAAGTAAGTAATGTAGATATGCAAATTTGTCGCATGAAGCTAATAGTGTAAAAATGTACAATTTTAGTAATAACTTGTAAAGTTAATCTATTCTGGTAAAGAGGAGCAAGTAAAAAAGTAATTTTTATTAGAAACATTTCATTGTAGTTGTTATATTTATTTTATCTTGCATCAGAAGGCTATAGGCGTCTTTATGATAGTGCTTTAATTGAACTACATTACATATATATTAAGAAAATGAAGAGACTAGGAACCGTTTTATGTTGTTTATTACTGTGCGTAATAACAGCTTTTGCCCAAGACCAATTTAGATACCGCCTAGTGGGTGGTGTAGGTACAGTAGGTTATATTGATGCCGATGTGAAGAATACGTTTGGTTTTAATGTGGGTGCCGAGGTCGATTTTCTACCCGTTTCGTATCGTTCTATCTATTTAACAACTGGCTTGTCGGTTGTTAAGAAGGGGGGAAGTAGTGATAGTAAGCGTGGAGATTTGAAGATTGATGCGTATTACATGAAGCTACCTATTTTAGTTCGTTTAGAAAAAGAGCTGTTTCGAAACAATGACGACTACAAGTACTTTGCGGCAATAGGGCCTTATATGGCAGTTGGGTTGTTCGGAAACACTAAGTGGAACGACTATACCATCATGGTGAGGCCATATCCAGATTCGGACGAAGAGTCTAAATTAGTACCAGCAGGTAAGGTATCTACCTTCTCAAAAAATCAGCTACGCAGATTTGATGCAGGTATGGAGGGGAGTCTTGGCTTGGTGTTTTTTGATCGTTTTCAAGTAGCATTGGAGGGTAATGTAGCCTTTTTTAATGCGTTTAGAAATGGGAATGGAATTAATCAGTGTTTCAGCTTAAATTTTGGTTATATCTTCTGATTAATCAATTCTAATCATTTATAAAAAAGCCTCATTCACTATTTGTGGATGAGGCTTTTTTATGTTTTCTATTGATGTACTATTTTACAATAAGCTCTGTATGCGTGTCGTAATGAAATGTCTGTGCAGTATTTGGCTCGTCTATCTGAGCTTTTATAGCCTGATTAATGTAAATCGTAGTTAGCGTAGGGCTCTTTAATAGGTGGAAATACTGTAAGTTTTGTAACGAAGAGAGGTCTAGTGTTGTTAATTTATTCTCTCCAGCTGATAGGCTTGATAACTTTGGTAACTTAGTTACGTCTAGCTCTGTGAGCATATTCTTCTGGCAACTAAGCTCGGTAAGGTTATTAAGCTCTAGCTCTAAAGTATTAATTTTATTGTTGTAACACCTTAATACATCTAGCTTTGGATGGTTCGATAACACTAAATTCTCCAAATCATTCTCTGTACATACAATTTGTGTCAGATTCTGATTTTGCTCTAAGTTGAGCTGTTTAATAGGCAAGTTTGTTAAGTAAAGCGTTTCGAGTGCTCTGTTTTTGGTTAAATCTAGCACTTGTGTTGGAGCATTTCCGTATCCAAGGTTTTTAAGTTTTGTGTTTTGATTGATGTCAATACGGTTTATTTCGTGTCCTATAAGTGTTAACTCTTCCAGTTCAGAACATTTTTGAACAGCTATTTCTACAAGATTAGACGAGAAGAGAGTCAGTTGTTTAAGTTTTGGTAGTTGCTCTACATTAAGCTTTTCAATAGGAGAAAGGTTGCAATGAATATGAGTTATAGAGGGGCTTTTTCCCATTTTCAGCTCTTTTAAAGCTAAGTTCTCTTCAAGTTTTAGTCTCTCAATTGATGGGTTATCTCCTATAATTAGTTGTTTTAACTCAGTCCATTTAAATTCGATCTCTTTTAATTTTGGCAGATTGCTTAAATCTAGCTGCTCTAACTTTTTATTGCCCAGCAGCGTAATCTCTTCTAGTTTTGGATTTTTAAGCTCTAGGTGGGTTAGTTCATTAAGGTCTGCTATATATAGAGATTGTAAATTACCAAAGTATGCAATTCCATCCATACTCTGTATCTGTTTGTAATCACTGTTTATCTTTATCTTCGTAACCATGGCAGCCTCTGAAGCTGTTAGTTTACCATCGTTATTGGTATCGAATGCAGCACAAAATCTTCTAAATTCAGGGTCTTGAATTTGAGTAAGAATATTTGTATCGGGGTTAATACCCTCTTGCTTTACCTCTACTTCAAGTGGATCCATCTTAGTACTAGGATCGGGAATAATGGTTAAAGTGGTGTTTCTAGGCTCGGTTGTTTTGTTTTCGGCAACTACTAATTGAATAGTAGCATCGCCATTACCTTCGGTTATACTTGTAGTAACCCAATGTGCATTACTCTCGATTTTCCAAGCAACGTTGGCTTTTATCAGTAGGTTCTTATCTCTATCGGAGTTTGAAGTACCATCACTTTTAAAGCTAGAGTTATAGGCATCTATTTTGATGTAAAGCCCTTCTACCTGCTCTTTGTCGCTACTACAGGCCATCAGCAGAGCTCCTGTAAAGAGTAGTATAGTTAAGATGTTGAATTTCATATATATTATTTTTAAGTTAATGTATAAAGATAACTTATTTAATGATAGCTTCGTCTAAATTGAGGCAGTTTTTGTATGAATTTTATTGCCTATAAATGTACCCTTTGGTATATTACTTGACTATATGTGCTAGAATTAGATTATTATTTTTAGATTTGTTATAGGCTATATCCATCAGCAAGAAGAGCCGTTGTAAATAACTCTCTTTTGAGGAGTACGCTTCAGATAGATGATATGAAATACACAATTCAATGGAGATATAGCACCCTTATCTTGGTGTGCTCAATTTGATACTTTCTCTATTAAGTGCCCCCTTAAAGTGGGTGTACTATCTTTAAATACTGATTTTATTTTATAAAATTTACTTGATTGGAATTACTATGAAACGAATTATATTATTGCTTTTCTCTTTTGTGCTACTGACAAATGGTACCTCTTTTGCCATGCTACCCGATTCTATTGCTGTTAAACTGAATGAGGTTCTGAATCAGAAAGAGATTTATGTTAAGGAGAAAGAGAAACGAATATCTAGCTTTAGAGAGGTGCTTTCCTTGGAAAGTTTAACGGATATGCAGAAGTATGAGTTGAATGAAAAAATGTACCAAGAGTATAGTAAATTTAAAACAGATTCGGCTGTACACTATATGCTTGAGAATATTTTGTTGGCACAAAAGAGTAAAAACGATACTTTACTGATTAATGCTCAACTTAACCTGGCGTGGTTATACTCTACAAAGGGGAAGTATATTGAGGCAAATGATATCTTGCAAAATATAGATAAGAAAAAACTAACCTTCGATTTACTTTGCTCTTATTATCGAACTTATAACGATTTTTATTCGCACTACGGATTAAGTAATAACGATAATAAATATTATATGGAGAGTGAGCTGTATAGGGATTCGCTTCTGAATGTTTTAGATCAAAATTCTTTTGAATATCAGTTGGAAAACACTAAAAAACTGCTCTACTCTTATAAAGAAGATGAGGCTATAGCAGCTTTTGAAAAGTTGTTGAGTCAGGCCGACGATACTAATCCAGAACGTGCTAGCATTGCCTATTTTTTAGGGTACACTTATAAGCGCAAGAACGATTTGGATTTGCAAAAAAGATACTTCTCTATATCGGCCATTTGTGACGTTATTAATAGTATTAAAGACAATGCTTCGTTTCAGAACTTGGCGCTAACTTGTTACGAATTGGGTGAGATTGATAATGCATATCGTTACATTCAATCCGCCATGAATGATGCTGTATTCTGTAACGTACGTTACAGAACCATAGAGAGCTCTGAGTTTTATCCGATTATAAATTCTGCTTTCCAAGCCAAAGAGGCTTCTCAAAAGGAGAAATTACAGTTCTCTTTATTACTGATAAGCTTATTATCGTTGCTCCTAATTATAGTGATGGTATATATTTACAAGCAGATGAAGAAGCTGGCTCGCATTAAAAATCAGCTGAAGAAGACTAATAAACAATTGACTGAACTGAATGACGAATTACAGATGTCTAACATTCACCTGGAAGAGGCAAACCATATTAAAGAGGAGTATATAGGCAGATTCTTTGACCAGTGCTCGGAGTATATTGATAAAATTGAGAATTACCGTAAAGAGTTGAATCTAAAAGCGAAGAATAATCAGCTAGAGGATCTTTTTAAAATGTTGAAGTCTAAAGCTATTGTTGAGGCCGAATTGACAGAACTATATGCGAAGTTTGATTCTATATTCTTAAATATATATCCCGATTTTATTGAGGAATTCAATAATCTATTGGTACCCGAAGAGCGTATCTATCCGAAGCAAGACGAATTGTTAACGACAGAGTTGCGTATCTATGCCTTGATAAGATTAGGTATTACAGATAGTAATAAAATAGCTAGTTTCTTACGTTACTCTTTAAGAACTGTTTACAATTACCGCACAAAAGTAAGGAACAAATCGGCTGTTACAAGAGATGATTTTGAAGACTATGTCAAGAAAATAGGGATGAAAAACACAAAATAATACCTGTCTTTGATATAAATCAAGTACTTTTTATCTCGATATTAAAAGTTTAATAAATTGATTTACAGTATGTTGTTGTTTTTGGTAGGTACTTTTTAAGTCCTTGAAAATATTCGAGTTCATAATAGATGTAATTTTATGTAAAAGTATTCTAGTACTCATTTTATGATGACTGCATACTTAAACAATAAATTTAATACGTACTATTATGATTAAACACTTTAAAAAAGGATGCTCCCTTTTAAAGACTTGTTTACTTCTGTTTTTGTTGTGTATTACCATACCAACATATGCACAAGAAGTTATGCAAGTAAAAGGTAAAGTATTAGATGCAAATACAAACGATACATTAATAGGTGTATCTATTGTGTCTAAGAAAGACAAATCAGTGGGCACCATCACCAATATGGATGGTGAATTTACATTACAAGTTCCAAAAGGAACACTTCTTCAATGCTCATACATTGGTTACGAAACTGTTGAAGTAACAGCAGGATCGAATCTTGTTATTAAGATGAGCGAATCTACCGAGTTTCTAGACGAGGTTGTGGTTATTGGTTACGGTACGGCAAAACGTAAAGATGTAACAACTGCCATCTCTTCGGTATCTACGAAAGACATTGATAAAAGACCCGTAATATCTGCTGGACAAGCCATTCAAGGTAAAGCAGCAGGGGTATCAGTTTCACAGCCAAATGGTGCTCCAGGTGGCGAAATGGTTATTCGTGTGCGTGGTACAACCTCTTTCAATGGTAGTAACGATCCGCTCTATGTTGTGGATGGTGTGCCAGTTGATAATCTAAACTTCTTATCTCCTAATGATATTGCTGATATTCAGATTCTAAAAGATGCCTCTTCTGCTGCAATATATGGTTCTAGAGCAGCAAATGGTGTAATTTTAGTTACTACTAAAAAAGGCCAAACAGGCAGTGCTAAGATTGATTTTAATGCACAGCTAACCATGAATAAGGTCTCTAATAAGATGAAATCTTTGAATGCGGCTGAGTATAAAGATTTACAAGACGAAATTAAGATTATTAATGTGCCAGAAGGTACTACCGATGTAATTAATTGGTTTGACGAGGTGTACCAAACAGGATTAACACAGAGTTACCAAGTATCGGTGTCGGACGGAACGGAGAAGTTAAAATACTTCTTATCAGCAGGATACTTAGATGAAAAAGGGGTGCTAGATGCAGCCATGTTTAAACGTTATAACTTTAGAGCAAATATTGATAACCAAATTCGTAAATGGTTGAAGGTAAGTGCTAATATATCTTACTCGGACAATACTTCGAATGGCATTACAACAGGACAGGGCTCTAATCGTGGTGGGGTGGTATTATCAGTTGTAAACCTACCAAGTAGTATTGGTATTAAAGATGCTACGACAGGTCTGTACAATCGCTCTTTCTATGGAATGAACATTGCCAACCCAGTAGAGAATATTGAGAATGACAAGAATAATAAAAATAAAGAAAACCGTTTGATAGCATCTGGTAATGCTACTATTACTATTCTGCCAGAATTGGATTTTAAAACATCTATAACATTAGATAGGCGTAATGCACACTCGAAGGGTTTTGTACCTCCTGTTCATGCAGAAGATAGAGACGATTGGGGTAATGCATGGGACAATAGAAATACCAATACGGTGATTACATTTGATAATATTGTTACCTATAACAAGAGTTTTAATAAGCATAATTTGGATGTTATGGCTGGTAGTTCTTGGACAGATTCAGACTACAATAACAACTGGATTAATGGTTCTCACTTCTTATCGGATGCAATACAGACTGTAAATGCTGCTAATAAAATATCGTGGGACGGAACAGGTAGTGGTGCTTCTCAATGGGGGATTATGTCTTACTTTGGACGTGCATCTTACAATTATGAGAGTAAATATTTACTAACTGCAAATTTACGTGCAGATGGCTCTTCAAAGCTTCACCCAGACCATAGATGGGGGACTTTCCCTTCCTTCTCTGCTGCGTGGAGAATCTCTTCCGAAAAGTTTATGGAAAGCTTAGACTGGCTAGATGATTTGAAAATTCGTGGAGGATGGGGACAGACAGGTAACCAATCTGGTATTGGAGATTATGCGTACCTACAACGCTACAATCTACGTCGTGTAGAGTGGTTTGAAGCAGGTGCAGGAAACTCTCTACCTATATTAACTCAGGCCAATTTAAGAACTAAAGATTTGAAATGGGAAACAACTACCCAAACAAACTTAGGTTTTGACTTTACAGCTTTTAAAAGCCGTTTAACGGTAAATGTAGATTACTACTATAAGAGAACAAAGGATATGCTGATGTGGGTATCGTTACCTACGGGTGCTGCTGCGGCAAATACAATTCAGCGTAACGAGGGTACAATGACCAACAAGGGGATTGAGTTTAGTGTAAGCTCTAAAAACTTTGTCGGAGATTTTGTATGGGATACTGATTTCAACATATCGTTCAATAGAAATAAACTAAACAAACTAGAGCTAAAACAAATCTATACTGACGGTTGGACTGCTGACGTACTTCATGAGCCTGTAGTAAGAAATCAGCCAGGCAGATCTTTAGGTGGCTTCTATGGATACATTAGCGATGGGGTTGATCCTGAAACAGGTGATATGATTTATCGTGATATAAATGGAGATGGTAAAATAACATCTACAGACCGTACTTTTATTGGAGATCCGAATCCTGACTTTACGTATGGATTGACGAACAACTTCTCTTGGAAAAACTTTAACCTAAGTATCTTTATTCAAGGTTCTCATGGTAATGATATCTACAATGCTTCTCGTATCGAAACAGAGGGGATGTATGATGGAAAAAATCAGTCTAGAAAAGTGCTAGACAGATGGAGAGTTCCTGGACAAATAACAAGCGTGCCTCGTGCCAATTATAACATAAAGAACTCTTCTTACTTCATTGAAGATGGTAGTTACTTGAAGATTAAAAATATCTCATTATCGTATGATGTAAAGGCTAAATTCTTAGAAAAACTAGGTATCAGCCGTTTCCAACCCTACCTATCTATATCTAACTTATATACTTGGACAAACTATTCGGGCATGGATCCAGAGGTGAATCAATGGGGTAATAGTGGTGCAGTTCAAGGAATAGACTGGGGTACTTACCCACATAGTAGATCTTTTGTAATGGGCCTAAATGTTCAATTCTAAAAAACTGAAATTATGAAATTCAAAAATACATTTGGTGGAATGTTGCTAGGTGGAGTCATAGTACTCTCATCTTGCTCATTAAACTACAATCCTCTTGACACCTATTCTGATGTTACAGAGGGTGTGCAGGACAAGGAAAAAGAGGTGGTGTTTAAAGATAAAGAGGCGGTGGTTAACCACAGACAATCTATCTATAAAACACTTAGAGATGGACAAGAGCATTGGTATCTAGATCTTTTACTGGTAGCAGAGTCGCACTCTGACAATGCTTACGCTGGTACGACTGGTGCAGAGGTTGTTCCGTTCGAAAATAACAGTATTGAAGGTTCAAACTCGGTAATGGACCGTGATTGGAACAGGCATCTTGCTAATGTAGGATTGGCTAATAAATTAATTTGCAACATTGACGACGTAACCGACCCTGCTCTTTCTGAAGCTGAAAAAAGACAGTTTAAAGCAGAGGCTAAAATTTATCGTGCCATGATCTATTTTGATATGGTTCGTATGTGGGGCAGAGTACCTGTAATTACAACCGTTGCAGGGGATATTACCTCAGAAAATATCGGAGAGATATATGATCAATATTTTCCAGAGCAAAATGAAGAAATAGAGGTTTATAGACAGATAGAGAAAGATTTGATAGAGGGGATAGAAGATGCTCCTAAGAATAACCCTGCGGATAAGACACTATTCACAAAATCGGTAGCAAAGGCACTGCTTGCAAAGGTATATGCCGAAAAACCATTGAGAGATTACAGTAAAGTGATTCAGTATGCAGATGAATTGGCTGCTGATGGTTTTGATTTAGAGCCCGACTTTAGCAACCTATTTGGTATGAACGAAGCGGTTACCGATGCTAAACAGAGAAATACTAAAGAGTCTATCCTTGAGGCACAATTCTTTCCTGGAAATGGAAACTGGTGTACTTGGATGTTTGGTAGAGACCTTGTGAACTGGAATACCAACTTTACTTGGGCTAAGTGGATTACACCATCTAGAGACCTGATTAAGCTCTATACATCGGAAGGAGATAAGGTTCGTTTTGAAGAGTCTGTTGTCTATTATAAAGCAAGCTGGAGCATCTATTACCCAGCAGATAATTATCCGTTTATGTATAAATGTCGTTCGGCATACAGCAGTATTATTAAATACCGTTATGCAGATGTTTTACTACTAAAAGCGGAGGCACTTATCTTGTCTGACTCGCCGCAATTGGCAGAGGCTGCAACAATTATTGACCAGATACGTACACGTGCCAAGCTGCCTAAATTGAAAGGTACAGATAAGGCCGATAAGAATGCATTACTTGAAGCACTACTTAAAGAGAGACGTATGGAGTTGGCTTTTGAGGGGCAGCGCTGGTTCGATTTGGTGAGACTTGACAAAGTTGAAGAGGTGATGAACGATGTATTTAGTAAGGATTCGGGACGTAAGGCTTTAGAGTATAATTTCTCAAAAGATTCGTATCTGCTTCCTATCCCTCAGAATGCAATTGACGAGAACTCTAAGTTATCTCAAAATCCGGGTTATTAATCTTCATAAATGAAACATAAACAAATAAAGATGAATATAAAGAATACAATGATTCTGCTAAGCTATTTACTTGTTGTAGTAGCATGTACTGGGTGTGGTAATAGCAGTGAAGAGGAGAATATTATCAATCCTCCGAAGCCTGAAGTTACAGGAGATGTTACGGGGTATGTTACAACCAACGACCGATCGGCAGATTTTAAAGCTTTTGCAGTAGATTTCAATAAAAGACCTAGCATGTCGCCAACAACGATTACACTAGATCCGACTCAAAGATTCCAAAATATGGATGGCTTTGGGGCTGCTGTAACGGGTTCTACTTGTTATAACTTGCTAAAAATGGCTCCTGCTGATAGAACTAAATTCTTGAAAGAGACTTTTTCTACAACAGAAGGAATGGGGTATAGCTATATCCGTATATCTATTGGTTGTTCGGACTTCTCTATGAGTGAGTACACTTGTTGCGACACACCAGGAATAGAAAACTTCGCACTTCAAAGTGAAGAGCTAGATTATGTTATTCCAATTCTAAAAGAGATTCTTGCTATCAATCCAGAAGTGAAAGTACTGGGTTCTCCATGGACACCACCAAGATGGATGAAGGTGAATAACCTAACAGATCTTAAACCATTCAACTCTTGGACAGATGGTCAGCTTAATCCTAAATATTACCAAGACTATGCACTTTACTTCGTGAAATGGGTAAATGCAATGCAAGAAAATGGCATTGATATTTACGGTATAACAGTTCAAAATGAGCCATTAAATAGAGGAAACTCGGCATCTATGTACATGAGCTGGGAAGAGCAAAGAGATTTTATTAAATCGGCGTTAGGACCTAAGTTTAAAGAGAGTGGGCTGGATCAAGTAAAAATATATCTATTCGACCACAATTACAACTACGATAACATTGGTTCTGAGCAAGATTACGTGGGTAAAATTTACAAAGATAAAGAGGCAGAAAGTTATGTTGTAGGTGCTGCATTCCATAATTATGGTGGAAATCGTGAAGAACTTAATCGAGTTCACGACAGCTATCCTAATAAAGAGCTAATCTTTACAGAAACCTCAATTGGGGAGTGGAACGATGGTAAAAACCTAAGTAAAAGATTAATGGAAGACATGGCAGAAGTAGCTCTTGGCACTGTAAATAACTGGTGTAAAGCTGTTGTTGTATGGAACTTGATGCTAGATTCTGAAAAAGGGCCGAATAGAGATGGCGGTTGCCAAACTTGTTACGGTGCAGTAACGCTTGATAAAGGGGATTATAAAACCATAACAAGAAACTCGCACTACTACATCATTGGTCACTTATCATCGGTAGTAAAACCAGATGCCACTCGTATCGGAACAACTGGATACACAGCAGAGGGGATTACTTACAGTGCTTTCGACAATAACGATGGTAGTTATGCATTTGTGTTATTGAACAATACAAGCGAAGTTAAAAAAGTAACAGTAAACGACGGAACGAAAAACTTTACATATACCGTTCCTGCTAAGGCTGTAGCTTCTTATCAGTGGAAAAAATAAAAGATT
The DNA here is from genome assembly GCA_030151885.1 of Bacteroides sp. Lineage (GTDB taxonomy): Bacteria > Bacteroidota > Bacteroidia > Bacteroidales > Bacteroidaceae > Bacteroides_E. The sequence continues at coordinate 12,029 of JASLCG010000005.1, forward strand.
AGAATTATGAAAAAACACATATATACCCTTATGGGGCTGTTTCTAGGTCTGTTCTTGTACAGTTGTTCCGACGACGATAAAGGTCCAGGAAATCCTGTAATTACGATTGATACAGATGCAGTTGAATTAGAAAATGTGATGTTTGGCGATAGCCTATCTTTTAGTATAGGTGTTGCCGATGCAGATAATGTACCACTATCTACACTAAAAGCACGCCTGTTTTTTAGTGATGAAATGGTATCCGAAACGGTGATACGTACTAAAACATACGACGAGTATGAGGGCAAAATATATATTCCATTCTTAAAAGATATACCTAATGGTACAGCAACTTTGGTCTTTGTACTACAGAATATTAATCTTGGTATTACAGAGCAAGAGTTTGAATTGCCTCTTACTAGGCCAGAATATCCTTACTTAACATTGGTTACTGCGGATAAGGAGTATAAACTACTGCCCACTACAAACCATGAGTACGTAGCTGAAGCAAGTTTTCCTAGCAAAGTGCCTGGGTTTATTAAAGCGCCAACGCTGACAGATAGAGGCAATGAGATGACATTTGGTTGGGATACCGATCAGGTGAAAGAGGGTATTACTACGGCTATACCTTTCTCAAACTCTTCTGCAGGAGAGTATAAAATATCGTTTAATACACTCACTTACAGTGCTGCTCCATTTATTATAGGTTATACCATTAATGGAGAATCTATGAATAGGGTAGATGAGAATAATTTTAGTATCGACCTGAATTTAGAGCCAGGCAATGAGGTGGTTGTAGATGGGATAGATGGTTTTGATACTTGGTGGATAGATCAAGATTTCTTCTCGAAAGAAGAGGATAAACTGATTTTTAAACCAATAGCAGGGGCGTACAGAATTACAGCAAACTTTGAACTTGAATACTTACGTGTTGAAGTGCTTAATAATGGTGAATTGGCTACGCTACAACCCGATGGTTCTGGTGCAATCTGGATTATTGGCGATAATATTGGTAAGCCGTCATTGGCCAATACAACAGGGTGGAATCCTGGAAATGCTGTCTGCATGGCTCCAATAGAGAAGGGAATATATAGAGTTACACTAGTTGCAGGTAAAAATGTATCGGAAGACTCTATAAACTTTAAGTTCTTCTATCAAAAAGAGTGGGGAAGCGAATTTGGCTCCGACGCACTCTCTACTGATAGTGACCTTGTTTTTGTGGGCGACGGTGATAATGGTCGTGACAGTGGTAATTTAGGAATTATAGAGGATAAATCTCTAACTGTGGGTAGTACCTACCAATTTACGGTAGATGTTACCGCAGGATTAGATAAAGCAGTTCTTACGGTAAAAGAGATTTAGTATGTGTTAGATGTTAGTATGGAGGCTCTGTTTAGGGCCTTCATATTATTCTAAAGACTTGATGGATAACTCTTATAACGAATGTAATTTATGAAAATAAAACGTTTACTAAGTATAACATGCCTATTGGGCAGCAGTCTTTTAGCCTTTGGGCAGCAGACTACGGATGATAAAGTTGCTA
>JASLCG010000112.1 GCA_030151885.1 Bacteroides sp.
ATAACCAACAGGAACTTTATCGTATATTTTGTTATTTTCTCCATTTCCAAGTAAAGAGTTTCCAGCAAATTCCACAGCTATATCAACATCACCTTCAGCCCACGTAAATTTAACCACAAAGAAATCAAACTCAGGAATTGTTACAATGACATCTTGGTGTACTACATATGTCTCTTTATAATCTGGACAATCAGCATGTACAAAAGACATTTTACCATCTCTGGCTTCATCAGAAGGTTCTCTATCTGTTGTAAATGATAGAATTTGCTCATCCTTATCCCAATTAAAATTATAGATCCATTTATCAGTTGAAGAAAACTGAGTTATCGTTTCGGAGCCACCATAAACCTTGACATCAGACGACTTGGTTACTGCAAATTCATTACCTCCTGTCGGCGCGGCAGCATTAATAATACCATCATCAACATATATAAAACAATTTTGAAGTTTAATATCAACAGTTTCTAGTGTGGACATATTTTTTATAGTAACGATGTCATTACCATAATATTTATCAAATTCGGCAACATCAGAAGTCGAAGCCGCTGTAAACTTCACAGAAGTTTTCCCTGCTTGACCACTTGTGTTATCAAAAGAAGCTTTATCACTTTTAGTAATAAACTTCCATTCACCCCCAATACTCGTAACTGATAGGTCATTAATCTCTTTCACATTAGGCGCAAAAGTGAGCGTTTTCTTATCAACCAAAATAGTACCTTGCTCTGGTCTTTGAGTAATAGGAAGTTTCTTAACAACATTACCTGCTTTTATCGTTAAAACAGAAGATCTTGGTTGACCATCTTTATAGGAATCTACATCAGCAGTAATTACTACAGCATTTAAATTCTCTATTTTTTCAATAGATGTAATCCATGTAGCTGTCTCTTCTTTCTCAACAGTAAACTCTTTAGCATTAGTATTAACAAATAATGTATCTCTATGAGATATACCAATAGAAGCCTTACCTATATTAAGTTCAGTGTTAATTAACTCTACATCAACTTCCTCCTCTTCCCAAGGTATAACTTCAGCAACAACATCCAAGTTAGCATTCATTGTAAGCTTCACATCTAGAATATTATTTACTCTAGGAACCCTAGGTATTTCAATATTCTTTTTGATGAATCTTGCTCCGCCATTTGCTGCAATATCTACACTGAAGGATAACTTATGAGTAGTAGTATCATTTGGATTATTACTTAAATAGTCATTTCCTTTATGACCAGGAATATAAAAATTAATAACATCACTAGCCTGTAGTTCTGAATTTTCGGCACTCTGAGTAATATTGAAAATACCCTTCATAGGTACATTACTTACTTCTGGATTATCCTTGTCTGGAAACAGTTTACCTTCCCAGTTTAATGTAGTAGGAACGCCATGAAGCAGAATAGTACTTTCAGAATTAACATCAAGACCTTTAGCTTGAACTATTGATACTCTTACTAAGGCAATGTTTCGACTAAGCGTAGTCTCAACTTTTTCGGGCTGTATATTTGTAACTGTTTGACGTTCTATTAGGCTTGACAGTAAATCTGGCATAGAAGGCAAGTAACCATTTTCAGGCAACGTCTTCCACATCTTTGAGTCCTTTTTGGCAATACCACGAATAGGACTGATTATCTTACTTATATCTAATTCACCATCTGCAGTAACTAAAGCAATATCCCATATTCCAGTATCAACAAACATCGAAAGAGTTTGATCAACAAAACGAATATCTGTTACTTTTTTTCTAAAGAAACCAGTACTTTCTCCTTCCCCATCAAAAAGGTAAACTCCTGCATTTTCTAACATTTGCGAAGAGCTTCTAGTAGAATAGAAAGTTAAAGAAGTCCTGGCTTCTAAGTTGTTAACGAACTCTTTATCACTAGTATTACAACTAGTGATAAAGAGGAAAGGAATTAGAAATAAGTATTCTTTAAAATACTTATTTATCATAGAAATTTTAATTTTTTAATATTTTGAACTGTGCTGTACTATTCTCTGTAGATACATTGATAGGCTGTGCACCTGAAGGTTGTATAACCTTGTCAATTTTTAATTTCACAAGTTTTTCAACATTATCAGAATTATAAAGAACAATACCGTTTACATTTACAGAACTTTGGTCATTTCCACCTCTTATTCTTAACTCGTGTAAGTTAGTAAACACATAGTCTTTTCCTAATTGAGCTGTAGATTCTGAAGCAGCTGTGCAATTTACTATAATATCACTACCGGTTGTATTAGTTAGTAAAGCACCATCAGAAGATCTTACTAATGAAACAGTAAAGAATCCTGAAATAACATCACTATTTGCTCTATGATCACCAAGTGTCGAGATAACAAGACTAGCAGGCTGATCAATAATATAACCTTTACAGCTTAATACTCCACCTTCAAAAGAGACATTTGAAGAGCTTAAGTTGTGAACTTTATCGAAGTTTACAATCACTGTTTTAGGCAACTCATAGCGTGTATTTTCCACGGTTTTAACATTGAAAGTAGATTTTTGAGTACCGTTAGCAAACACTACTCTTGGAGTTAGCCCCATATCAAAATCTAATGCATCTGCTGTACCTGATCCATAATTACCATCCACAACAATATTTGCACCAGTAGCATTTTTCAAAGGAGTACCATCAGTTTTAAATAATCCTAACTCATAAACTACATCTTTACTTCCTTCTTGTCCTGGTTCAGTAGCAATTAATTTAACTAACGCTTGTTGATCTTCAATAACAGCATCTCCAACAGGTTTAACTAAGTAGCTTTGTTGAGCATTTGATAAAACAAGTTGCAGATTTTTAGAACCTTCAATTAAGTCATTCGATACAATAGGTACTTCGATTTCTTGTTTAACAAGGTAGCGACCTTTTACACCTCTTGAAGGAGTAAATGAAAGCTTACCAGTAACAGGAACAAAGTTTACTCCAGCTACAGCTGATAATGCTTTAGTAGTATAATCCACAGTTACAGGTATAGGAGAACCAGTTGCTGTTGTAGAGTATCCAGTTAAAGTTACTGTAAAAATAGCTGTAGATGTACCATTTACTGGTTTAGTAATTTTAAGATCAGACACGTATAAACCATGTCCTAACTTAACTAATCTACTACCTGCATCATAGAAAAACATTTCGCCTGACAACGAAGTTACTACCTCATTGAATTGAAAAGGTTTATTATCATTTATGTAACGATCAAACTCTTTATCACCAGTAGGTGAAAACATTGCTACTCGACCTTGAGATGAAGATAAAAGAAGTACTTCATTGTCATTGCTTAACTGAACATTATTGAAATGGCCATCTATAGCTCTTGTAAACTCTGCATTACCAGAAGGTTGAATACAAGTAAAAGCTCCCCAATGTGTTTTAGGATTGTAAGTAACAACCACAGATTCACTAGTGTTTTGATTCATCTCTAAAGCACTAACAAAGCCACTTGAAGATCCAATATGTAAAGGCGTACCATCACTTCTTAGCAAAGCATAAAAAGCTTTATCACTACTGCTACCCCCAACTAAAATATTACCATTTTTAGCAACCTTTAGATCTGTCATTTTAACAACATCTTTATGAGTGTCACCTAATTTTTTCTCAAAAATGATATCACCCTCAGGACGTATTTTATATACTGCACCTTGATCTGTATTAGAGTTACCAATTAAAGTAATAGATCCGTCATTAATATTTGCATCAATTCCTGTTACATAAAAACCAGCAAGTGGTAATTCTGTAATATAATAAGGTTTACCATTTTGATCTAGACGCACAGCAGCACCTTTTCCATTCTCTTTATCATTTGAAGAGAACCCAGCACAAACATACTCTACATCATTACCTAATACAACAAAGTGATCACAGTATCCGCTATCGATTTTTCTAAACTGATATAGCTGTTCTCCATCTTTGTTTGTTTTAAGAATAACACCGTATTTATCTTCAGCAGAAGTAGATTTATATCCTGAGAAAATAAAATCTCCATTACGTAATGCTACACCTTTTAGGAAATTAGTTCCTTCATCACCAGCCTGAATCTGATTTACAATTCTGCCTTTACGATCTAGAACAATAGCTTTACCGTTTAAAAAACCTTTTTTTACTTTAGATTTATTATCAAATCCTTGTCCTACAACTAGTAAATGTTCTTTTCCTATCTCAGAAATTTGATTTACAGTAGTAAAACCTACTAAAGGCAAATTATATACAACATCACCATTTCTATCAACCCAAATAACTTCATATTTGTCTTTAGCTTTTGTTACTAAAACCACATCATTATTTGATAAAGGACAAGCATTTTTAACTTCGCTCGATTTACCATATTGTTTATCAAAAACTACGGGCATGTATTGGGCTTTAATGGGTAAACTATAAATAGCACCAACTAGGATAATTACCCAAAAAAAATAGATTCGTATCTTGTTCATATACTTTTTAAATTAATTATCTTTTATTATAAATATCTACACGTCTAGACTTCCAGTTAAGCTTAATCCAATCAATATCTTTTTCCAATTGATAGAATTTACCCAACTCTTTTTCAAGATCCTGCTTATCAAGTTTAATTACACCATGTGGTCTAACATCTAGTTTACAGTTAACCCCTAGGCGTTTCAGATAGCTAGCTACTGCATTAGCTCTTCTTTCTGATAGATTTAAATTATAATTTGAATTACCGATTTCATCAGCATAGCCATCAAGGATTAAACTATTAAACTGATAGTTATTCATCTCTTCAATAAACTTTTGAAGCAGCATCAATGATTCTGGAGTCAATCTATTAGAATCGAAATCAAAATATAAAGACAGTAAAAGACCTTCCGGAGCAAGGGGCTTCAAGTTAACTAATACTAAATCTGAAGATTCTATCTGTTCATTTAACAATAAACCTCCACCTAATATAGCATCACTCTCAACCATTCCATAGTAAGGCATACCATTTTGACTACCTATATCGTATGACATTCTAACATAATATATATCATCTACAGTTAGAGAGTCTCTATCTGACACAATATAAGAAGTTTTAAGATCTACAGGTAGCATAAAATAATCATTAAAAACAGAGTTTACTGGAGCTGGCAAGTGATTTACACTACCTGGAATTACTCCATAAGCATCTAGTAAAGCTGTAAATAAATCATAGCCGCCAAACCCTGGTAAGCCATTGGAAGAAAAGACTAATCTATTTTCATAAACAACTGGGTATATTTCATTTCCCTCTGTATTTACTACTGGTCCTAAATTTACAGGTTGGCCCCATTTCGAATTAACTTCGTCCCAATGACACACATATAGGTCAAAGCCACCATAACCACCTGGCATATCAGATGAGAATAGTAGTGACTTACCATTATTAAACAGATATGGGTGCGCATAAGAATACTCGTTATCCTGATCGAAGATTGGAGTGTATTTTTTAAATCTTTTGTTTTTAAACGAAAGTGTAGAATAATATAATTTAGTTCTAAACGGTCTAGTTTCTTTATCAATCATCTCGACCGTTCTTTCTTTTTTATCATACTCTATAACAGTACCAACCATCATGTCTAAACCTGGTGAAAAAGTTACTGGGCCATTTTGCATGTCCACAGGTATTTCTTTCATATATTGGAAGTACTTAGGTTGTTTCTGTTCATTGGCACTTTCAAAACCATCAAACTCTTGTAAAGAATAGTACTTTGTTTTATGAAAGAACATTTTTCCAGAATCATTGAATTTACTATAGCTTAAACCATAAAATAAGTCTCCACCATAGTTACCTACCCAAAATTCTGAATTATTTGAGTTCAGCGCCAGTTTATGTATAGAATATGCTGGATTATCATGCACGGAGTGTCTCATAGACAATGCATCCAACGTATTCTTAAACCTTTGATTATTAGTATATATGTCTTTATAAGCATTATCTAGACTCACAGCCTCTGCCCTTTTGTTCTGACCTATAAATCGTAAACCATCTATATAGTTACAAATATCATCTACAGAAGGCAAATTTGGATTAGACTCTAATGCTAAAGAATAAAAATTTGTTGCTTGCTCATATTCTCTTACCATGAAGTATAAGCGAGCTATTTTTAACTGCAATGCAGCTATATTTAAAGGCTTAGTTTCTTTTCGTAAAGCCCTTTCATATTGGTTCATAGCCCTACTGAATCTCTGACGAACAAAGTTTCTGTCGGCTTTGCGCTCTATCTTATTTAATTTACGCTCTTGAGCATAAAGAGAAGGAGAAAGAGTTTCGCTTAGAACACCCGATATTATAACTAGTAAGAGTATTATATATTTTTTTAATACCATCGTAAATAACTATTTAATTAACGGAATATATTATATACTAAGTGTACTCCGAACTTCGTTGGTCCTATCCAAGCTTTTGTTTTCTTACGTTCTAATGGAAAATCCACATATTCTCCTCCCAATAAGTATTTATCATATTGCATGTGAGCATAGCCTAAGCCAAGATTAAGATCTAGTCCCCATCTTGTATTAAAAGCGAATTTGTATCCGGTTGAAACACCTCCAGATACACCCCATCCTCTTCTTCGATAACTTTGAGCAGGATCATTATGCTTTAGCAGACCAATATTAAAATTACCAAACATAGCATATGGTCCTATATAAAACCCATCCCAAGAGTCATTTACATAAAAGCTTTTAGGAGAGAAGTAGTAGCGAACCTCTGCCGAGCTTTGAAAAGCTCTAAAAACCTCTTCATTTTTCTTAAACAAATAAGGTAACCAAAGAACATCACCACTAATCGTTAGCTGTCTTGTTAATGTTAGCTCAAATCCAATATTAGGAGAACCTAATAGCCATAAAGGAGCATTTGTTCTTATGCTTTGAGCCTGAAGCCCCAATAGAGTTCCAAATAAAAAGAACAAGCTTAATATTTTTCGTTGTATATTGCTTTTCATATTTTTTATGTTTAAAACTTTACTCCATATTTGTATCACTACTTAGAATATCTTCGTCCCAGCCTATAATAGAAATATTTATTATGGTATAAGATTCTATTTCGATTATTATACGCTGCCCTGCTAAAAGATCTAGAGGCATGCCTTCTTTATCGACTATATTTACAGGAAATACTGCTAAGCTTTCATTACTTTTATCAAAAAAAGAGACCTCAAAAGACATATTTTTATTTTCCACAGTTGGAAAAAAACGATAGTCTAACTCATAGTATTCTGGATTCGTTTGAACTGGAGCTAAAGATTTATCATAAATTTTATCTTTATCTGTTATTACTGTTGTTGTTGTTCCTTCTTTCAAATACTGTTTAGTAGCTGCGTTATTTGCAACTAACTGAACTGACTCAATTTTAGACACATCTATTGGCATCTTTTTAAATCTAACAGTAACTCGCCCTGTATAGTGACTTAAACTAGCCGTATCTGTTTCCAATATATTTGGATTTACAATTTGAGGCGATATATTTTGAAAAAGGATATCGGAAGGTTCTACATAATAATCTTTATTTAAATCACTCTGATTAAGAATCAAAGAAGACTCTTCCAGCTTACCCACTTTTGTAAATGATGCATTGTCAGTATTTGTAAAGCAATAAACCTTGTAATCACCTGGTAACAATCTAAACCCAAATAAACCTAATTCTAGCTTAGGGTCCTTATTGTTAGTCCTTACAAAAGACTTTATAGCTGCTAGGTTACCTGCTTTATTATAAACCAACACATGACAATCTGATACTACCCCTTCAGGAACTTCTGAAACATATAGAAGATAATTTGTTTCATCTTCAAAGTAATCATATGTACAAGACTGAAAGAATACAAAAGAGATGCTTAGTAAGATTATTACGAGAGTTAACGTCTTTCTCATAATCTCAATGAAATAGCAATATGTATTGAGGCCTAGGCCTCAATACATATAACATTATTATAATATAATATCTGATTGTAAAATTTCAGAGTTCCATGGTAAAGGATCACCTAGTTCAATAATTAATCCACCCTCTTCTCTTGGAGTTGTAGGAACTTCTATAGTACCTCCAGATTTTAGTGTTAGATTAACTTCTCTAATTTGATTCGCTAAGAATTTCTCTTTAACTAAACCCGACCAGTAAACTGTTTTAGGTGCATCAAGTGAAGTACCATCAGACAATTGATGTCCAACTTTACCTTCTCCAGAAATCACAACAAAGTATATACGCTCGTTTTTAGCTTGCATGTTAGAGTTATCATCCTCACGACCATCATTATTTGGGAAAACTACAATGTCATTCCACATTGAGAAGTTACCACTTAAGATTTTGTTAGGTTTATACCCTGTTTTAGGATCTTCTGTTTTAAAGATTTCATTTCCTGTCATAACAAGAATTTTGTCGACATCAGAAGTCTTATTAACACCTCCCTTTTTCTTGCCTGCTTCAACAGAGAAGTTTTCTGGTAATCTGTGAATCATTACCGAAGCATTTTTAGAAAAATCTACACCTTTTTCCTTATTTTCATTAACTACACCCGCTTCTGTATCTTTTACATTTAAACGTAATCTCATTAATGATACTTCACGAGCTATTTTAATAGCAGGAACTTTAGCTACCTCTCCCGATTTTACTACAACTTTACTTGGAGCTTCTCCAATAAATATTTCAGAAGGTTCTACAAAAGCTTTCTTAGCTTTTAGTTTATCACCTGTAAAGGTTGGGAATGTGCTCTCTTTGTAGTTCAACAACAAGTCTGAAACATTTTTTTGACGAACATTAAAAGAGTTCCAAAGTTCATCCTTACCATTAATTGTTGTAACAATTTTATCAGCATTACCAACATTAGCAACTACAACTAGAGTGTACTCGCCTACTGGAACATCTGTGTAAGTAAAAGTTTTAGTTCCGTCAACTGTACTATTTGGCAGTTGAGATGTAGTGTGAGCATATTTAATTACACCCGCTTCGTTGTAAAGCAAGAATTGTAATGATGAAATGTTTTTCCATGAAGTTTCTGGAATTGCAGTAGATTTTGTTGCAGTAGCTCTAGACATGAATTGTGAGCTTGCGAAGTTTACTTCAAATGAAACCTTTCCTTTTGGCTCATTTATATCACCCTCATTCAAACTATTTGAACAAGAGTATAGTGTCAATGCAATAAGCAAAGACAAAACTTGTGTGAGTTTTTTTGTCATAAATTAACTTTAAATAGTGTTACTTAAAAAAAAATAGTGTGTGCGTGAAAGTTTTACACAATTTCATTAAAAATCTTTTACAAACATACCTCTAAATTTTTATATAAAAAAAATATCACACTAGCCTACTTTTATAATTCAGCACATCAACCCATACGTATAAAAATGCACTTAAATACCATTTATGATGGTTATTATCAACTATTTATATTTAAAAAAAATATAAATTAAAATCGTTTTTACAATACAAAAAAACTTGAAAATCAAGTTCTTATTTATATATAATTAACTGTTGTACATATACAAAAAATAATTTTACCAATGAGTACAACTCTTTTAGTTCTAAAAATATGAGTTAATCAAACAAATAATTTAATTCGACTTTCTTGACATTTTATAATACAGCATTAATTGTTAAACATTATACACTTAACTTTTTTTATAATAAAGACAAACAAGTCTTAATAATTAGCTACCTTTACAGGCGTGAATTAAATGAAATTACTTATTTAAAAATAAGAAGCTAGGGCTTTATTCAGCTCTACAATAATATATGAAAGCCCTTAATATTTTTTTTATTATACTGATACCACTAATTGTAAGTTGCAAAGGATCAAACAGTAAATTGCTTCAACTTCAAAAACCCTCTTCAGAAAGGATAGAGAGATCTATTCAAGACAAAAAAGCTTTTAAAAGAATTTTGCACAATCTTACATCGGATAATAACCCATATGTACGTGAAGTTGTAGCACAAAATGTACTAACTACTAAAGAAGATTTACTAACTCTTTCTAAAGATCAATTTAAAGATTGCAGACTATCTGTTCTATTAAATCCTGCAACTCCTTCTGACATAATTAATACTTTGACTTTAGATTCTGACAACTATATAAGCTATGTAGCTGCTATGTATGTTAAAAAGGATAAGATGCTTAATTTTATTAAAGGAACCCCATTAGAACATAATCAAATGAAAAAGAAGATTATTGACAACTACTATATGCTAGTAAAAATTAAAAATAGAATTATGGGAGGGGTTGATCTTAAAATTGCATGCCATATGTTTCTACCGAACACAAAAATTCCTAATTCCCTACTAGACAAATACATTAATAGTAGCGATGTTATTATGAGACTTAGCATAGCAAAAAGCGCTTATACCCCACTAAAGTATTTACGAAAATTATCTACCGATGATGATGTAAGGGTTAGAGAATCTGTTGCCATGAACGACAGTTGCACCACAGAGCTACTACACATGTTATCAGAAGATATTAATCCTCATGTACGTTACTATGTTAGTACTAATCCTAACACAGCAGTGGAAACTTTAGAAGTGTTAGCAGACGACAATGTAAATTTTGTACAAGGAGGGGTAGCAGAAAATCACAATACACCACCTCATGTATTACGGTATCTTTTTACTCATTTTAATAAAATTAATTTTCTAGATATAGAGATAGATACTACTAATGGAGTAAAAATAGCAGAGAACATCGCTGCAAATCCTAACACACCTCAAGATATATTAGACTCTTTATTCCTTGAAAAAAGTCCTAATATACGCGCAGGTTTAGCAAGAAACCCAAAAACATCTGTAGAGATTTTAAGTAAGCTTTCTAAGGATTTTTTTGCAATAGTAAGAGGAAGTGTTGCCAGTAATATGCTTGGAGAGACCTATAAAGACTACTTATAATATTATTATTTGACCATTTAACAACAAAGGCTTTAGAATATTCTAAAGCCTTTGTTGTTAAATGGTTAGTTAGTTATTTACTTAATAACCTTGACCAGTTGTTTTTGATAAAGAGTATACACATCTTTCACTCCATTTAATGCAGTTAAATGCAATTCATTACCTACTAGCTTAGCCATACCTTTTGACTCGACTGCACCTATATAAATAAATTTAGATTTAGTTACATAGTATATATAATGCATTATGCTTTTATTTGCTTTACCTATTGATATTACAACTTCTTTTCCTGCTATATTATCAATATCTAATACAGTTACTTGAACAGAGTAACCAGGAAGTAGATCTCCATAATCATCAAAGAAATCTCCTTCTTGTACAGAGTTCATTAAGTTTTGAGCATCGCCGTTTTTTATTGCCAATACTCTAACACCATTAGGATGATCTAACCCCAAAGTTAAAGTCTCAATTCTTTTATCTCCATCCATATCCAACTGAATAGTCTTATCATTTAGAAGTTGCTTTGAATCACTAATAACATAGTGTGCACCTACCGGAGCATCAAACATCAACTTCACTTTGGTTTCAGTCGAAATATACTTACTAGAAGTAAGTTTCTGCAAGTTTGGAGCAGAATCGGTATTACCTTTTACACCATCAGTTTGATACTGTGCACTCTCATCGTGATTTGTACCAGAGTTTACTGGATATATGGTATCAACTCCATCATTTACTTCAACCCTATTTTCAATATTATTACTGCTATCTTGCTTATTGAACCAACAAGATCCCACCATTCCTATTAACAGTATTATTAAAATAAAAACTATCAGTTTCTTCATACTACTTACTATTTTAATTTAAACCTTAATCTTAATACACCATCATTATATGAATATGATGAGATCACAAATGTACCTATTTCTGATGTATTTTTTACATGATCGCCAATACAAGCACAAAGATCATAATCACCAATTTTAATCAAACGAAGCGTTTCAGAAGCATTATCTGGCAACCTATTTAAATCAATAATATTTTTAGCCTCACTTTGAGTCGTATATACCTCTTTAACATCTAAGTTTTTTGCTATTACTGCATTTACCTCTTTTTCAACTCTTTTTATCTCATCTTCCGTTGGTTCAGTAGTTAATTCGTAATCACATTTGCTCTTTTTACGTTCAATATGGGCATTATTTGATCTAGTACATCCAAACAATCTCACCATTGTAGCATTCAGCAAATGCTCTGCGGTATGCATTGGTGGATACTCTTTTTTATTGTGTTTATTTAATTCCAACTGTTTTTCCATTAATTATTTTTCTGTTTGTATAATTCTTCAGCAAGTCTACAACACGCCTCTCTCTGTATTTTTTGCGTTTTTGTTAATGGTATTCTACTTACTAAATAGATACTTTTAGGCATTTCATATCCAGATAACACCCTACTTAAGTCTGCTTTTGTCGGAATAAGAGTCTCGTCATCTCCCTCAATTAACAAAGTAACCGCCGAGCCTAATTTACCATCACTTCTAGATGTTATTACATAAGGTACTGATATTAAAGACCTCAAGCTATGTTCAATTTTTTCAATTTGAAGTTTAACACCACCACTATTTATAACATTATCTAATCTTCCAAGCACTTGAAATCTACCATCTTCTAATATATTTACAATATCATTGGTAACCAATATCTTATCAGACACTAATGGAGCATCAATACAAAGTGTTCCATCACTAGTTTTAGAAACATTGACATTTGGAAGTGGCGCATACCAAATACTTTTAGATTCTCCATTTAAAGCCCTTATTGCTATATGAGACACAGTTTCTGTCATACCATAACTCGAATAATATTCATTTTTAAAATGATTCAACTCTTGCTGTATATCATCTGTTATAGCTCCTCCTCCTATTAGGACTTTAGACACTTTTGACAATCTACATCTATCTGGTTCATTGCTTAATGAGTTATAAACCTGTAGTGGTACTAAAGCTGTAAAATCTATAGTTTCAGCAAAATCTTTAAAAGGTCTTCCCGAAGGAACTCTGACATACAAATCTGCACCACTAAATAATGCACGAACCAGCATCATTTTACCAGCAATATAGTTCGAAGACATGCATAGCAACATTTTTGTACTCTTTTTAATACCAAAAAAAGAACATGTTAGCTTAGCACTATTATACATGTGTTCTTTTTTAACCTTTATAGATTTTGGTACACCTGTAGAACCCGAGGTTTTCACTACAATGTAACTTTCTTTATCAAACCATGTAAAAAGAAAATTAACTACCTCTTTATACATTTTATACTCTTCTGCTGATGCCGCGCTTTTAACAAAAGAGTCTAAAGTATTCTCACTATACTGTACACCATTTAATGTTATTATAGTACAGCTATTCATAACACACATTTTTAATTTTCGAAGGAATAAACCACAGTGCATCCTTTTGTATCTCCAGTGGAAACTCTACATTATCTGTAAACAGCATACCTGTTCCTAATCCTTGCGGCAACTTAGAGTTTAAAGTGGCTGTCCATTGAGCTATTGCATTTAATCCTAAATTAGATTCTAGTGCCGATGTTATCCACCACTTTACACCTCGCTTATCAGCTTCATCTATCCATTCTTTACAGCCAGATATACCACCATGTAAAGAGGGCTTAAGAATAATATACTGTGGTTTAATTGTATCTAATAACTCTTGCTTGGCAGATACAGTATTGCATCCTATCAACTCTTCATCTAGTGCTATTGGTAATGGTGTTTGAGCTGAAAGTTTTGCCATATACTCCCATTGACCAGCCTTAATAGGTTGTTCAATAGAATGAAGCTTTAATTCGGCCAATCTCTCTAGCTTACAAAGCGCTTCTTCGGGCATAAAAGCTCCATTAGCATCTACTCTTAATTCTATTTGATCTTCCGTAAATTTAGAACGAATATAGGTCAACAGTTCCATTTCTTTCTCAAAATCTATCGCACCAATTTTAAGCTTAATACACCTGTAGCCAAGGGACATTTTAGCCTCAATTTGTTCTATCATTTGATCAAACGACCCCATCCAAATCAACCCATTAATCGGAATCCCTACCTCTCCACGGGAAAAAGGAGTATCCCACAACTTAATAGATGCTTGCTGATAGTGTTGCCATGCCGTTTCAAAACCAAATAGCATAGAAGGATATGACTTCAAAGACTCCCAATCAATACCTTTTTGAAGATTGAATACTTCTGCAAATTGTTTTAACCTCTCCTCATAATCAGGAAAAGCATCACAGCTTAAATCTGGCAAAGGAGCGCACTCTCCATAACCTACATGATTAATATCCTTTTTATCTACAAAGAGTATATACCACGACTTTCTCGTAGTATATACTCCTCTTGATGTACCTGCAGGTTTTTTAAAATGAAATAACCTGGGTTCTATTTTTATTTCAAAATTCATTTTACCTTTAATCTTAGATAAGCTCTAAGTTAAGGGAATTTTGGATATTGGTCAAAATTTGGTTTGCGTTTTTCAAGGAAAGCATTCTTTCCCTCTTGAGCTTCGTCTGTTAGATAATATAAAAGTGTAGCATCTCCAGCTAGCTCTTGAATACCAGCTTGGCCATCTAGTTCTGCATTTAATCCTGCTTTAATCATACGTAAAGCCAATGGACTTAACAACATCATCTCCTCAGCCCAGGATACATACTCATCTTCCAACTCCTCTAAAGGAACAACTTTATTCACAAGTCCCATATCCAATGCCTCTTGTGCATTATATTTACGACACAAGAACCATATTTCTCTAGCTTTTTTCTGACCTATTACTCTTGCTAAGTAAGAAGCTCCAAATCCTGCATCAAAACTTCCAACACGAGGACCTGTTTGTCCAAATATCGCATTCTCCGAAGCTATAGATAAATCACAAACTACATGCAATACATGTCCTCCACCAATTGCAAATCCATTTACAGCAGCAATTACAGGTTTTGGAATAGATCTAATCTGCTTTTGCACATCTAATACACTTAAACGCGGTACACCATCTTTACCAATATATCCCCCACGACCTTTAACATTTTGATCTCCTCCAGAACAGAAAGCTTTATCACCAGCTCCAGTAAGAACTATCACATTAATAGATGGTTCTTCGCGACAGATTCTCATTGCATCACTCATTTCTGCAGTCGTTTGAGGTGTAAATGCATTTCTGTAACGCTCACGATTTATTGTAATACGTGCAATACCATTATGAAAATCAAAAATTATATCTTCGTATTCTTTGATTATTTTCCAATCTCTTTTAGCCATATCTATATATATTAAAAGTTTATTATTGTTTTAAAGTACGAAAGTAAGATTTATAAATCTCAACATCTCGTTCTGAGTCTGTAAAGACCTCCAAAAACATCGGTTTAGACTGTGTAAAGTCCGGATTTGTAAACTGACCAAGAGCTTCTCTTAACTCTTCTTCATTACTAGCTGATAGGTATGTAAATCCACACTCTTTAGCCCACCCCTCCGCTTTTGTTTGATGGTATGCAGTAACATAACGCTGTGCTGTATCAGTAAGATTCATTGGCAGAGCTTTAAATATCTCTCCTCCTGAATTATTTATTAATAATACTCGAAAGTTTGAACCATAATTTCTACTCCATACACCATTCATATCGTAAAAAAAGCTCAAATCACCAATCAAGACATAGTTTAATTTATCCGATTTCTGCGCATAACCAATCGCCGTTGACAACGATCCCTCAATTCCAGAAGTTCCACGATTACAGCAAATTTCAACATTTTTTGATACATTATACAGTTGTGCATACCGAACAACCGAGCTGTTAGCCAAATGTAATACAGAACTATCCCCGATTCGGCGTATCAAAGCTCCTACAACTCCTATACTAGAATATGGAAGATTTGGTTCTGATATTGTTTTAGCACGATTAACCCAAGCATTTATATAGTTTGGTATCCCTTTTCTATTAATAATATAAGGAGCTATCTTTTCCAAGAACTCAAAAGGAGACACTTCAAATACCGTTGTTAAACATCCATAAGTATCTACTACTTTCCCATCAGCTGCTACATGCCAATGCTCTCTAGGTGGATATTTTTTTAAATACTCTTTTAGACGCTTAGATACAATATGTCCACCATAAGTGATTAATAAATCAGGACTATATTTCTTTTGCTCCTCCTCTCCCATAGCATAAAGCATAGTATCAAAGTTATGAATTGGAGTAGTTGGAGTTGTTTGATTACCCATATATTCTGACAGCCAAACAAAGTTTTTAGACAAAGTTCGTTCAGTCTCTTTATCAAAGAGGTAAATCATCATTTCTTGTCCAGCAACAACCATACGTTGCGTAAAAAGATTTATACGAGATATCTCCTCCTCAAAGTTGTTATTATACTCATTTAATCCTACAAAGCGTTTTATAACACGCACTTTTGGCAATTCATCTATACTAAAATTGAATAATGGTTCAGAAATAGGCACATTTATATGTACAGGTCCTCTACCATGGTGATATAAAGCTAATAAGGCCTCATTAACCAACCTATTACAGTATAATTCTTCTGCTTCAGAATTTACTTCTGGAAGGTTTACAGACATCTTCACTAAACCCTGAAAAACATTAGCCTGTGGTATAGTTTGCCCTTGCATTTGACCAATAGCAGACACTGGTCTATCTCCCGATATTACAACTAATGGAATTTGCTGATAGTATGCTTCAGCTATAGCAGGATGAATGTTTAAAAGTGCTGTGCCAGACGTACAACAAACAGCAGCTGGTTTTCCACCATTAAGAGCCATACCCATAGCTACATACCCAGCACTACGCTCATCTGTTACAGATACACACTTAAAATAAGAATCGTTACTAATAGACTGTACAATAGGAGCATTTCTACTACCTGGACAAAGTACTATTTGACGGACATTGTGTGCCTTTAAGAGTGCCACAAGCTGCAAAACACTTTTTTTATCTGAATACATATTTTAGTTTACAATTATAATTCTATAGCCTTAATTAAAACTAGCTATAAGCTCGTTCGAAGGCTTCTGTGTAAATTTACAAATAAGTTTCGTATTGAACGATAAATCAAGTATCGTATATACACAACTTACTTTATAAAAGTTAATTCAACAAAACCACTAAGATATACCAAACTACAACGTAATATAAATTAGGCCATATAACTTAACTTGTAATACAGCCTAATTAATTTCATACTTTGTCTTAAATTATTAATTCAGTATAGATTTTATTGTATCCATTTTATTTACAGTCTCTTCCCATTCCTGATCTACTTCGGAGGATGTTAGAATTCCGCCTCCTGCATATAAAGTATATGACGATGGTTCAATATGAATGCAACGTAAGTTTACGTATATATTGGTTTCCCCAGCAGGAAGTAAATCTCCTATAAATCCTGAGTAATATTTCCGATCATGAGATTCTGTCTCAACTATAAATTTAAAAGCTTCTTCTTTAGGTAACCCACACACAGCAGGTGTAGGGTGAAGACTTTTTAGCAGCTCTCCTATATTTTTATTCTCCTGCATAGTAAAATTAAAATAGCTCACTAAATGCAATAGTTTTCCAGCCCTTATATTTTTAGGACCTATAACATAAGGGTTTACCCCAAAATCTTCCAACTGTTTTTTAACATATCTCTCTACGATAGCCTGTTCTTCTTGATTCTTCTTATCCCAAACAACTACACCTTCATGGTGCTTTTGGGTTCCAGCCAATGCTACAGTATGCCACATAGAGCCATCACCTTTTAGCAAAATTTCAGGAGTACTACCCATCCAAAGCCCCGTACTTGGCGTATATACTAAATAAACATACCCATTAGGATATGAGCAGCAAGCTTTTTCATAAGCATCCGCAACAGATAGATTTTCATAAAAGTGCTCCGAAGTTCTTGATAAGACTAGCTTTTGTAAACTTGTTTTGGACAATTCATCTTTAAATAGTTCAAATGTACTAGCATATGCTTCATATTCTTCATGTATCGAAGCACTTAAAACAGAACTACTTATAGAAGTACTACCATCATTAAAATTAGAGTATCTACTTTCAAGTTTAAATAGCTGTTCTTTAGAGGGTAATTTGTAAGTATCAGGCTTTAATAGTACAGCAGGATAGGACCTACTAATATCAAAAGGAGCTATTACAAAACCTGATTTGCTATTAAGATCTGCCAAATCATAAAAAAGTTCAGGATCTCCGACAGACTGCATTCTAAAGTGAATTTTTGAATGCCCTGGCATTTTAAAAAGTACAAATAGCTGTTTCTTATCTATCAGTAAATTGATAATTTCTTTCTCTTCTTTCGTAAACTCTATCATCTTTTCTTCAGAACACTATTCATTACACGAATGGATGAAACAAGCTTGTCAGTAGAAGTAAATACATCCACATTCCATATATGTGAAGACCTACCTCTATGAATTATAGTAGCTATTGCTCTTACAGTATCCCCTTCATGGGCAGAAGAGATATGATTTCCACTTACTTGCATCCCTACAACCATTTCGTCTGGAGCAGCAAGCATCATTGAACCTAAACCTGCAATAGTTTCTGCTAAAGCTAATGTAGCTCCGCCATGCAAAATACCGAAAGGTTGTCTAGTTCTCTTATCAACAGGCATAGTAGCCTCTACCCTACCATCAGCAGCATAAGTGTACTGAATACCTAAATTACCCATTAAAGCATGTTCGCTACGCTTATTTAGTAGGTCTAAATTTATTTCTGATAATTTTATTTGTGATAAAATATATTTCTCAATAGCATCTGCTACACCATCTTCGTCATTAGATAATGTTACAACATCAGCACAACGTTTTATAGAGTCACTAGAATTCCCCATCGCAACCCCAAAACCCGACATCTGAAGCATTGAGTAATCTGCAGCACCATTACCAACAGCCATAACATCTGCAATCCCTATATTTAGCTTATCTAATAGTACGCTCAATCCACTAGACTTATCAGTAGCATTTGGTGCTATTTCTAAGAAATAAGGCTCTGTTCTAAATACATTCATAGTACCGTCCAACCTAGCTTTAAAATCTTTTTCTAGTCTAGTAATCTCTTCCTCTTTATCATTAACAAGTACAGCTTTTCTAGGATTGAAATGCACCACATCTGTCAGTGGTTTAGCCTCCACTAGAGCCATGTTGTTGATATTGGCTTCCCTCACTATATAAGGATTATTAATATGGTTTGTAATAACTTTATCTTCAGAGTAAGTAAATATACCAACACCTAGTTTATCAGCCTCCTTCTCCATAAAAGGGAAGACACTTTTATCTATAGTTTTATCATAAATTATCTTTTCTGATTTAAGATCGAATATTTCAGCACCATTATAAGCTATGATATACCCTCCATAGCGATGTAAGTCTAATTCTTTTGCTATGGGAATTAAACCATGCATGGGCCTTCCAGACGCCAGTACAATGGTAGTGCCTGTTTGTAAAGCTTTACGGATTACAGAATTTGTACGTTTGGTTATAACTCCTTCGCTATTTAACAACGTACCATCTACGTCTAATACCAATAATTTATAAGCCATATCTTTAGTTTTTCTTTAACAATCTTTGTTTTAGTAACAAATTCTAGTTGTAAATTGTTACTACACTCTCCTTAAATATCAATAGTATTTTCTTGATATAAGTAGCAATTATGAATCAAAGATACAGAAAAAGTACTTACTTTTACTAAAAGCAAGCTATAGCTCATACATTCTTTCAATATAAATTAAAAAGGTTCTATGTCTCAAAACAGATCTAATTATAATAAATCGAAATATATTACATATGCAGTTTTAATACTTATTTTTGTTATAATCGTTGGTGTGTACATTATATTGGACCCAGCAACAAATCTTTTTCCAAGGTGCCCACTACGAGCACTAACTGGTTATTATTGTCCTGGTTGTGGATCTCAAAGAGCTATTCATCAGCTGCTGCACTTTAATATATCCAGCGCTTTTACATGTAACCCATTACTAGTGTTAAGTATTCCTTATATTTTTATTGTATTAACTCTAAACGCTCTTAAAAGAAGCAGTAGTACTACTATTTTAAAGTTAAGAAAGTTCTTTTGCGGATACACTGCCATTCTAATCATCTTAACTATAATAATTTTATATTGGGTTGTTAGAAATATTTTCGACTTCTAACAAATTGCTATACACTAAACAGCAGATACTATAAGTAAAATATGATAAGTATTGTACGCATTAACTAGTTTCTTGTTATGAATAAAAAGAAAGTTCTGTTAACTTTGCTTAGGTAAGCATTTTATTATGGCTGCTTGGATGAAGAGTAGAATCATAATACAGTATAGAAACTTAGAACAGATGATATGAGTAAATATTATTACGCGAAAGACAATGAAAGATTTGGACCTTATTCTTTAGATGAGTTAACAAATAAAGAGATTACAAAAGAGACTTTAATTTGGTATAAAGGTCTGCCCGAGTGGATAACAGCAAGTGAAGTAGATGAATTACAAACTCTATTTGAAGACGTCCCACCCGCCTTACCAAATACTGTTAAAGAAGAGAACCTTACAAGTTGCCAAGATAAAACATCAAACTATTTGCACAACAAAGCTAGTACAGACCCTTTTTTTGGACAAATACCCCCTAAAAACTGGCTTATACAAGCTTTACTTGCAACTATTTTCTGCTGCCTGCCTTTCGGGATCGTTGCATTGATTTACAGCTCTCAAGTAGAGAAAAAATTCTACTTAAAAGACTATATCGGAGCAGAAAAGGCATCTAAGAATGCGAAGACATGGATTATTCTCTCTGTTGTGTTTGCCGCAATTGGAATTCTAATATGGATACTATTTTTAGTACTATTGACTCCTTCAAATAGTTATGACTATTACGACTCTACATACATGTAATATATAATACTCACAGTAAAAGAGGCATTACTATTAAATAGTAATGCCTCTTTTATTTAAGCTCTTATGACGTTTCTTTTACAAAAAGACGCTATAATCTTCACATATATAACATAAACACTATAAATAACACTTTTTAATTTACCATTTTATAAAGTAATCTTTTAAACGTATATATTTTATATATAGAAAGTCTGGAGGATTATAGAGGCTTACATACTACTTATTTATAGATATAAAAACAACATACTGATATACAGACTGTTTGTAACAAATTAACTTACTTAATAAGAAAGGAATTAGGCTCATGAAAACATCTAGTAATATACTTTACAACAAATGGGAAATGCTAAAAATAGCTTATCAGTTTACAGCAGAAGTTATGCCCAATTACTTACAAGATAAAAAAGCTGAAGAAATACAACAAGCCATTGTTAAGAATAATCTAGATATACACGATAACTACTTCTTAGGTGATTATACATCTAACAATATTCTTAACTCTTATAACAGCTTCTGTGATTTTGGAAATAGTAATAAGCGATACATCCTATTAACCAACCACTTGAATATAGGATTAGTGTGTACAGTAGCAC
>JASLCG010000117.1 GCA_030151885.1 Bacteroides sp.
GGCTGATATTGTTAGTTTACACTGTCCGTATACAAATAACACCAAAAACATGGTAGATAAGCGTAGACTTGCTCTTATGAAGCCCACATCTATTCTAATTAATACTAGCAGAGGACCACTTATAAATGAAGCCGATCTAGCCGAAGCCTTAACAAATAATATTATCTATGCTGCAGGCATAGATGTTATGTGTCAAGAGCCACCAAAAGCAGACAATCCTTTGTTAAAAGTGAGTAACTGTTATATAACCCCTCACATAGCATGGGCTAGTTTTGAAGCTAGAACAAGACTTATGAAGATATTACAAGATAATATTAGAGCATTTATAGCTAAAAAACCAATCAATAAGGTTAATTAGTATCGAGTTATTCAAGTTGCATTATACACTGCTATAATGCAACTTTTTTTATATATTCAATAGAAATGGCTCTATTCTGAGTTAATAAATAAAAAAGAGGAAAGTCTAATTAGACTTTCCTCTTTTAGTATATTATAATAGAGTGTAATCAGCTACTTAGTATGCATGATTATTCTTATCCGATATCTCTTCAATATCAATTTTCTTAGAGTCGATTTTTTTCCAAGCAACATAAATATATGCTAATACAAATGGAACTAAGAACGACACATAAGTCATTGTTTTAAGAGTAAACATACTTGAACAGCTATTTGCTAAAGTAAGTGACCCTTGAATATCAACATTTGATGGGTAATATGCTGTATTATTATAGCCAGCAACTAAGAACAATGCAAATACTGTAAGCACAGTACCAATACCAGCAAACCAAATTCCTTTATTATAACCTGATTTAAAGATACTTGCACCAATACCAAATAATACACCTACAACTCCTAATAAAAATACAGCCAATACAAGAGGCATTTCTATCAAGTTAAAGAAGTATTTATATTGAACCATTGATATCACACCTGTTTCAGGATCTACAGCATAACCTGCTTTAAGTAATACATAGATAACAAATGCTAAGAAAAATATTAAGAAACAACCAGTGTTAAGCACTAGTGATTTTCTACATCTATCGTTAAAAGGTTTGTTGTCAATGTTATTCAAGAAATAAAGAGCTCCTAAAATTCTAGCCAAGAAAAACACTGCTAATCCTAGTACAACATTCCAAGGATCTAATAAAGCATCTAATCCATGGCTAGCATTTGCCCAATAGCTAATTACAGGTTGAAAACCTTCACCTGCTAATCCAATAATATTGTCTTTTTCAACAACAAAATTAGAACCTGTGAAGAATGTTGCAACTGCACCACCTAATAATACAGGACCTAAGATACCATTTATTACTAAAAATATTCTGTATGTTTTAACACCTAGTAGGTTACCAGCCTTATTTTGGAACTCATAACTAACTGCTTGAAGTACAAAGCTAAAAAGTATAATCATCCAAAGCCAATAAGCACCACCAAAACTAGTACTATAAAATAATGGAAATGAAGCAAAGAAACCGCCTCCAAATGTTACTAGAGTAGTAAACGTAAACTCCCATTTACGGCCGGTAGAGTTTATCATCATACGCTTTTCATCCTCTGTTTTACCGAGAGAGAAAATCATAGAGTTACCGCCTTGCACAAATAGTAAAAACACTAATATTCCTGCAAGAAGAGAAACTACTGCCCACCAGTAATGTTGTAAAAATATATAATTATCCATAGTTATTATTTTTTCGAATTATTTGAAATTAATAGCTCAGTCCTTCTTATTTAATCTCTTCTTCAGGACCTTTACCAATCGCTTTTCTCATAATACCAATCATTGCAATAAGCATAATTGTAAATATTAATAAGAAAATCATAAATGTAGTCTGTACAGAACCAACATTTAATTTAGATATTGCAGCATTCAGTGGAAGCATATCTTGAATTGCCCATGGTTGACGTCCCATTTCAGCAACAATCCAACCTGCCTGACTCGCAATGTATCCGAAAGGAATAGTAATCATTGCAACCCAGTGTAACCACTTATAATTTGACAAATCTTTCTTATAACCAAGGAAAATAACTACAATAAAGAATAGTATAAAGTAAAAACCTAAGCCTACCATTGCTCTAAATGCATAGTAGTTAATAGACACATTAGGTACTAATTCATTAACATCCTTAATATAACCGTATCCAAAGTAAGCGTCGTTATCTCTTAATTTTTTCAAATAAAAATCAGCTGCTTCTAAATCACCTTCTTTTTTAGCAGCTCTATATTTTGCTAATGAAGTAATTGCAATTTTACCTCTTTGCATCTTTTCTTCAGCAGAAAGAGCTAAAGATCCATCAGGTAATTCATACCCACCTTCAATAACATCTTTAATACCAGGAACAAAACTATCAATTGAATTATTCGCTAAAATAGATAGCATTCCAGGAACTTTAATGTTAAAAATAAATGGATCTACCCCATCATCATAAGTCTTTTTAGCAGGGTTTAAAATGCCAAACACAGAAATACCAGCTTTATTTTCGCCAAAATAATGTCCTTCAACAGCAGCCAATTTCATTGGTTGTGTTTTAGCAATATTACCACCAGAAGTGTGGCCTGTAAAAACAATTAATAAAGATGACACTAATCCAAAAATAGCACCAATCTTCATACTTTCCATTGCAAACTTTTTATTCCTATTTTTAAATAGGAACCAAGCACTAATACCTACAACAAAAACAGCTCCTAATACCCAACCAGACAATACTGTATGGAAAAATTTATTAACTGCTGATGGAGAAAAAGCTACTGCTAAAAAGTCAACCATTTCATTACGTACAGTATCTGGATTAAACTCCATACCAACTGGGTTTTGCATCCAAGCATTTGCAACTAGAATCCACCAAGCAGATATAGTAGCACCAAGACCTGTTAACCATGTTGAAGCTAAGTGGAAACCTTTACTTACTTTGTTCCAACCGAAGAACATTACCGCAATAAAAGTAGCTTCCATAAAGAAGGCAACAATACCTTCAATAGCTAATGGCGCACCAAAAATATCACCTACAAACCAAGAATAATTACTCCAGTTTGTACCGAATTGAAACTCTAGAATCAAGCCTGTTGCAACACCTACAGCAAAGTTTATTCCAAAAAGTTTCATCCAAAATTTAGCTGCATTCTTCCAAAACACATTTCCTGTTTTGTAGTACACAGTTTCCATTATCCCCATCACTACAGCCAAACCAAGTGTTAATGGCACGAAGATCCAGTGATACATAGCGGTTAGAGCAAATTGTGCTCTAGACCAATCAATCAATGAAGTATCAATACTCGCAATCATACATTTATGTTTTAATAAAAATTTAAAATTACTCTATCTTTTTTATAATCCTGAGTCTCCTCTATCAATAAGTTCATCTGCCACAAATTCTGTAGGTTCACCTTCAGCATGTGTAGCAATGTATCTTGGAAAGAAAAAAGGTCTCAAGATACAAAACATAACAATCAACTTTATTAAAATTATAGTCCATAAAACCTTACCTAATTTCATGGCTTTAAATCCTTCAATATAAAAATTCCAGACTTTTAATACCGCTTTTTTCATATAGTTTTATATAAATCTGTTATTAACTTAAGCAAAACTATTAATATAATTTAATAAAAACAAAATAAGTGGTAAAAAACTACCTGTTTTAAATTTCATTAAATATAAAACTAAATGTCTTGAAAATAAAATCTAAATAGAAAACACAGCCAGAACTAATCTGACTCACTAATTATGAAATACTTAGTCCTTTTTTACAAAATAAGCCAAAGCCCTTAAAGAGCTTTGGCTTTTAATATTTATTTTAATTTAGAACTAGCAGACTCATCAATGAACAATTCAACATTTGTAGAGTGATGTGCAACATATGCTGCTGGCCCTGTATCTCCAGAAGAATATATATCTGCTACTACATCTTCCTTATTCTTGCCTGTTATTAAGAATATAATCTTTTTGGCATTAATAATTGTATTACCCGTCATAGCTATTCTTTTCTGTCCACTATAAGGATTATAGGCAGCAACAAAAGGTTCGGCAGATGTTAAGTGCTCTTCTTGACCTGGAAATATTGATGATGTATGGCCATCATCGCCTGCACCTAGCAAGACCAAATCAAATTGAGGAAAACCATTTACAGAAGGCATCTTTGACAGACAAATCTTTGAATACGCTTCAGCCTCTTCTATAGGATCTAGTTCTCCATGAATTCTAAATATCTGGCTCTCCTTCATAGGCACATGATCAAGCAATAGCTTTTTCATCATTCCATAGTTACTATCAGAATCTTCAGGTGGCACGGCTCGTTCATCAACAAAGTAAATAAACAGTCGTTTCCAATCTGTTGAATCTTTATACTCATTTGCCCAAACATCAAACATTAGTGCTGGAGTTGATCCTCCACTAAAAGCGATATGATAATTCTTAGAAGTATCTAAACTCATAAGTTCTTCAATACGCTCAATTAATGCTGTAGCTGTTTCTGTAGCTGTTTTAAAAATCTTTAATTTCATTACAATTCACAATATTGGTCAGAGTTCACTAAATTTTTAGTTGGTTTACTCCACTCTGCACCATGTTCTTTCATCATTTCTTCACTTTCAATCGGTCCCCATGTACCTGCAGGATATCCATATAAAGGAACTTCTGGATTATTTTCCCAGTGATTTAATACTGGATCAAAGAATTTCCAAGAAGCCTCAACAGCATCAATTCTAGTAAATAGAGTCTGATCTCCATTTATACAGTCTTCAATTAGACGAGAATATGCATCAGAAGTTGGCAATCCTCCTAAGCTATCGTAAGCAAAATCCATTTCCACCTGTTTAATATTAAAACCAGAACCAGGCACTTTCATACCAAACTTTAATACAGTACCCTCATTAGGAGATATACGTAATATTAGTTTATTAGGAGATGGACAAGAATTACCATCACAATGGAACATCTGATGTGGCGTCGGTTTAAAATGAATAACTACTTCGGTAGCTTTACTTGGCATCTGTTTACCAGTTCTTAAATAGAAAGGTACACCAGACCAACGCCAGTTAGCAATACCAATACGCATAGCAACATAAGTTTCAGCTCTAGAGTCAGGAGCAACACCTTTCTCATCTCTATAACCTATTTTATTGCCATTCTCTATATACTGTCCTCTTACTACATGCTCATCCAAATCTTCTTGGGTTAGAGGGATAAGAGAGTTATATACTTTCGCTATTTCATTACGGAAGTTCTCAGCATTAAATACTGCAGGTGGCTCCATTGCTGTCAATGCTACAAGCTGTATTAAGTGATTTTGCAACATATCCCTTAAAGCACCTGTATTATCATAAAAGCCTCCACGTCCTTCAATACCAATACTCTCCATACAAGAAACCTCAACATAGTCTATATAATTACGGTTCCACAATGGTTCAAAAATTCCATTTGCAAAACGCATAGCTAGCATATTTTGTGCTGTTTCTTTTCCTAAGAAGTGATCTATACGGTAAATTTGATCTTCTTTAAATACGGTGTTAATCACCTTATTTAGTTTTTGAGCAGTCTCCAAGCTATAACCAAAAGGTTTCTCCACAATCAAACGAGAACCTTTTGTATTTAATTTCACCTTTTTAAGGTTTACAGGTATTTGATTATACAATGAAGGAGGTGTAGATAAGTAGAATAGCAAATTATCTAACTCAACACCTTCTCCTGCTAAACCTTGTATACGAGCTCTCAACTTCTCATACTCTTTCTCTGCACCATCGCCCATCTCCATAGACTCATAATGCAGGTGCGTAATAAAGTCATCAAGGACTTTATTATCCAGCTCATTCTCTTTTACAAACTCATGAAGATTCTCTTTTATGTACTCTCTATAACTTTCGTCAGAATACATCGTTCTTGAAACTCCAATTATTTTATAATCCTGTTTTATACGTCCTTCTCTATGTATCGTATAAAGTGCAGGCATTAACTTTCTTTTCGTTAAATCTCCAGAAGCTCCAAAAATTACAATAACTAATGGATGCTTCGCAATATTTTCAGTTTTCTTCATAGCTCTCTTTTTTAAACGTTATAAGTACCAGACTTTGTATCTCCGCCTTTACCCGTCCAATTCTCATGGAAAAACTCTCCACGTGGTTTATCAACTCTTTCAAAAGTATGTGCTCCAAAATAATCACGTTGAGCCTGCACCATATTTGTAGGCAAAAGACTAGAAGTCAAAGAGTAGTAATAATTTAAAGCAGAAGAGAATGCTGGTATTGGCAACTCTTCACGTAATGCATGAGATACCAGGTGCTTCCAACCAAACAATAACTGCTTAACCTCTTCTCTAAAGTATGGAGCAAATAGTAAATGTTTCGGTTTTTCTTTAGCTTCATAAGCCTCAGCTATTTTATTTAAGAAAGCACTACGGATAATACATCCAGCTCTCCACATACGAGCTACAGAAGCTAAGTTCAAGTTCCAATCAAACTCGTCAGAAGCCTTTTGAAGCACAGCAAATCCCTGAGCATAAGACATTAATTTAGATGCATATAGTGCAGCCTCAACATCCTCTAGCATATCTGCATTATTGTAGTTATTGTGCTCTTTATTCTCACGGAATAGACCAGCAGCTTCTTCTCTCACATTTTTCTGAGCAGATAAGCTTCTTTCAAATACAGCCGATGCAATTAATCCTAACGGCATTCCTAACTCCATAGAGTTGATAACAGACCATTTACCTGTACCTTTTTGGCCAGCTACATCTAGAATTTTATCAATTAAGTAATTGCCTTCTTTATCTTTATGCTTTAAAATTTCTGTTGTAATTTCAACAAGATAGCTACTTAATCTTCCTTTGTTCCATCCAGCAAACACATCAGATAGCTCATCATTGTTCAAATCTAATAAGTTCTTCATAACCCAGTATGATTCTGCAATAAGCTGCATATCACCATACTCAATTCCATTATGAATCATCTTCACAAAGTGTCCAGATCCACCAGGCCCAACCCACTCACAACAAGGGGTACCATCATCTGCTTTAGCTGCAATACTTTGAAGTATTGGTTTCACTTCAGGCCATGCAGATTTTGAGCCACCAGGCATAATAGCTGCACCATTAAGAGCTCCTTCTTCACCTCCAGAAACACCAGCTCCAACAAATCTAAAGCCTTTAGCTTCCGACACTTTAACACGTCTATCAGTGTCTTCAAAGTTAGAGTTACCTCCGTCAATTAAAATATCTCCTGGAGATAAATGTGCAAATAATTGATCCATAAGCTCATCGACAGGACTACCCGCACGAACCATCATCATTATTTTACGAGGAGTTTCTATAGATGCAACAAACTCTGCTATATCATTGTATCCTTGAATATTTTTACCTTTAGCCCTTCCTTCTACAAAGCGATCTACAACACCTTCTTCAATACCAGGCACTGTTCGGTTATATACTGATACATTCCAGCCTCTACTCTCCATATTTAGAGCTAAGTTCTCACCCATTACAGCCAAACCAATTAGCCCAATGTTCGTTTTATTTTGCATAATTTCCTAACTATTTTAAGCTACAATCAAATAATTAATTATTTAATTGTAAACACTGTTTTTATTTTTATTTACTTCAATAACAGAATTCGAAACCATTTTGTTCGTCTACTCCAAACTAGTGGATATCTATTATTACATAGATAGAACACCTTATATCTTTAAAAGGTTTAGTATACGACACTAACACCCCTTGTACACAAAGATAATATGTTATAAATAGCATGAAGCATACATTTCTTATATTTTCATACCAACATAGCTATGTTAAACATTCTTAGATTTATTAGTAATCTTAAGATAAGAGACTTATATTTGCCCGTCCAAAATAATTAGAGAAAGTAAAAACCTTTTTAAGTTAAATTAGGCTAGAGATGAATAATAAACAAATCGAGAAAACATTAATCAGAACCTCATGGATTAGTGCTATTGGTAACCTTATACTCTCTTTAGCCAAAATTATTGTAGGTGTATTTGCTGGTAGTATAGCTGTTTTAAGCGATGGTATTGACTCTGCTACTGATGTGGTAATATCAATTGTTATGATTTTTGCAGCGAATATTGTAAAAAGACCTCCCAACACCAAGTATCCATATGGATACAAAAAAGCAGAAGGCATAGCTACTAAAACCCTCTCTCTGATTATATTCTATGCAGGAGTTCAAATGTTCTTTTCTTCTATGCACACACTGCTATCTGGAGAGTCACGAGAACTACCCAATTATCTAGCTATTTATGTTACAATATTCTCTATTATAGGTAAACTTCTACTTGCATTATATCAGTATAAAAAAGGCAAAAAAACACAAAGTTCACTCATTATAGCAAATGCTATTAACATGAGAAATGACGTGCTTATATCTGTCAGTGTATTACTTGGGTTAGCTTTCACTTATGTGCTAAACCTCCCTATTCTTGATGTTATTACTGGTTTAATTATCAGCCTTGTAATTATCAAATCTGCCATTGATATATTCAAAGATTCTAATGTAGAGCTTATGGATGGCGTTCAAGACGAGGCCATATATAAAAAGATATTTGAAGCTGTAGAGCTTGTTCCAGGTGCAGAGAACCCACACCGTGTAAGGTCTAGGCAGATAGGTAACATGTATCTAATCTCGCTAGACATTGAAGTAGATGGTAAAATCTCGTTATTCGATGCTCACCAAATAGCTAGCTGTGTAGAACAAAGTATAAAGCAAAAAATAGATTATGTATACGATATCATTGTTCATGTAGAGCCGAGTAATCATACACACCAAACAGAGCGTTTTGGTGTTTGTAAAAACATGGTATGCGAAAAAGAGGATTGTTGTAAAAAATAACAACTACCCTCTTCGACATATCATTTTAGCTTTTAAAAGACGATTAAAACATGGGTAATAAATAAGAAAATCCTACAGAGAACTTACTTGTTCTATTATTTTCATTTCCCATTTGTTTTGCAATTTGCTTATAGTTGTAATACTTACCTGCATAATAACAAAAGAAGTGTAAATTAGAGTTCTTAGATGGGTAATACTCTACCCCAGCTAAATAAGTCCAGCTCCTACTATACAACCCTTTATTAAACTGTACCACCTCATTATTAACAGAATTAGCCCTCTTAAAAGACCCATTTTTATAAACTCCTGATAACTCAAAAACTCCTTTTGTAAAAAGGCTCCAATTATCAGACAGCCTGTAATTTACATTTACAATATTAGTTAAATATTCCGATGGAGTATTTACAAACCCTTCATCGGAGTTTACACCGCCATTATTGAAAATATTAAACATAACAGATTTTGGATCTAATTGCTCCCTCGAGTACATCAAATCGTAGTAAATATTAAACCTACCTAAATTGAATTCATTTCCTAATGCAACAATAAAAGCATGTTTACTTTTAGCTAGGCTTTTATAAGAGATAGACCATTTGGGTATAAATATATCATTGAAGTTTCCACTCCACAACAAGTTATAGCCAAAAGGAAGTTTTGCATCCTCTAACTCAACACCATAAACCTCTTTAATAGATTTTAGCTCTCTACTATTTGTTATTTCAAAGTCTAACTCCTGATTTTCATCAACTTGATATACCAGTTTTACACCAGTAGTAAAACCTATTAAGTGCGACGTAAAATCAGAGTATTCATATACATGAATAGGATTTAAATCGTACTCAACACCACCATACGCAACACCTTGCTTACCTATACCTAATGATAGTTTATCATTTAACTGAACCGAGATACTAGCATAATCTATTGAAGTAGGCAAATTATCAATCATTTTACTACCGTCATTCGAAACATTAAGCTTCTGTCTCCACCTGTAAGATAGCCATGAATTCAAGTCTCCTCTAGCTTCAATCCGAAGTTCATCCATTTGAAACTTGCCTTGCACAAATTTACCACCTTCACTATAGCCATTTCCACTACCTTTAATATTAAGAAATAGATTAAACTTATCGGTCTTCTTCTTAATTCCTGTTACATCTTCAAATAGAGAAGTATCATCGTTTAAATAACCCTGTACTCCTTTATAGGTTTGTGCTTCTTGCGAAAAAGATGCACTTAATAAAGACGTACTTACTAATACGCATGTTAATGCAAGTCTTAGACTTTGTTTCATTATATAATCAATATTTGTGGTTTTATTCTTTTTAAATCGATGTTAGTAAAACAACACTATACTTAGAGCAATAGGAGTATCTGCACAGAGCAAACGTGTATATTTATAAGAAAAATAGAATTTTTATTAAGCCTGCAAAGATAATAGATAGCACATTAATTACAAACTTTTCCATAGTACTATTATCATAAATAGCATTTTAATACATCTAAAAGATAGCAAACAACTCTTACTCAGTACAAAAAAGAACCAACTAAAAGTGTATATTTATAAAAAGGTCTTCTATAATAATTTACAGAAGACCTTTTCAATATACCTAAAATAAAACTTTAACCATTATCAGTATCTATTAAAACACTGGTAATTGGTAAATAAAACCGATAGAAACTCTATCTGTATTATAATTACTCAATCCTAAGGCTTTAGCTTTATCAGTAAACTTATAATCTCTACCTACATAGGTTAAGAAAAAGTGTAAATTACCATCTGCCATTGGGTAATATTCAAGTCCACCAAAGTAACCTAAAGATGTTCTATATTTCCCCTTCACTATCTCATTAGCTCCTATTAGATAATCTTGCTTAGGCATCGAAGCTGTTTCGTACATCCCTTTTACAAAGACATTCCAATTAGGAGTTATATGGTAATTTAACTTCATCACCATCGACATATATTTTGCACCAGGATTATGCAAGCTTCCATCTTCATTATTCAAGTTGTAAATACCTGTCATAATTCCTTTACGGTCTAGGTCCTCTTTTGAATACATAAAATCAAAAAAGCCATCAAATTTACCAAGTTTTAATTGGTTACCTAAAGCTAGATAAAACATATCGTTTTTCTTAGCCTCGGTCATATGCGATATAGACCAACGTGTAAAGAATACATCTTTGAAGTTACCATTCCAATTCAGCGTATATACAAGAGGCATCTTAGAATCCTCAACAGGCATACCATAAAATCCCTCTACAGATTGACCATTACGACTGTTTAAGATTTGAAAATTTAACTCTTGTCTTGGTGTTATAGCATATCCAAAATTAACACCTGTCAAGAAGTTATTCATATTTTCAATCATATCACTATATTCATAAATTTCAATCGGGTTAAGGTCAAACTCTATACCACCATAGGCTGCACACTGCTTACCTATAAACATTGAGAATTTTTCTGTAGGTTGTAACCCAATACCAGCAATATCAATTGAAGTCGGCATATTATCCAACATGTTACTACCATCGTTACTACGATTTAGCCTCTGCCTCCATCTGTAAGACAACCATGGAGTAACTTGTCCTTTAGCTTCAATACGAAATTGACGCATTTTGAATACACCTCCATCAAAACCATCCTGAAAGTTTAAGTCTCCACTACCTTGCATGTTAAGATAGAGATTAAACTTATCAGTCTTCTTCTTAATGCCAGCCACCTCTTCAAATAAGGATTTTCCATCTGCCATAAAATGATTGGTGTCAGAATTTCCTTGTGCCTGTACAGCTCCAAATGACACTAATCCTAAGGCTAGTAAAAATATTTTTTTCATAATATTCTCCTTTTATCAGTAATTAATACTCATTAAAGAACGATTGAATTTCCTTCCAGTCGTTAGTCTTAGTTAGAGCTAACATTAATAAAATTCTTGCTTTTTGAGGGTTAAGATCTTGAGAAGCAACAAATTCAAATTCTGCATCATTAATCTCTGCATCAAGCGTAGTAGGGCCAAAAGGAACACGAGAAGAACGTACTACTTGAATACCTTTTTTACGAGCTTTGATTAAAGAAGGAAATATATTTTTATGAATATTACCATTACCTAGACCTGCATGAACTATACCTTTGTAGCCATTTTTCAACATAGGTGCAATCATATCAGTATCAACATTCGAATAAGTGTAAAGGATACCTACTTTTGGTAGTTTTTTAAGTCCAGCCACATCAAAAACAGAAGCTGTAGTGTGCTTTTTCAGAGGTGCAACTTTATAGAATACTTTACCATTATGTAAGTAACCTAATGCTCCATCGTTTGGCGATTTAAATGTAGAAACATCAAGTGTATGAGTTTTTGTAACACTTTGAGCTCCTAATATTCTACCATCCATAACACATAAAACACCTTTTCCTAACGATGCTTTATCGGCAGCTGTAACTACAGCATTAAACAAGTTTCGAGGACCATCTGCACTCATTGCAGTAGATGGAAACATTGCACCAACTAGTACAACAGGCTTATCACTCTTTACCGTTAAGTTTAAGAAATAAGCAGTCTCTTCCATCGTGTCAGTACCATGGGTTATAACAACTCCATCTACCTCATCATTAGCAAATAATTCATTAATACGATTTGCCAAAGTTAACCAAACTTCGTCCATCATATCTTGCGATCCGATTTTAACAACTTGCTCTCCAGTTACATTTGCCACATCATTAACTTCAGGCACAGCATCTAGTAAAGTTCCAATAGCCACCTGACCTGCAGTATAATTACTTTCTGTAGCCGATGTACCTACACCAGCGATAGTTCCACCTGTTGCTAAGATATGAACACGTGGCTTTTGAGCGAATACACTAACAAAAGATAATGCTAAAATAGCAACAACTAAATTAAATCTTTTTAATTTCATAAGTCTTTAAATTAAAGGTTTATATTTAAAAGTAAATGTGAATTAAAATCATACCCATACATACTGAGACGAACGTAGTTACAAGTCCTGGTAACATAAAGGAGTGATTTAATACGTATTTACCAATTTTAGTACTTCCTGTTCTATCAAAGTTTATAGCCGCAACTAATGGTGGGTAATTAGGAATGAAGAAGTAACCATTAACTGCAGGGAATAACGCTATCATCATAACAGGGTTAATAGACAAGGCTAAACCTAGCGGTACCATAGCACGTGTAGTTGAAGCTTGACTATTTAATAATATTGACATAGCAAATAGTGCTATACCAAACATCCAAGGGTAGCTACTTACCACACTCTCAATCGATCCTTTTAAGAAGTCTAGATTTCCATGAATAAAAGTATCTCCCATCCAAGCAATACCAAATATTGCAATTACAGCCTGCATACCAGCGGCAAACACAGATCCTTGAGTTGCTTTAATAGGCTCTGTTCTAGTTGTAAGTAAAATAAGACCTGCTGCAGAAAGCATTAGTATCTCAATAATTTCTGTCATTTCTAATAGAACAGGTTTTCCATCGATAATAAACTCTGGACGAAGAGCATCGAAAGAACCAAATAAGACTATTAAGACTGTTGTAGAGATAAAGATAATGATAGAAGCTAAGGCTTTTTTCGGATTCTGAACATCTGTAGTAGATACTTTATCCTGACTAAACAGCCCCTCTTTTACTCTTCTTTGAAACTCTGGATCGTCTGCCAACTCTTTACCTTTTTTAATACAAACAAGTGCACCACATAAAATTCCAATAATAGTAGCTGGAATAGTAACTTTTAGAATATCTATCAACGAAATACCATAACCACTTAACATTCCTAGCAAAGCTACTGTTGCAGCAGAAATAGGGCTACTTGTAATACCTTGTTGTGAAGCAATAACCGAAATACCTAAAGCACGTTCTGGCCTTACTTTCGTTTCTGTCGCTACTTCAGAAATAACAGGTAATATAGAATACGCTACATGACCTGTACCAGCAACAACGGTAAATAGGTATGTAACCATAGGGCTTAACCAAACTACTTTAGATGGATTTTTTCTCAAAAGCTTTTCAGCAGGCTTTACTAAATAATCCAAACCACCAGCAGCTTGCATACACGAGGCAGCAGAAATAACGGCCACAATCATTAACATAACATCAATAGGTGGCGATGTTGGCTGTAATCCAAACCCAAAAGTTAATATCGCCAGCCCTAGACCACCTAAAACTCCGAGGCCAATTCCTCCCATTCGAGCCCCAATAATAATGGCGACCATTACAAATACAAATTGTAATAACATTCTTCTTTCTCCTTTCTTAATTTTAGAGTGATTCTCAAATCTATTAATAACATAAATTAATATATCATTTTTCAACCTTAAAAACGATTATATATTGACACTTTGTAAACAAAAAAGCTTTATATTTACAGAATATTGCTATTTAATAGACAAAACGTCACTAATATAGATTAATATTTTAAAAACATCAACCGATATTATTTTATTTTAATAATAAAGGTTTCTATTGATATAATTTGTTAAGTTTGTTTTAGATCATAAAATTGTATCAATTATAAAAAATTGAATGAAGTAAATTATGGAAACTAAAAAGATGCGTATTGAAAGCGATTTAATCGGCTCAAAAGAGGTACCAGAAGAGGCTCTTTATGGTGTACAAACGTTAAGAGGGATAGAAAACTTCCCTATTAGCCAGTTTAGAGTTTGTCAATATCCTCTATTTGTTAAAGCTTTTGGTATTACCAAAAAAGGGGCTGCAATGGCTAATAGAGAGCTTGGACTATTGTCTGACGAGCTTGCTGATGCTATTATCAAAGCATGTGATGAAATTATTGAAGGAAAACACCTAGACCAATTCCCGGTGGATATGATCCAAGGTGGTGCTGGTACCACTACCAACATGAATGCCAACGAGGTGATTGCAAACCGTGCATTAGAAATCATGGGGCACAAAAGAGGTGAATACCAATACTGCTCACCTAATGACCATGTAAACTGCTCACAATCAACAAATGACGCCTACCCAACATTTATACATATTGGGCTATATTATACTCATAAAAAACTTCTAGAACATTTTACTGCACTTATAAAAGCTTTCGAACAAAAGGCTGAAGAGTTCAAACACGTAGTTAAAATGGGTAGAACTCAACTTCAAGATGCTGTACCTATGACACTAGGTCAAACTTTTGGAGGTTTTGCAAACATATTACAAAATGAGATAAAAAACTTAGAATTTGCTGCCGAAGAACTACTTACTGTAAATATGGGGTCAACAGCAATTGGCACAGGAATCTGTGCTGAACCTGGGTACTCTGAAAAATGTGTTGCAGCACTTGCTAAAATAACAGGTCTTAACATTAAATTAGCAGATCACTTAGTAGGAGCTACATCAGACACTTCTTGCATGGTAGGTTATTCTGCTGCAATGAAACGTGTATCTGTTAAAATCAATAAGATATGTGACGATTTACGTTTACTATCTTCAGGACCTCGTTGTGGTTTTAATGAAATTAATCTTCCAGCTGTACAACCTGGCTCTTCAATTATGCCAGGTAAAGTGAACCCTGTTATTGCTGAAGTAGCCAACCAAGTTGCATACAAAGTAATTGGTAACGATTTATGTGTTACCATGTCTGGTCAAGCAGCACAAATGGAACTTAATGCAATGGAACCTGTTATGGCTCAATGTTGTTTTGAGTCTGCAGATCTTCTTATGAATGGCTTTGACACTTTAAGAATTCGTTGTATAGAAGGCATTACTGCTAATGCTGAGCACTGCGAGTCTGAGGTAAAAGGTAGTATTGGTATTATTACAGCACTAAACCCTGTTATTGGATATAAAAATTCAACTAAAATAGCAAAAGAAGCTGCTGCCACAGGAAAAGGGGTTTATGAATTAGTACTAGAACATGACATTCTTTCAAAAGAAGACTTAGATACAATTCTTAAACCAGAAAATATGATTAAACCAGTAAAACTGGATATCAAACCTAAGAAATAGATTCTTATTAAAAGTCTATCTAAAAGCCTTACATTTATTGTAAGGCTTTTTTTATATATACACATCAACAAACCCATTATATAGTGCCGATGTGTTAAATGTTAGTCGCCGACATACCACTAGTTAGTCGGCAACATGCCTCAAGCATATCAGCAACGTACTTGAGGTATATCGGCAATGAACAAAGTCTCACTCTTAACCAAGATAGATCGACCATAAAACACATGTAAACTTCAAATTAACTAGTCGGTTTTATTATAACAGAAAGTCTATTACACAATATTTAGTTACTTAATGAATACATTATTAGAGTAATATATACAGATATAATAACGCATATATTTAGAAAAGTAAGTTTTAGTCGACCTAAATCGTATATAATATTGTATATTTGCACATATTTTGAGAAAACATAATAAGAACGCGAAGATATGATAGCTAAAATAGAACAACTTCTAAAAGAGGTTGAAGCACTTACAGCAACGAATGCAGATGAGATTGAAGCATTACGTATTAAGTATTTAAGCAAAAAGGGACAGATACCTCAATTAATGAAAGAGTTAAAAGAGGTTCCTAACGAGCAAAAAAAAGAAGTTGGTATGAAACTTAATGAGCTTAAAAATAAGACTCAAGAAGTGATTACAACTCTTAAAGAACAATTTGAAACTTCAGATTCTTCTACAGAAGGTATAGACCTTACTCGTACTCCATACCCTATTAAATTAGGTACTAAGCACCCTATTACATTAGTAAAGAACGAAATTATCAATATTTTTGCTGGATTAGGTTTTAGTATTGCAGAAGGACCAGAAATTGAAGATGACTGGCATGTATTCTCTGCCCTAAACTTTCCACCCGAACACCCAGCTAGAGATATGCAAGATACATTCTTCATAGAAGCTCGTCCTGATGTAGTACTTCGTACACACACATCATCTGTACAAACTCGCGTTATGGACTACGCAAAACCTCCTATCCGTATTATGTGCCCAGGTAGGGTTTATAGAAACGAAGCTATTAGCTACCGAGCACACTGTTTCTTCCATCAGCTAGAAGCTTTATACATTGACAAAAATGTATCTTTTGCTGACCTAAAACAAGTGCTAATGCACTTTGCAAAGGAACTTTTCGGAAGTGAAACAAAGATAAGACTTCGCCCTTCTTACTTCCCATTTACAGAACCTAGTGCAGAAATGGACATTAGCTGTAATATATGTGGTGGAAAAGGCTGCCCATTCTGTAAAAATACTGGTTGGGTAGAGATTCTGGGTTGCGGTATGGTAGATCCTAACGTTCTTGAAGCAAATGGCATAGATAGTAACGTTTATAGTGGATATGCCTTAGGAATGGGAATAGAAAGAATTACTAACCTGAAGTATCAAGTTAGTGACTTACGCTTATTCTCTGAAAACGATACTCGTTTCTTAGAAGAGTTTAAATCGGCACATGAGTAAATGTACATAACACTTACAAATAAATTAAAAAGCTTGAAAATA